>CAZFQC010000083.1:0-9195 GCA_964520795.1 uncultured Brevundimonas sp.
CCCTCGCCCTTGACCTGCTCGACAGCGGTCTGGAATGCGGACTGGTAGTCGAACAAGCGCTGAAGCCCCGAACGGCGCAAAATCAATGGTCGGGTGATGCGCCGATCGGGCCGGTTTGTCCATGAATCCGACCGGACAAAAGGACGCAAACCCTTAATTGATAACGGCTCGCAACCCAACGCAGCCTGAAGGATCAGGCCGCGGCCCAGGCCCGCACACGCTCCTCCAGCACCGCCAGCGGAAGGGCGCCGGCGGCCAGCACCGCCTCGTGGAAGCCCTTGATGTCGAAGCGGTTGCCCATCGTCGCCCGGGCCTCGTCCCGCAGGGCCAGGATCTTCAGCTGGCCGACCTTGTAGCTGGTCGCCTGACCGGGGTTGGAGATGTAGCGTTCCACCTCGCGGCGGATATTCAGTTCCGACATCATGGTGTTTTCGGTGAAGTATCTGATCGCCTGCTCGCGGGTCCAGCGACGGGTATGGATACCCGTGTCGAGCACCATGCGGATAGCCCGCCACAGCTCCAGGGACAGACGGCCGAAGTCCGAATACGGATCGGTATAGAAGCCCATCTCCCTGGCCAGCTTTTCGGCGTAGAGGCCCCAGCCCTCGATATAGGCACCGTAGAAGGCGAACTTCCTGAACATCGGCAGCCCCTCCTGCTCCTGCGCCCGCGCCAGCTGGAAGTGATGCCCGGGCGCGCCCTCATGATAGGCGATCGCTTCGGCCTGCGGCTTTGACACCTGGGTCATGTCGGCGAGGTTCACATAGTAGATGCCGGGCCGCGACCCGTCCGCCGAGGGCGGGTTGTAGAAGGCGACCGAGGCCGTGTCCTGCCGCCATTCCTCGACGGCGCGGACCTCAAGCGCCGTGCCCGGCAGCTGGCTGAACCACTGCGGCGCGGCTTCCATGGCCTGGGCGATATAGACCCGGCTGTCGGCCAGGAACCGCTCCCGGCCCTCGGCGGTGTCTGGATACTGGTACTGCGGATCGGTGCGCAGATGCTGGAAGAAGTCCTGGAGCGTGCCCGCGAAACCGACCTGGTTGCGGATCACGTCCATCTCACCATGCAGGCGCGCGACTTCCGCCAGGCCGGTCTCATGGATCCAGTCGGCGGTGTCGCCGGTCGAGTTGTAGAACTTCAGCGACGCTTGGTAGAATGCCGCACCGTCCGGCAGGGCCCAGACCCCGTCATTGCGGTCGTGCGTCGCGCCGACGCGCTCGACCTCGGCCAGCATGCGTTCATAGCCCCGCCTGAAGGGTCCGGTCAGGGCGGCGCGTCCCGCTTCCAGCAGCCGCGCCTTCTCCCCGGCGCTGATTTCGAGCGCGTTCACCTTGGTCTGGAAGTCGGCCCAGACAGGCGAGTCCCCGCCCTCGCCGAAGGGCGCGCCGGTGATCACGTTGCGCCCGTCGCGCACGACGGGCTCATAGGTGAAGGCCGGCGGTGCCAGCCCGTCGGCAGCGCGGGCGGCGAAATCAGCCGCGACCTCGTTCATGACCCGCTCGACGGCGTTGAGACGCGAGACGTAGGCCTCGGCATCTTCGACGCTCGAGACACCGTGGGCGTTGATCAGCATCACCGGAAGCTGCCCCATCACGCTGCCGCTGGTCGAAATCGGATACTGGTGGCGGCGCCAGCGGAACATCTCACGCTGCTGGGCGACGGCGTCGCGATAGAGCCGAAGCGACAGCTGGCCCTGGTCCGACAGTCGGGCGTCGCCGAAACGCGCCTCGATACTCGCCAGTTGACGCTCGCCCAGCGCCAACTGCGCCACCGCCGCCTCGGGGGTGTAATCGTCCAGCTCGCTGTAGCGCTCCTTCATGCCCAGCTGCGTCAGGGTTTCGGGCGACGCGCGCACGCCTTCCATGAAGGCGGCGTCCAGGGCCGCGACAAGCGCGGCGTCGTCAGCGCCCTCGGCGGCTTGTCCGAGGACCGAACGGGCGAGTGCAGCAGGCGCAACAGCGGACAGGCCAAGGCCAAGGAGTACAGAACGGCGGTCAAACATACGGGATCTCCAGATTGCTCCCGAACCTACGTCCGCCGCCGCCGGTGTCACGTTACGGATTGATTAGATTAGGCCCTTGGCAGCCCATCCAGCTGACCACGCAGCATCTGCAGGATGGCCGAGAAGTCGCGACCGCCGTAGCCGAGACCGTTGAACATCTGGAACAGGGCCTCGGTCTGGGCGCCGAGGGGCGTCGACGCCCCCACCTTGGCCGCCGCGTCCTGGGCCAGTTTCAGGTCCTTCAGCATCATGGCGGTGGCGAAACCGCCGTCATAGTTGCGATTCGACGGAGCGGTCGGCACCGGGCCGGGCCAGGGATAGTAGGTCGTGGTCGACCAGGACTGTCCGGACGACTTGGCGACGATGTCGAACATCTTCACCGGATCCAGCCCCAGCTTCTCGGCCAGGCCGATCGCCTCACAGGTGCCCAGCATGGTGATGCCAAGGATCATGTTGTTGCAGATCTTGGCCGCCTGCCCCGCCCCGTGGTCGCCGGCGCGGAAGGTCGCGCGGCTCATCGGCTCCAGCGCCGCCTCGATGCGGGCGAAATCTGGCTCGTCGCAGCCGACCATGAAGGCCAGGGTCCCGGCGTCCGCCGCCATGGTTCCGCCCGAGACCGGCGCATCGGCGAAGGCGTAGCCGGCATCCTTCGCCAGCCCGGCTACCTTGCGAGCGGTGTCGACATCGATGGTCGAACAGTCGAGCAGCAGGGCCGAGGTCGGCGCCGCGCCGATGATCTGTTCCGAATAAACCTTCAGCACATGCGGGCCCGCGGGCAGCATGGTGATGACGAGGTCGGCGTCCGTCACCGCCTCGGCAACCGACCCGACCGGGCTGCAGCCGGCCGCCGCGGCTCGGTCGAGGGCAGCCTGCGACAGATCAAAGGCGGCGACGGCGTGACCGGCCTTCACCTGGTTGGCGGCCATGCCCCCACCCATGTTTCCGAGGCCGATGAAGGCGATCCTGTGGGTCATGACGTCGTCTCCCGAATGCTGTGGCGGGAGGGTTAGCCGCTCGTCCGCACTCTCGCCAGCACCCGGCGCTGAAATTGCTCAGCCCGGCTTTCTGAACCGCAGCATGAACTGGCTGGTGCGGCCACGGATCGAGCCATCGAAGACATTGACGGTCAGGGGATCGGCAGGGTTGGCGAGAACCTCGCTTTCGCCGTCCAGCACGAATCCGGCGGCCAGCACCTCGCGCTTGACCGCCTCGATGTCGATGCGATGGACGGTGTTGGACGCCGTCAGCGGCGAACCGGCGACCGCATGATGGTCGATGATGACATAGAAGCCGCCCGGCTTCAGGGCCTGGAAGACGGCCGCGTTGACCCGCGTGGCGGTGTCGGCCGGAGCCATGCTGAGATGCAGGTCGTGGTAGTTCTGGGCCGTGAAGACCAGGTCCAGTCCGGTGGGGAATTCCGGCGCGGCGAGCGGCGAGCGGATTCCGTCGACATTGGCCAGGGCGTCGACCGTGGTCAGGCTGTCGCCATAACTGGCCTGGAAGGCGATGAATTCCGCGGGCTGCCAGGCCGTGACCCGGCCGCGCGGCCCGACGGCGGCGGAAAAGACACGGGTGAAATAGCCACCGCCGATGATCATGTCGGCGATCTTCTGCCCCGGTCGCACGCCGGCGAAGGCAAGGGTCTCGGCCGTATGGCGCGCCGCGTCACGGGCACGATCGTCGGCGGGCCTCGACGGCTCGGCCAGCACGGCGGCGTAATCCGCGGGCGTCGGGGCGGGCGGCGCGCCCATCCCGGCCATACAGCCCAGCGAGGACAGGCCCATCACCGCCACGGCGGCCAGAATCACGGAACGGCGCATCACGAATCCTCCCACGGCGCCCGCGCGGCGCACACGAGACAGCCTAGACCGAACTCCGGTCGTCGTCAGCCGGGTTTGCGGAAACGGTAGACGAAGCGGTCGGTGCGGCCGCGAATGCCGGCGTCAAAGACGCTCAGGCTGTGGTCGTCCGACGGTACGCGCACGGCGTTTGTCTCGCCGTCGAAGATGAAGCCGGCGGCCTCGACCTGACGGCGCAGCTCGGCCGCCTCGATGCGATGCAGGGTTCCGGCCACGCTGATACCCGCACCGTCCGCTGCCTGATGGTCGAGGATGACATAGAGGCCGCCGGGCCTGAGCGACGCGAACACCGCTGCGTTCATCGCCGCCACGTCCACGCCGAAACGGGGGATGACGAAGTCGTGGTATTCCTCGCCCATGAAGACGACGTCGAGGGGACGGTCGAAGGCCATGGTTTCGAGGGTACCGGTCACCCGGCTGACATTCGGATAGGTCGCGGCCAGGGTATCGGCGAAGGCATTCTCGCGGGTCGCTGTCTGGTTGGGCACAAAGGCGTAGGCCCGGCCCGTCTCGCCGACCATCACCGAGAACAGGCGGGTGAAGAACCCTTCCTCGGGCCGGATGTCCGCGACCGCCATGCCTGGCCGCAGCCCCGTGAACTCCAGCATGGCCCGGGTCTGACGCAGTTCATCGCGGGCCCGGTCCGCTTCCGGACGCCGGGGGTCGTTCATGGCGGCCTCAGCCCCTGAGGACACAGGCGGGGACGGCGGTGGCGCAACAACCTCCGGCCGGATGCCCGCATACTGCGATCCAGCGCACGCGCCCAGGGACATCGCCAGCGCGGCGGCAACGCTCGCCATCAACACGGACCGCATGATCTTCTCCTCCTGTTCCGGCGCAGCTACGCCCCGGAACCGGCGTGGACGCAAGACCTCAGTCCAGCGGCGTCCATTCCTGCTCCGCGGGCAAGGGCGCGAAAAGGCGATCGAGATCGGCCTCGCTGACGCCTGACAGGTCGGCGGGCGACCAGGCCGGCGTATTGTCCTTGTCCACCACCACGGCGCGCACGCCCTCCTGGAAGTCGTGGGTCCGGACGACGCGGCCGCCGAGCCGGTATTCCAGCGCCATATTGTCCGCGAAGGACGGCATGGCCGCGCCGAGCCGAAGCTGGCGCAGGGTGACCTTGAGCGACTGCGGGGACTTGGTCTTCAGCGTCGCCAGCTGGGTCAGGGCCCAGTCCGAGCCGTCGCCGGCCAGCGCGGCGAAGATCTCCTCGACCGTCTCGAAGGCGAACAGACGGTCGATGGCCTCCAGGTGCGCCTCCACGGGTGCCGCACCGGGATCGGCTTCCAGTCCGTCGGCGACGTCGGCCGGATGGGCCGGATCGGCGGCCAGAATGGCCCGGAAGGCCTCCAGCGCATCGTCCGGCAGATAGTGGCTGTGGATACCCAGGAAGACCGTATCCGCGGCCTTCAGCCGGGCCCCGGTCAGGGCCAGCCAGACGCCGGTCTGGCCCGGAAGCCGCGACAGGAACCAGCCGCCGCCGACGTCAGGGAACAGTCCGATGCCGGTCTCGGGCATGGCGTAGGTGGTGCGGTCGGTGGCGATACGGACCTCCGCCGGCTCCGAAATCCCGACCCCGCCGCCCATGACGATGCCGTCGACGATCGCGGTGATCGGCTTCGGATATTCGAACATCAGATGGTTCAGGCGGTATTCGACCTTGAAGAAGGCCCTCGCCTCCGACGCATCCCCTGCCCCGCTCTCGGCGATCATGCGGATGTCGCCCCCGGCGCAGAAACCCCGCTCGCCGGCGTGGTCGATCAGAACCGACTTCACCGCGTCATCCGTGCGCCAGGCCAGCAGGGCCTGTGTCATCGCCTCGCACATGGCGCGGTTCAGGGCGTGCAGCGCCTTCGGCCGGTTCAGGGTGATGCGGCCAACGCCGGATTCGACGCGGGTCAGGACTTCAGACTCACTCATGGCCGACCGTCTAGGCGGACCTCGGCAGGTGGTCCAGCCCGGGCGTCAGTCCTGCGGCCATGGAAGCCGCTCACAGGTCGCCGTGGGGTCTGAACAGGCCCACAGTGTGAAGGTGATGGTGTCGCCCGGCTTCACACCGCGGATCATGTGTAGTTCGGCGCGGGACATGCCCCCGACCACCCGACGGCCAAAACCGCTGTCCGGCGGAAGCGCGCGGTCGATGCGGCAGTCCCGCACAGCGCCCCGACGCCCGACTGTGCAGGTGAACTGTGCCTGGACCTGGCCGGTCTCGCCCGCCGGTACCTGCGGAATGGGGATGCTGCGCCAATAGAACTGGCCGTCCGTCCAGTGGCGCGGCCCCGGGGCCGGGCCGGCGGCATCCGGCGGTGTCCCGGTTTGCGGCTGTTGAACGGTCAGCAGAAGAGCGAACAGGGCAAGGATCATCTCTGGCGTCTCAGGGCCTCGGTACCACGACCATGTCGTAGGGAATGAAGAGCGACAGTTCCAGCGGACCCGACTGGCGCCAGGTCACGCGGTTCGACATCCCCTCGACCTGGACCGCATAGCCCTCGCCGAAGGTCGTAGCGGTCGTGCGGGCGTCCGCGGCGATGGCGGCGAGGATCGGCGCCCGGTACTGGGCGGGATTGATCACCGACAGTTGCCAGTCGCCCCTGATCTCGGCGAGGGAGCGTCCGACCGGAGCGATGCCGTCGACGAAATCCTCGATCCGTTCCGAGGCCGCATCGAGCGTGTCACCCTCGCGGATCGGCGTCTTGACCACCAGGCTGGCGACGCTGGTGTCGCTGCGGCCCGGGTCAATGCCGAGCGTCAGGGTCGAGACCATGTCCTCGGTCAGGGGGACCAGCGTCCCGTCGTCCTCGATGCTGAGGTCGATGTCCGCGCGCCCGGCGGCCGCGCGCGCCATGGCGCGCAGGGTGCGGGTGATCTCGTCGCGGCGGCCCGGGGCGTCGCGGGTGTCGTTCACCACCCGAACGGCCACGATCAGATTGTCGGCGCGGCGCTCCAGCTGGATCACCGGCACATCGTCCGGATCCCATTCGATGGCGCGCGAGCCGGTAACGATGATCTCGTCCGATCCCAGGTAGTTGGCGGTGTCCTGCGCCGCGGCGGGCGCGGCGGTCAGGACGGCGGCGGCGGCGATCCAGAGCAGTTTCGGCATGACGTCCTCCCGTTCCCGTGCAGATCAACATGGAACCAGCGTTGAGTCAGCCATCGATGTCCGACTTCAGTGCCGACAGCGGTTCGGGCGGGTTTCCGTCACTGCCGCAGCATCTCCCGGGCCGTGATCACCCGCATGATCTCATTGGTGCCTTCGAGAATCCGGTGCACCCGAAGGTCGCGCACGATCCGCTCCAGCGGATAGTCTTTCAGATAGCCGTAGCCGCCGTGCAGCTGCAGGGCCTCGTCGGCGATCTGGAAACAGGCGTCGGTGGTCATGCGCTTGGCCATGGCGCACCATTTGGTCTTTTCGGGATGGTTGGTGTCGATGGCCCAGGCACCGCGCAGCACCATCAGCCGGCAGGCCTCCAGTTGGGTCGCCATATCGGCCAGTTTGAACTGGGTGTTCTGGAAGTCCGACAACGGCTTGCCGAACTGTTTGCGCGTCGTGACGTAGGCCTGGGTCGTCTCCAGCGCGAGGCGGGCCCCGCCCAGGGAACAGGCGGCGATGTTCAGCCGGCCGCCGTCGAGGCCCATCATGGCATAGCGGAAGCCGTCGCCTTCCTTGCCCAGCAGGTTTTCCGCCGGGATGCGGCAGTCGTCGAAGGCGACGATGGCGGTGGGCTGGCTGTTCCAGCCCATCTTCTTTTCCTGGGCCCCGAAGCTCAGGCCGGGCGCGTTCTTCTCGACCACAAAGGTCGACACCCCCTTGGGACCGTCCGCGCCGGTACGGGCCATGACAACATAGACGTCCGACGTCCCTGCCCCCGAGATGAAGGCCTTGGAGCCGTTAAGCACCCAGTGGTCGCCGTCCCGCTTCGCCGAGGTCCGCAGGCCGGCCGCGTCCGAACCGGAGCCCGGCTCGGTCAGGCAATAGCTGGCGATCAGTTCCATGGTCGTCAGCCGCGGCACATAGCGCCCACGCAGGTCGTCGGAGCCGAATTTGTCGATCATCCACGTCGCCATGTTGTGGATCGAGATGAAGGCCGCCGTGGAGACGTCGCCGCGCGACAGTTCCTCGAAGATCAACGCCGCCTCGACCCGGCCGAGGGCCATGCCGCCGTGCTCCTCGCCGGTGTAGATGCCGCAGAAGCCCATCTCGGCCGCGTGCTTCATCACATCGACGGGGAAATGTTTGGTCTCATCCCATTCGGCGCTGTGCGGGGCCAGTTCGGCCTCGGCGAACTGCCGGGCCGCGTCCTGGATGGCGCGCTGGTCGTCGTTGAGGGCGAAGTCCATGGGGCGTTTCCTTGAGTCTTTGAGGGCCTTCTAGGGCAAACCTTCTCGCATGGGGAGAAGGGAGCTATGAGGCCCTATGACCCAGCCGTTCGCCCCCGCCGCCTTCCCCTACGCCCGTCCGCGCCGCCTGCGCTCGTCGCCCTGGGTGCGACGGCTGGTGGCGGAGACGGTGCTGACCCCGGCCGATCTGGTCTGGCCGCTGATCGTGCATGACGGTGCCGAGGACCGCGTGCCCGTCGCCTCCATGCCCGGCGTCTTCCGCCTGTCGCCCAGGGCCGCCGCCGCGGCCGCCGTCGAGGCCCGCGATCTCGGCATCCCCGCCGTGGCCCTGTTTCCCAATGTCGACGGGGCGATCAAGGATGCGGTTGGCACGGGCGCGACCGATCCCGACGGCCTGATCCCCGACTGCATCAAGGCGATCAAGGACGCCGCGCCGGAGATCGGCGTCATCACCGACGTGGCCCTGGACTGCTACACCGACCACGGCCACGACGGCGTGGTCGGGAACGGCCGCATCCTGAATGACGCCAGCCTCGAGCGGCTGGCCGAACAGGCCTTCATTCACGCCCATGCCGGCGCCGATGTGGTCGCGCCGTCGGACATGATGGACGGCCGGGTCCAGGCCATTCGCGAGGCGCTGGAGGCCAACAGCTTCCACGACGTCCTGATCCTGTCCTACGCCGCGAAATACGCCTCGGCCTTCTACGGCCCGTATCGCGATGCGGTCGGCTCGGCGAAGGCGCTGACCGGGGACAAGAAGACCTATCAGATGGACCACGCCAATTCCGACGAGGCCCTGCGCGAGGTCGCCATGGACATCGCCGAAGGCGCCGACGCCGTCATGGTCAAGCCGGGTATGCTGTATCTTGATATAGTTCAACGGGTTGCGGAGACCTTCAAAGTCCCCACCTTCGCCTACCAGGTGTCCGGCGAATACGCGATGATGCGCGCCGCCATGGCCAACGGCTGGCTCGAGGAGGACCGCGCCATCCT
>CAZFQC010000084.1:0-9138 GCA_964520795.1 uncultured Brevundimonas sp.
CCGCGGTTGGTGTATTTCTTGGCGATGGAGATGACCAGGCGCAGGTTGGCCTCGACCATTTCCTTCTTGGCCTGGCGGGCCTCGCGCTCGCCCTTCTGGACGGTCTGGACGATGCGGCGGTAGTCGTCGATCGGCAGGCCGGCCTCGGTGGCCACGGCGGCGACGTCGCCGCGGATCTGGGCGATCTGGGCCTGTTCATTGTCGCTGAACCTGGTCCAGCGGACGCCCATTTCCTTGACCCGGTCGGCCCAGGTCGGGTCCAGCTCGGCGCCGAAATAGGATTTCAGGAACTCGGGACGCGAGATGCCGTAGCTGTCGGCGAGGCGCAGCAGCCGGCCTTCCAGACCCATCAGACGCTTGTTGATCGCATAGAGCTGCTCGACCAGCGCCTCGATGCGGTGGTTGTTCAGCTTCATCGTCTTCAGCCGGCCCGAGATGCCCGCCGTCAGGGCGTCATAGGCCTTCTGGTCCTTGGGCGAGAGCGCCTCGCCCTTCAGCCGGCTCTCGACCAGCTTGTCCTGCAGCTTGCGGAACGCCCCGAAGTCGGCAGCCACGGCGTCCAGCACCTCCATGACGCCGTCGCGGAGTTCCGCCTCCAGCGCCGAAATCGACATGCCGCCGCCATCATCAAAGTCCTCGTCCTCCTCATCATCCGTTTCCGGCTTGGGCTCGGCACCCTCTTCCGGTTCGGCGGAGGGGGCCGGAATGGCACCCGCGGGCGGCTGGTTGTGCGGCAGGGACGAGGGGTTGAGCACGCCATAGGTGGCGTCCAGGTCAATGACCTCGCGCAGCAGGATGCGGTTGTTGGCCAGTTCGTCGCGCCAGACCATGATGGCCTCGAACGTCAGGGCGCTTTCGCACAGGCCCGAGATCATGGCGTCGCGGCCGGCCTCGATCCGCTTGGCGATGGCGATCTCGCCCTCGCGGCTCAGCAGTTCGACCGAGCCCATCTCGCGCAGATACATGCGCACGGGGTCGTCGGTGCGGTCATAGGCGGCCTTGGCAGGCGTCTCGGAGACGCTGGTCTCCGCCCTTTCGACGACCTCGCCGCCCTCCTTCTCGGTGGTCTCGGCGGCGTCTTCCTCGGCCTCGACGACGTTGACGCCCATCTCGGACAGCATCGCCAGCGTGTCCTCGATCGCGTCGGGGGTCACTTCCTCGGACGGCAGGACCTTGTTCAGATCCTCCATCGTCACATAGCCCCGCGCCTTCGCCTGCTTGATAAACTTCTTAACCCCGGCATCGGTGAGGTCGAGCAGCGGACCGTCGCTCTGGGCTTCGGTTTCCTGCGTCTCGGTCTGGGCGCTCATATAGTCTCTTCTCCGGGTGGACGGCTGATCAGGCCGACCACAGAAATACAATGCGCTACGGGCCCGTAAGGTTACGAACCCGTGCTGTCTTCCCAGATCTCTCCGGTTTTGATCGCGCGACGCAAAGCATCCCGCTCGGCTTTCAGCCTGCGGAACGCCTCGTCCTGGCCCGGCATGCCTGCCGCCGAGCTCAGTGCATCCTCCAGCGCCGCCACGCGAGTAAGCGCGTCGAACGCCTGCGACCATCGGACCCTTGCTTCGGCGAGGGGCGCATTTGCGGCCAGGAAAGGCGCGCCGGACTTTGCCGCCGCCTTCTCGACCTCGCGCACTAAAGCATCGTGACCCGACTGCGCCAGATGGCGACGCAAGGCCGCCGAGTCAAGGTCCTGTCCCGAGAACCGAAGACGGACCATCTCCTGGGCGAGGCCATCGAGCGAGGCGTCCCCGAAGCCGTGTGCCGAAATGGCCTCGAGGTGGTCGTCCATCCGCCCCGGATCGTCGATGGCGCCGTGGGCGAGCGCGGCGGCGACCGGCTCGATCGAACGGCTCAGCGACTGCATCGCCTGCGCGCCTTCCGCCGTCTGGCCCAGTTTGGGCGGCGGCCCGGGCCGCCAGCGTCCGCCCTGTCCCGTAGAGAGTTGCGCCTGGGGGACGCGGCGCGCGGGGAACAGGGCGTCGAACCGGTCGAACAGTTCCCGCCGATACTGTTCCGCCAGGTCCTTGTCCTGGATGGCCGAGGCTGCCTGCCGGAGCCGTCCTTTCAGTCCGGCCCGGCGCTCGGGCGTGTCGAGCGGCTCGACCTCGGCCTCCTTGCCGAACAGGACTTCCGCGAACGGTCGGGTAGTCGCCATGGCCTGACGCAGGGCCGGGGCACCCTTGTCGCGCAGAATGTCGTCCGGGTCCTGACCGCCTTCCAGCAGGGCGAAGCGGAAGGAGCGGCCCGACTTCAACTGCGGCAGGGCCCGGTCGATGGCGCGGTAAGCCGCCCGTCGTCCCGCCGCATCGCCGTCGAAACACAGCACCGGCTCGTGCGACACGCGCCACAGCCGCTCCATCTGCTCTTCGGTCAGGGCGGTGCCCATGGGGGCGACGGCGGGGATGCCGGCCCGATGGCAGGCGATCACATCCATATAGCCCTCGACCACAACGATGGCCTGATCGCTCTTGCTCTCGGCCCCGAGGATGCGCCGCGCCTCGGGCAGGCCGTACAAGGTCGCGCCCTTGTGGAAGAGCGGGCTCTCCGGGCCGTTCAGATATTTGGCGCGGTCGTCGGGGTTCATGGCCCGACCGCCGAAGCTGACGATCCGGCCGCGGGCGTCGAGGATGGGGAACATCAGCCGGTCGCGGAACCGGTCATAGGGCTGACCGCCGCCCTCGGGCGCGATCAGCATGCCCGCCTCGACCAGATCGCCCGGCCGGGCACCCCGCTGGACCAGCGCCGCCTTCAGCCCCTCGCGGTCATTGGGCGCGTAGCCGAGGCCGAACCGCTCCCACTGATCTTCCGGCAGGCCGCGTTTTTCCAGATATTCTCGCGCCGCCTTGCCCGGCGAGCGGCGCAGATTGGCGGCGAACCATTTCTGGGCCAGGTCCATCCAGTCGGCCAGGCCCTGCTTCTTCGCCTCGCGCTCGGCGGCCTGCGGGTCTTCGGCCGGCAGGGCCATGCCCGCCTCGCCGGCCAGCCGCTGCACCGCCTCGACGAAGGACAGGCGCTCGGTCTCCTGCAGGAAGCTGATGACGTCGCCGTGCTTGCCCGACGAGAAGTCATGGAAGAAGCCCTTGTCGTCATTGACGAAGAAGGACGGCGACTTCTCCTTGGTGAAGGGCGACAGGCCGACGTATTCACGTCCCTGACGTTTGAGCTTCACCGTCCGCCCGATGATGTCGGACGGCCGAAGGCGGGCCTTCAGTTCTTCAAGGAAGCGATCGTCGAAGCGCACCTGCGCCTTATAGCGTGCGACTCACCGCTTTGGGCGCATTTACCTTTCGTTAACCAGAAAGGCCAAAGCGCGACCACAAAAGCCTGAATATACACACATTTTTGCGGTTGATACGGAACTGTCCACAGACCTGTGGATTAATCATGCGACCGCCCCGGAAGCGGGCGGAGACAGGTGGGGCCGCGGAGAAAGCCGCAGACCCGCTCGAGAATGAAAGCCTCCCCATGTTCATGACCATCGCCCGCCCGGCGGTGGAGCCCCAAGGCCCCGACAGCGTCGCCGTCCCCGGTTCCCCCGCCATCGTCGAAATGTCGGCCCGCGCCCTGCATGCGCGCCTGCTCGAGAATGCGGCGCTGCGCCGGATGCGCGGCGCCGAGCGGCTTCGCAGCAATCGGCTGGAGGACGCAGACTACTGGCTGCACGCCGCCCCCGTGGCCGTCCGCAAGGCCTGTGCCCTGCGCGAGGCCCGGAGCTTTGCGCCGCTCCCCTGACTTGTTGGCCCGCGGTCGTCGGCCCTTGGGGACCTCCCGACCCGACGCGGGCTGGCGCTTCGCGCAGCGCTCAGGCAGCGCGCCACCGCGCGGCGAGCGATAGTGCGCCCTACATGTATCCCAGCCACCAGTCACGACGGCGGCGTTTGACACCGTCGAACCAGCGCGACACCGGATAGAGCATGACCAGAACGGTCAGCCAGGTGGCATAGACCCCCGCCAGGCCGAAGCCCCAGCCCGCCTGAATGACCCGGCCCGGGTCTCCCAGCAGGTTGAAGAAGGCCGACGGCGGCACGCCCGTCATCGACCCGACCACCAGCGCCAGCCCATGGGCGAGGAAGATGTGCAGCACATAGGTGAACAGCGGCGTCCGCCCGAAGGACAGCAGCACCTGGGCCGGCAGGCCGCCCAGCCGCGCGACGAGCGGCAACAGCGTCAGGGACAGGCCGAGCGTCACCAGCACAAAGTCCAGTGACGGCGGATATTTGCTGACGTTGATGAAGGACAGTGCGGTCCACTGCGGCTCCGCCTGGATAAGCCACGGGCGCGGATCGCCGTACAGATTGATCCCGCGCACGACGGCGAACAGCACCAGCATCCCGCCGGCCAGCATCAGGATCATCCGGTTCCCGGGACCGTCTGCCTGCTGGAACAGACCGCCCAGCCCGTATCCCAGTAGCATCACCCCCAGCCAGGGCACGAAGGGATAGGCGACGAACCCGCCCATGCCCGGCCCGAACTCCAGTGTCGCACTCCAGGCCGGTGCCAGGGCTCCCAGGTCCGGCGGGTTGATCGGGGCCAGAAGCTGGTGGCCCGCGATGATCGCGACACCCAGCGCCAGCAGCAGCGCCCTGGGCAGCCAGATCAGCAGGGCCATGGCCAGCATCGAGGCCCCGATGGCCCAGATCACCTGCAGGAAGACACCGCCGCCGAAGTTGAAACCCCATCCGACCACGGTGACTTCGAGCAGGATCAGCCAGACGCCCCGCGTCGCCAGAAACCGGGTCAGCTCGCCCCGGCTCTTGCCGTTGGCCCGCTGCAGGAACACCGAGACACCGGCGAGGAAGACAAAGGTCGGGGCGCACAGGTGGGTGACCCAGCGGGTCAAGAACAGCGCCGGGTCGCCCGAATCCAGGGCCAGCGGATCGGCGGTGAAGGCCGTCTGGTGAAAGAAGTCGCGCACATGGTCGAGCACCATCAGGGCGATCATCAGCCCGCGCAGGCGGTCGATGGCGTCGATCCGCGCCGCGCCGGCCCGGGTCAATCCGCCCGCGGTGGCTGGCGGCACCAATAGTGGGTCTCGCGCGGCGTCTACGGGCTGAGCAGTCACGGGCCGTCCTTTCCCGAGGTCTTTGGCCGCAGTCTGCTATGGCCGCTGCCCGTGCGCCAGTCGGCGGCTCACCCCCTCATCGAGTCTGCGAACCGCTGGAACAGATAAAGGCTGTCGGTCGGCCCCGGCGAGGCCTCGGGGTGGTGCTGGACGCTGAACACCGGGCGGCCGGTCAGGGCGATGCCGCAGTTGGTGCCGTCGAACAGGCTGACATGGGTCTCGCTGACGGCGTCGGGCAGGCTGTCCCGGTCGACGGTGAAGCCGTGGTTCATCGACACGATCTCGACCTTGCCGGTGGTCAGGTCCTTGACCGGGTGGTTGGCCCCATGGTGGCCCTGATCCATCTTGACGGTCTTCGCACCCAGCGCCAGCGCCAGCATTTGGTGCCCGAGGCAGATGCCGAACAGGGGCGTGCCGCTATCGACCAGTTTGCGGATTTCCGGGACGGCATAGACGCCGGTCGCCGCCGGATCGCCCGGCCCGTTGGACAGGACCACGCCGTCGGGCTTGCGCGCCAGGATCGCCTCGGCCGTCGTATCGGCCGGCACCACGGTGATCTTCGCCCCGGTCGAGGCCAGGGCCCGCAGGATGTTGCGCTTCACCCCGTAGTCGACCACGACCACCGACCTGTCGGAAGCATCCACGCGCGGATGGCCTTCCGGCCAGTCCCACAGGCCCTCGTCCCAGTCGAACGACTGCAGGGTTGAGGCGTCCTTCGCCAGGTCAAGGCCCACCAGCCCGGTCCAGGCGCGGGCCTCGGCCACCAGCGCCTCGAGGTCGAACCGGCCCGACGGATCGTGGGCGATCACGGCGTGTGGGGCGCCCCTGTCGCGGATGCGGGCGGTCAGGGCGCGGGTGTCCAAGCCGGACAGGCCGACCACGCCGCGCCGCTTCATCCAGCCGTCGAAATCGCTCTCGCTGCGCCAGTTGGCCGGATCGGTCGGGGCGTCGCGGAAGATTGCGCCGCGGGCCGACGTGTCCGAACCGCCGCCGATCTGTTCGATGTCCTCGACATTCGTCCCCGTGTTGCCGACGTGCGGGAAGGTGAAGGCCAGGATCTGGCTCATGTAGGACGGGTCGGTCAGGATTTCCTGATAGCCGGTCATGGCGGTGTTGAAGACCACCTCGCCGAGGGCGGAGCCGACGGCACCGCAGCCGATGCCCTGCAGGATGGTGCCGTCCGCGAGGGCGAGCACGCCGGTCACGCCGGGAAGAAGTGTGGTGGTCATGGCGCGCTCTCTATCACCGAATCCCGGCGAGCAAACGGCGCGGTGGTTAGGCGTCGCCCGCCACCGGGTCAACGTCCGGCCCCGACTTTCTCAGAAACACAAACCAGGCAACGCTGGTCAGGACGAAGAAGGCCGCGGCCGGCGAGACATATTCCAGACCCGCGAAACCCACCGCAGCGCAGGCGAACAGGAATCCGGCCACGGCGATGGTCCGGGCCTGCGTCCGACGCGCGAGGCGGAAAAGCGATGCCGAACAGATGGCGTAGACGACAAGGGACAGGACCGAGGTCGCCCCTGCCAGTACGCCAAACTGGTCGCCCAGAGTCGGCTGGCCGGACACCACAATCGTCACCACGCTCATGATTGCGGCACCCAGCAACGGGTTTGCGATCGGCGTGCGCTCGCCGGCCCCGAAACCGGAGGGCAGGTACCCCTGCCGCGCCGCAGATCGCGCCGTCTCTCCGCCCAGCATGACCCAGCCGCCGACCGTGCCCACTGTCTTGATGACCGCACACACCGCCACGACGCCGGCGATCGAGGCTCCGAACACCCGTGCAGCCAGATCGGCATAGGGACTCGTCGAAGTGGCCAGAACGTCCGCGGGGATGACGCCGAACACCGCCACTGTGGCGGCGACGTAGACGACCGTGGCCAACAGCACGCCGGCCACCGACGCCCGGCCCACGTCGCGGGCCGGACTCTTGACCCGGACCGACAGGGCGGCGGCGCTCTCCACCCCCAGGAACGCCCAGAAGATCACCGCCAGTGACGCCGGCACGCTTGCCAGCAGCGGCGTCGCCGAGGGGCTCCAAGAAGCGGCGAAGGTCTGCGGGTCGAAGGCCACGACCCCGGCGGCGACGGCGACCGCGATCGGAGCGATGCCGATCGCCAGCGCGACAGCCGCTACTCCCGACGCTGTCCGCGCCCCGATGATATAGGCGATGGTTGCCAGCCAGATGATGCCGAGATTGCAGAAGGTCGCCGCAACGGGGTCCTTCAGCACCGGCCAGAAGAAGCCGAGGTAGCCGGTCGCCGCCACCGCGATGGCGACATTGCCGACAAGGCAGGCGGTCCAGAAGGCCAGGGCGGTCTGGAAGCCGAAGAAGCGGCCCAGCCCGCGCTGCGCGAATCCGGGCAGGCCGTCTGCGTCGGGCTGCAGCCGTCCGAGTGCGCCGAACACGAGGGCCAGCGTCACCGCCCCCGCGCCGGCAACCAGCCAGCCGATCAGGCTTGAGCTGCCCACCGCGGCCAGACTGACCGGCAGCAGATAGACACCGGACCCGATCATGTTGCCTGCGACGACGAGGGCCGCCAGTCCCCAGCCCAGCTTGTGCCGATCGGACAGCGGCTCTTCGGCCAGCGGAACAGCAGGGCGCGCGTCGCTCATGGGTGGACCTCCGCGATCCGCGACTGGAACCAGGCCAGGGCGATCTCATGGTTGGGGCTGAGCACGCCACGGTCATAGGCGCCCGCCGACAGGTTTCGCTGCACCGCCTCGCAGATGGCGGCGTCCTCGGCCGTCAGGCGATCCGAAGCGGTCAGGGCCTCGCCCAGCGCGCATTCGCCGCCGTCGTTGAGGAACAGATAATCCAGCCGGGTCCGGCCCGGCCCCACCGGCGTCATCCGCTCGATCATGGCACCGTCGCGATAGACGTTGATCCCCAGATTGGGCCACAGCCAGCCCCAGACGCCCGCTTGCGGCCCGTCATTGACCCCGACCGCCTCCTGCAAGACCAGATCGCCCTCGACCCTGACCCGGTATTCCGCCCCGCCCAGCTCGTCCGCCAGCCGGGGATGGACCGAGCCGATGTGGTAGCCCTCAAGGTAGTTCTCGGCATAGGTCTTCCAGTCGCAGGCCAGATCGTGGGAGCGATGCAGGGCCGGCGCTGCGATGGCCAGACCCCGGTCAGCCAGCAGGGCCTCCAGCGGCGCGACATGGTCCGCAAGCGGCGCGGCGTCCGCATCCATTGTCGCGAAGACCAGCCCGCGCCAGGTCTCCAGCCTCAGGCCCATCAGACCGAATTCGCGCGGATCGAACCCTTCCGCCGCGCCGAACCCCGTCGCCGCCCGCAGCCGTCCATCCAGCGCATAGCGCCAGCCGTGGTAGGCGCAGACCAGTTCGCCCTCGCAATGCCCGCTGGCCCCCGTAACCAGCGGCCCGGCCCGATGCCGGCAGACATTGTGAAAGGCCCGCAGGATGCCGTCCCGGCCCCTGACCGCCAGCAGCCGGTGACCGGCGATGTCCGTGGCGATCCAGTCGCCGTTGGTCGGCACCTCCGCCTCGTGACCGAGAAACAGCCATGCCTTGCCGAAGACGGCGGATCGCTCACGCGCCCAGGCGTCGGGACATCCGTAGAGTCGGGCGGGAAGTGTGGCCTGCATGACCGGGATCAAGGCCCCGCCCCGCGCGCGCCGTCAACCGCCGTCAGATCATGATCGCGTCCATGACCGCAAACCCGGCATGGGTCACGTCGCCAGCCGGCACGCGGTCTGGAAACGGGCGGCGCTTGCGTCCCCGGGTCCGTATGGGCAGGAAGCCGGGATGAGCATCACCACGGTCGGCCTCGATGCCGACGACACCCTCTGGCACAACGAGACCATCTTCCGGCTGACCCACGACCGGTTCGTCAGTCTGCTGTCTGACCATGCGGACCGCGATACGCTGGAGTCCCGCCTGGCCGAGACCGAGAAGCGGAACCTGCGGCTCTACGGCTACGGCGTGAAGGGTTTCACCCTGTCGATGATCGAGACGGCCATGGAGCTGACCGGCGGCGAGGCCCCGGCCTCTGTGGTGCGTGAAATCCTTGCGGCGGGCCGTGAGATGCTGGCCCATCCCGTCGA
>CAZFQC010000085.1:0-9028 GCA_964520795.1 uncultured Brevundimonas sp.
GCGAAGAGGCGGGGGCGGTCCGCCATCCGCTCAGGATGTGGCGGCTGGTTCCGCGTCCCTGATCGGCTATCGCCGCCGCAACCCGCCCAGAATTCCCCGCAGCAGTTCCCGCGTGATCGTGCTTCCCGCCGTTCTCAGGACCGATTTGGTCACGGCCTCGATCGGCGTCTCGCGATTGGAGCGGCGGGCCGGGGCGCGGGCGCGGGTGGCTTCACGATCGTATTGGGCCTGTTGGCGCGCCTCTTCCCGCTCCCGGGCGGCGGCGGCCTTTTCGGCGTCCTTTGCCGCCAGGGCGTCCGCCTTCGCCCGCGCCTCGGCCAGCTTCGCCTCGGCCGAGGCCTGATCGGCCTCGCCACGGCGGGCGGCGAGGATTTCCTCGGCGGATTCGCGGTCGACCACGGCCTCATACAGGCCGCGCACCGGGCTGGTGGCCATGACCGCGGCGCGTTCGGCGTCGGTGGCGGGGCCCAGGCGGCTGTCCGGCGGGCGGATGGCGGTGCGGGCCACGATATTGGGCGCGCCTTTCTCGTCCAGCGTCGAGACCAGGGCCTCACCGACGCCCAGACCCTGGATGGCCCCGGCGGTGTCAAAGGCCGGGTTCGGCCTGAAGCTGTCCGAGGCGGCCCGCAGACCGCGTTGCTCGGCCGGGGTATAGGCGCGCAGCGCATGCTGGATGCGGTTGCCCAGCTGGGCCAGGACGCTGTCGGGAATGTCGGCCGGGTTCTGGGTGACGAAATAGACGCCGACGCCCTTGGACCGGATCAGGCGCACGACCTGTTCGACCTTCTCCCTGAGCGCGTCCGGCGTGTCGTTGAACAGCAGATGGGCCTCGTCGAAGAAGAAGACCAGGCGGGGTTTCTCCGGGTCGCCGACCTCGGGCAGCTGTTCGAACAGTTCCGACAGCAGCCAGAGCAGGAAGGCGGCGTAGAGCCGCGGGCTGCCCATCAGCTTTGTGGCGTCCAGCACATTGACCTGCCCCCGGCCGTCCAGGCCGGTGCGCATCATGTCCTCGAGCCGCAGGGCCGGTTCGCCAAAGAAGGCCTTGCCGCCCTGCTGCTCCAGCTGAAGGATCGAACGCTGGATGGCGGCGATCGAGGCGGGCGCGACATTGCCCACCTCGCGGCCGATCCGCTCGGCGTTTTCCCCGACATGGACCAGCATGGCGCGCAGGTCATCGAGGTCGAGCAGCAGCAGGCCTTCGGTGTCGGCGACGTGGAAGACTACCGACAGCACGCCCTCCTGCACGTCATTGAGGTTCAGCATCCGCGCCAGCAGCAGGGGGCCGATTTCGCTGACCGTTGTCCGGATCGGATGACCCTTCAGCCCGTACAGATCCCAGAACACCACCGGCGCGGCCCGCGGCGTCAGCGTCAGCCCCATGCCGGCGGCGCGGGCCAGCAGTTTCTCGTTCGGCGATCCCGGCACGCAGATGCCCGACAGGTCGCCCTTCACATCGGCGCAGAAGACCGGGACGCCCGCGTCGGAGAAGCCCTGGGCCATGATCTGCAGCGTGACCGTCTTGCCGGTGCCGGTCGCGCCCGCGACGACGCCATGGCGGTTGGCGCGGTGGAACAGCAGCTGTTCGGGCCTGTCAGTCCCGTTGTCAGAGGATTGGCCGAGAAACAGGCCGGGGACGGCGTCGGGCATGGGGGGGGAGGCTCCTGGAAGGTCACCACCCTCTCGCGACAGGCGGCGGGCTTCAAGCGACTTGTCGACAATCATTGACCGGACCGCCGCCGCCACCGACGATGCGGCCATGAAAGCCCCCTCCGTCATCCCCAATCCGACCGTCTCGCGCAATGCGCTGGTGACCCTGGCCATCGTCGCATCCGGCGCGGCGGTCTACTGGCTGGCGGACATACTGACGCCGCTGGCCATGGCCATCTTCCTGCTGATCATGATCGACGGGCTGAAGCGGGCGATCGAGGCGCGCACCCCTCTCCCGCGCCGCTGGGCGGGGATGGCGGCCCTGCTGGTGGTGATCGCCGCCTTTGCCGCCTCGATCTGGATCATCATCAACGGTGCAGCGGGCTTCTTCCAGGAAGCCGACGGCGTGACCAGCAACATCGGTCCGCGCATTGACCAGATTCTCATCGACGGGGCGCAGATGTTGAACCTCGCCGAGGCACCGACCGCCAACCAGCTGATCGAGCAGCTGAATGTGTCCAGCTATCTCGCCCCTGTCGCCCGGCAGGCCCAGGGCGTGGTGACCGGCGCCTTCTTCGTTCTGGTCTATCTGGGCTTCCTGCTGGCCTCCCAGGGCGGGTTCCGGCGCAAGATGGTCAATATGTTCCCGGACGGGAAAATGCGCGGGGAGGCGCTGGAAGTGTTCCATCGCGTCCGCGGCGGGGTCGAGGGCTATATCTGGGTCCAGACCGTGACCGGGGCCATGATCTGCGCCGCCGCCTGGGTGCTGATGCGCGCGGTGGGCCTCCAGAACGCCGAGTTCTGGACCTTCGTCATCTTCATCGTCGGCTTCATACCGGTGCTGGGCGGGGCGGTGGCCGGGCTGGCGCCCCCGCTGTTCGCCCTCGTCCAGTTCGAAAGCTACTGGCCCGCGGCCATCCTCCTGATCGGTCTGCAGGCCATCCTGTTCGTCAGCGGCAATCTGATCCAGCCGCGCATGCAGGGCGACAACCAGAATATCGATCCGGTGGTGGTGCTGCTGTCGCTGGCCTTCTGGGGCAAGCTCTGGGGTGTGGTCGGGATGTTCCTGTCGACGCCGCTGGCGGTCATGGCCATGGCCGTCCTCGCCGAGTTCCGGGGGTCGCGCTGGATGGCCATCCTGCTCTCGGGTGACGGCGAACCCTATGCCGATGAGGCGGCACCCAAAGCGTCCCGGGCGAAGCGGAGCCGCGTCAACCCGCCGCAGTCAAAGGCCGGTTGAGACGCCCCGGCGCCCTTGATTGGCCACAACCGGTGCCTATTTCACACCTGTCGCCGCGGCCCCCTCCCCTCCCCCAAGGCCGTGGCGAAATCGATCGGCGCCGACCCTCCCCCCTCCTGGGCGCCGGTCCGAAGCAGGCCGCCGAACGCAAGTTCGGCGGCCTTTTCTTTTTCCGGGTCGGCAGCCGCGCTTTCGGTGCCACACATCAGCCCGGCCCGGGTCGATTGCGCACCCTGCGGGAACAGGCGGAGCACTGCCCGCGTCAGCGGCGGCGGAAACGGGGCCGGTGGTGTCGTTTTGGGGGTTCCCGTCGTGCGCGGGACGGCCTAGTCAGCGCGCGTCGGACGGGCCCTTGCCGAAGTGGCGAAGCGGCCTAGTCTGGCACCATCTCCAGCGACCCGTTTGAGGGGTCGCGTCCACAAGAGACCTGCCCATGTCCGGCGAAACGGCACCCACGCTCCCTCAGGCAATCACCCTGGAGGCGCTGGAAGCCAGCTTCGTCCAGTTGTCCACCGGCGCGCTGACCGGCCCGGCCCGGGACTTCGTCCGCCAGGCCTGGGAGGATTACGCCGCCGACGAGACGCCGGAGCTTGGCGGCCAGGACATGGCCAACCTTCTCGCCCTGGCGTGGCGGGCGGCCGAGGGGCGGGCCCACGGCGAGCCGGCGCGCATCACCCTGTCGCCGCTCCACGCCGCCGACGGAGCGCCGCTGGGCTATGACGTCCTGATCGTCATCCAGGACGACCGACCCTTCCTCGTCGACAGCGTCATGGGCGAGCTGGCCGAGGCCGGCGTCACCGTGCGGTCGATGTACCACCCGGTCACCGACGAGGAGGGTGGACGCGAGTCCACCATCATCGTGATCCTCGACCCCCTGCCGCAGGAACGGCGGGACGCCCTCGGCGAAGGCGTGGCCCAGACCCTGACCGACGTCACCAGTGCGGTCGACGGCCATGCCGGCATGGCTGCCCTGATGCATCGGTCGATCACCCATCTCGAGGCAAATCCGCACGGGGTCGCGCCGGAACTGCTCGCGGAACACATCGCCTTCCTGCAGTGGCTGCAGGCGGATCATTTCGTCTTCCTCGGTGCCCGCGACTACGACTATCCCCGCAACAAGGACGGCGGCTACGAGGCCGAGGCACCCCTGTCGCAGTCGGGCGTCGGTCTCGGCGTGCTCGCCGATCCGGAACGCACGGTGCTGCGCCGCGCCAATGAGCCGGCGGTGCTGACCAAATCGATGAAGAAGCAGCTGGACCTGTCGGAGCCGGTGACCGTGGCCAAGGCCAATGTCCGCTCCCGCGTCCACCGCCGGGCCTATATGGACTATATCGGCGTCAAGCGGTTCGGCCCTGACGGACGCCCCTCGGGCGAGACCCGCTTCGTCGGCCTGTTCACGGCCGAGGCCTATGACAAGACCGCGACCCAGGTGCCGCTGGTCCGCCGCAAGGTCGCCAACGCCCTGATCCGTGCGGGGAAGATCCAGGGCAGCCACAGCGAAAAGCGGCTCAGGAACATTCTCGAAAACTATCCCCGCGACGAGCTCTTCCAGATCGCCGAGAGCGAACTGCTGACGATCGCGCTCGGCATCCTGCACCTGCACGACCGGCCGCGGGTCAAGACCTTCACACGTCAGGATCCGTTCGACCGTTTCGTCTCGGTTCTGGCCTTCATCCCGCGGGAGCGGTTCGACGCCTCGGTCCGTGAACGGATCGGCGCCATCCTGGCCCGGGCCTGGGGCGGCCGGCTTTCGGCCTGGTATCCGCAGCTGTCGGATCAGCCCCTGGTCCGCATCCACTATATCATTGGCGTAACCCCGGGCGACCATCCGTGCCCGGACCAGGCCGCGCTCGACGCGGAGATCACCGAGGCCGGGCGCAGCTGGATCGACCGGTTCGAGAGCGCCCTGCGTGCTGCTGACGTCGACGATGTCGCGGTCGGACCCCTCAGCGCCAGATGGGCCGAGGCCTTCGGTGCCGGCTATCGGGACCGCTATGACGCTGCCGAAGCCGTGCGCGATCTGCAGGCCGTCGACGCCCTGAACGACAGCGGACTGAACGACGGCGGCGACCCCGTGGCCGTCCGCGCCTTCCGCATCGACGGCGAGGGGCCGCTGAATTTCCGCTTCAAACTCTATCGCCGTGGCGCGGCTGTGCCGCTGTCAGACGTTCTGCCGATCCTCGCCGACATGGGGCTGAAGACGCTCGAGGAATGGGGCCACGCCCTGCGTCCGACGGGCGAGCCGGAAATCCACGTCCATGAATTCCTCATGGAGGATCCGCGCGGCGGCGACCTGCAGTTCGCCGATGTGAAGGGACCGTTCGAATCGGCCTTCTCGGCGGTCTGGACGGGCCGGACCGAAAGCGACGGCTTCAACCGGCTGGTGCTGGAACTGGGCGTCGACTGGCGCGAGGCCGCCCTCGTGCGGACCCTGGCCCGTTATCGCCAGCAGACCGGCCTTGATCCCAGCCAGGCGGTGCAGGAAGAGGCCCTGCGCGACTACCCCGCGGTGGCGCGCGGCCTGCTGGCCCTGTTCGCCGCCAAATTCGATCCCGCCGCCGGAGGTGACTCCGCCAGCCGCGAGGCCGCGGTCGGCAAGCTGGTCGAGCAGATCAACGCCCTGCTGCAGGATGTGAAGAGCCTCGACCACGACCGCGCCCTGCGCCGGATGGTCCTGCTGGTCCAGGCGATCAAGCGCACCAACTATTACCAGACCGGCGCGGACGGGACGCCCAAACCGCATATCTCGATCAAGATCGCCTCGCGCGAACTGGCCGACCTGCCCCTGCCCAAGCCGTTCCGCGAGATCTTCGTCTGGGCCCCGCACATCGAGGGGGTGCATCTGCGCTTCGGTCCGGTGGCCCGCGGGGGCTTGCGCTGGTCGGACCGCCGCGACGACTTCCGCACCGAGGTCCTGGGCCTGGTCAAGGCGCAGCAGGTCAAGAATGCCGTCATCGTGCCGGTCGGCTCCAAGGGCGGCTTCTTCCCGAAATACCTTGCTGGCATCGTCCGGGCCGGCGGCGATCGCGACGCCCAGCAGGCCGAGGCCATCCGCGCCTACAGGACCTTCCTGTCGGGCCTGCTCGACATCACCGACAACATCGACAAATCCGGCGCCGTCACCCATCCGGCGGGCGTGATCCGGTTTGAAGGCGACGATCCCTATCTGGTCGTGGCCGCCGACAAGGGCACAGCGACCTTCTCGGACATCGCCAACGGCGTTTCGGCGGACTACGGCTTCTGGCTGGACGACGCCTTCGCCAGCGGCGGGTCGGTCGGCTACGACCACAAGGTCATGGGCATCACCGCCCGCGGCGCCTGGGAGGCGGTCAAGCGCCACTTCCGCGAAATGGGCAAGGACATCCAGTCCGAACCCTTCACCGTCGTCGGCGTCGGCGACATGTCGGGCGATGTGTTCGGCAACGGCATGCTGCTGTCGAAGGCGATCAAACTGGTCGCCGCCTTCGATCACCGCGACATCTTCATCGACCCGAACCCGGATCCCGCCTCCAGCTGGGTCGAGCGCGACCGGATGTTCAAACTGCCGCGCTCGTCCTGGCAGGACTACGACAAGTCAAAGATCTCGAAGGGCGGCGGCGTCTTCCCGCGCTCGGCCAAATCGATCGAACTGAGCCCCGAAATCAAGGCGGCGCTGGACATCCAGGACGACGTCGTCGATCCGGCGGCCCTGATGAAGGCCATCCTGCTGGCCCCGGCCGAGCTGCTCTATTTCGGCGGCATCGGCACCTATGTGAAGGCACCGACCGAGACCGACGCCCAGGTCGGCGACAAGGCCAATGACGCCATCCGTGTGGACGGCGGCGAACTGCGGGCCAAGGTCATCGGCGAGGGTGCCAACCTCGGTCTGACCCAGGCGGGACGGATCGCCTTCGCGATGAGCGGCGGGCGCATCAACACCGACGCCATCGACAATTCGGCCGGCGTCGACAGCTCCGACCATGAGGTCAACATCAAGATCCTGACCGGGGCCGCCATCGCATCGGGTGCGCTGAAGGCCGAAGACCGCAACGCCCTGCTGGCCTCGATGACCGATGAGGTCGGCCTCAAGGTCCTGGTGCACAACTACGACCAGACCCTCGCGGTTTCGCTGCAGGAGGACGACGGCGCCGAGGCGCTGGATTCCCAGCAGCAGTTCATGCGGTGGCTGGGCGCCAAGGGCAAGCTGGACCGCAAGGTCGAAGGCCTGCCTGACGACGCGCAACTGGCCGAGCGCCAACTGGCCGGACAGGCCCTGACCCGACCGGAGCTGGCGGTGCTGACCGCCTATTCCAAACTGGAACTGTTCGATGAGATCGTCGCCTCCACCGCACCGGACGATGCCTTCTTCAAACAGACGCTGGTGCGCTATTTCCCGGCCCCGCTGGCGAAATTCGAGGCGGACATGCAGCGCCACCGCCTGCGCCGCGAGATCGTCTCGACCATTCTCTCGAACGAGATCGTCAACATGTGCGGTCCGACCTTCCCCGAGCGGCTGCGCCTGTCGGCGCGGTGCGACACGGCGGCCATGGTCCTGGCCTTCGAGGCGGCGCGCCAGATCTTCCGGCTCGACCAGGCCTGGGACGCGGTCTCGGCCCTCGACCTGAAGATCCCGGCCGAGGCCCAGACGGCCCTCTACCAGGAGATTTCGACCGTGCTCCGCCGACAGACCTTCTGGCTGGCGCGCCGGGCCGTGCGGCCAGGCTCCACGGTCGAGGCCCTGATCGCCGCCTACCGGCCGGCCGCGGATGCCCTGCGGTCTGTCGGCGGCTCGGTGCTGTCGCGCTTTGAACAGGACCGCCTCGAGGGGCGGGTCCAGACCTTCGTCGGCCTGGGCGCTCCGGAGGCGATGGCCCGCAATGTCGCCCTCCTGCGACCCCTGGTGGCCACGGCCGACATCGGCGACCTGGCCCGGCAGGCCGGATGGACGGAACCGGCCATGGCCACCCTCTATCACCAGGTCGGGGCCGCCTTCGACTTCGACCGGCTGCGCGCGGGGGCCGGGTCCGTGCCCTCGGCGGACCATTTCGACCGGCTGGCGGTGCGGCGTCTGATCGAGGACCTGATGGTCGAACAGATGACCCTGACCCGGGCCGTGGCCGCAGCATCGAAAGCGTCGGCCGGTTCGGACGAGGCCGCGGCCGAAGCCGCCGTCGACGCCTGGATCGGACCGCGGCAGGGGATCGTCGAGGGGCTGCGCGCCTCGATCGACGAGATCGTGGCCTCCGGCGCGGGCTGGACCTTCGCCAAACTGACCATCGCCAACAGCGTCATCCGGGAGATCGCGTCGTCGGCGGGGTGAACAGGGTGATGGGTGGTTGGTGGCTGCCGGATCAGTGACCGGTGTTCGACCCGGATCCACCTGGCGCGCCACAGCCACCCATCACCAACCACCCATCACCCGAAGCGGCTCGGTCCTAGGTGTTTGGCGCGCCGGTCTGCTAGCTTCCGGAGCTGAGGGAGAGGCTGATGCCGCGCAAATTTCTGGTGGTCGTCGACGACAGTCCGGAATTCGAGACCGCCCTGCGCTATGCGTCGCGGCGGGCCCGGTCGACCGGCGGGCGCGTGGCCCTGCTCCGCGTCATTCCGGCCGCGGCCTCGGACGCCCACTGGGCCGGGGTGCGCGAGGAGATCGAGCGCCAGACCCGCCTGGAGGCCGAAACCTCACTGAACAAATGGGCCGAGGAGGCCGCAGAGCGGTCCGGCGCGACGCCCGTCCTGCTGATCGAGCGCGGCGAGCCCCAGGACGCCATTCGCAAGGTTGTGGGCGAGGATGCGGAGATCAAGATTCTCGTCCTGGCGGCCGACAGTGGCGGGCGCGGTCCGGGACCGCTGGTCTCGGCCGTGGTCAAACAGGGTGCCGCCTTTACCGGCCGCAAACTGCCGGTCACCATCGTGCCCGGCGAACTGACCGAGCGGGACATCGAGGACCTGGCGTGAAGAAGTGGCTAGTGGCTAGTGGCTAGTGGCCAGTGACCAGGGTCTGGGCTCGATTTGTGTGATTCGTTGTCAACGTCGGACGCGACAGTCGCCGGTCGCCCGCGGTCAGCACTAGCCACTAGCCACTAGCCACTCATCACCAGCCCCCCCCCGCTCTTGAACCTGCCGCCGGCACGGCGCATCTGAGCGCCATGTTCATCCAGA
>CAZFQC010000086.1:0-7557 GCA_964520795.1 uncultured Brevundimonas sp.
ACCCATCTGCGCCATCTGCGCCTGGGCCTCGGGCGGCATCACCGGCAGCTGGGAGCTAATGAAGGCGTCCAGTTCGGTGGCGAAGGCGTCGGCCTGCGGCTGGTAGCGGGCGGCGATGGCGTCCATGTCGGCATTGGCCCTGGCCTGGTCGGTGCCGGCGGCGGTGAGGGCGGCCTGCATTTCACCCTGCATGGTGCCCATGGCCTGCTGGAAGGCTTCGGCCCTGGCTTCGAAGGCGGCTTCGGCCTGCGCCGCTGCGGCGGCGGCCGGATCGGCGGGCGGCGCGTCCTGGGCGAAGGCAGGGGTCGCGAGCGCCAGGACGGCGGCGGCGGCGAGGGCGGTACGAAGAGACATGTCGGGGTCCTGAAAGAGGTCTGCGGAGCCCATGCTCCTGTCCACAGGGTGGCGCCGATCCGGCGAAAGCGCGAGGCCATTTGTGCCGCCGCCGGTCCGGGTTAGCGTGGCCGGATGCTGGAGACGCCGATGATCCGCACCTGCCTCGCGCTCGCCGCCCTGTTGCTGATCCTGTTCGCCGGGCCGGTCTCGGGCCAGGGCGCGGGCCGGACCTATGCCGTCGACGGCGACTGCGGCGGCCGGCCGCGCACCCTCGTTCCCATGGCCCCCGGCTATTGTCTGGGCCGGGTCTGGCAGCGTGCGGGAAGCGACGGCCCGCGCATGCCGCGGGGCCTGCTGGAACTGCCGGACGGCGCCTGGCTGGTCACGGATCTGGGCTCATGGGACGCGGGCCGCGGCGCGCTCTGGCGGATGTCGCCACAGGCCGACGGCGGCGTGCGCTGGACCCGGCTGATGGCCGGTCTGTCCATGCCGCACACGATCGCGCGCGGTCCGGACGGCCGCATCTATCTGGCCGAGATGAGCCGTATCCTCGCCTTCGATCCGGCGCATCCGGAGGCGGCGACGGCGGTGATCGACGGCCTGCCCGACAACCGCCTGCACGAGAACCGGCACCCGTTGTCGAGTTTTATCTTCGACGGCGACGGAGCCCTGCTGGTCAATGTCGGCGCCCCCTCGGACCGCTGCCTGACGCCGGCGGGCGCGCCCAACCGGGACGCCCGCGGCGCGTGCGCCGAGAGCGCTGAACAGGCCATGGTGCGTCGGTATGCGCCGGAGGGTCGCGGCCGCTGGAGCCGGACCTGGACGGTCCATGCCTCGGGCCTGCGCAATTCCGTGGCCCTGATCCGGCACAGCTCGGGTGCCGTCTACCAGGCGGAAAACTCGGTCGACCTCGCCACGCCGGACCGGCCGTTCGATGAAATCAACCGGTTGACTGCGGGTGCCCACTACGGCTGGCCCTACTGCACCGACATGGCGACGGCGCTGCCGGGCTGGACCCCGGCCCAGGCGCGCTGCGGCGCGCGCACCTCGCCCGTCTCCCTGCTGCCGCCGCACGCGGCACCGCTGGAGATCCTCTACTATGACGGGGCGATGTTCCCCGAACTGCGCGGCCGGATGCTGATGAGCTGGCACGGCTATCGCCGCGCTGCCGGTCGGGTCGTGGCGGTGGAGACGGACGCTGCCGGCGCGCCCCTGACCGACCGCCGCGCCCGCTACGCCATCTATCCGCGCGGGTCGCTGCCCTATCCGGTCGAGGCTCCGGCTCCGCGCGCCCGGGTGCTGACGCCAGGCTGGAGCGCGCGGCCGGGCCGCCACCCGCAGGGATCACCCGCAGGGATGGCGGTCGCCCGCGACGGTTCGATCTGGATCGCCGACGACCGCAGCGCGGCCATCCTCAGGATCGCCCGGGACTAGCCCTTGTCGCGTGCGTCCCGCTTGCCCAGCACCCGCAGGCGCAGGGCGTTCAGCTTGATGAAGCCGGCGGCGTCCTTCTGGTCATAGGCGACAGCGCCGTCCTCGAAGGTGACCAGTTCCTGATCGTACAGGCTGTTCTCGCTCTCGCGGCCGATGACCGTCGCATTGCCCTTGTACAGCTTGACCCGGACCGTGCCCGACACCCTGGCCTGCGAGTGGTCGATGGCCGCCTGAAGCATCTCGCGCTCGGGCGAGAACCAGAAGCCATTGTAGATCAGGTGGGCGTATTTGACCGCCAGCTCGTCCTTCAGATGCATGGCACCGCCGTCCAGGGTGATGGACTCGATGCCGCGGTGCGCCGCCAGCAGGATGGTTCCGCCGGGAGTCTCATAGACGCCGCGCGACTTCATCCCGACAAAACGGTTCTCGACCAGGTCCAGTCGGCCGATGCCGTTGTCATGGCCGTACTGGTTCAGGGCGGTCAGCAGGGTCGCCGGCGACATGACCTCGCCATTGATCGAGACGGCGTCGCCCTTTTCGAAGCCGATGGTGATGACGGTCGCCTTGTCCGGCGCATCCTCGGGGCTCAGCGTGCGCTGGTGGACGAATTCGGGGGCCTCGACCGCCGGATCTTCCAGCACCTTCCCCTCGCTGGACGAGTGCAGAAGGTTGGCGTCGACGCTGAACGGAGCCTCGCCGCGCTTGTCCTTGGCGATCGGGATCTGGTGCTTCTCGGCGAAGTCCAGCAGGTGTTCCCGGCTCTTGAACGCCCATTCCCGCCAGGGCGCGATGACCCGGATGTCGGGCTCAAGGGCGTAGTAGCCCAGCTCGAACCGGACCTGGTCATTGCCCTTGCCGGTCGCCCCGTGACAGACGGCGTCGGCGCCGACCATGCGGGCGATCTCGATCTGGCGTTTGGCGATCAGCGGCCGGGCAATCGAGGTGCCAAGCAGATACTGGCCCTCATACAGGGCGTTGGCCCGGAACATCGGGAAGACATAGTCCCGCACGAACTCCTCGCGCAGGTCGTCGATGAAGATGTTCTCTTCCTTGATGCCCAGCTTCAGCGCCTTCTCGCGCGCCGGCGCCAGCTCCTCGCCCTGTCCCAGGTCGGCGGTGAAGGTCACGACCTCCGCGCCATACTCCGTCTGCAGCCATTTCAGGATGATCGAGGTGTCGAGGCCGCCGGAATAGGCGAGAACGACTTTCCTGGGCGCGGGCTGGGTCATGGCGGGTCTTTCGGCGAACGCGGGGAGGCGTCTGGAACGTATGCGCGCGCTTAAAGGACCAGACGCCCCGCGATGCAAGGGCGGGAATGCGGCAGGGTCAGCCCCACGGCCCCCGGGCCTGCGTCGGCGTGGACGGCACACTGGTCGAAACCGGCCCGCGCAGGGCTTCGGAGACGGGCACCCGACGCGGCGCGGTCCCCATGGTCAGTCCCAGCGCCATCAGCGCCTTCACCCGGTTGCCGGTCGCCGGGTGGGTCGAGAACAGGTTGTCGGCACCGCGCCCCGCCAGCGGATTGATGATGAACAGCTGGCCGGAGGCCGGATTGCGCTCGGCCTCGGGGTTGACGATCCGGCGGGCGTGGCCCTCGATCTTCTGCAGGGCCGAGGCGAGGGCCTGGGGATCGCCCGCGATCTCCGCCCCGACGCGGTCGGCCTCATATTCGCGGCCGCGGCTGATGGCCATCTGCACCAGGCCGGCGGCCATGGGCGCGAGGATCATCAGCGCCAGCGTCCCGACAATGCCCCCCGGCCGCTCGCGATCGTCGCCGCCGCCGAAGAACATTGCGAAATTGGCCAGGGCGGCGATGGCACCCGCAACCGTGGCGGTCACCGTCATGGTCAGGGTGTCGCGGTTCTTCACATGGGCCAGTTCGTGCGCCATGACGCCGCGGATCTCCTCGCGCGTCAGCATGTCCAGCAGGCCGGTCGTGGCGCAGACGGCGGCGTTGGCCGGGTTGCGGCCGGTGGCGAAGGCGTTGGGCTGGTCATTGGGGATAATGGCGATCACCGGCCGCGGCAGGCCCGCATCACGGGCCATCTGCACGACATCGCCGACATAGGTGCGGACCACGGCGTTGGGGTGCTGTTCGTCGACCGGCTGGGCCCGGTACATTTTCAGAACGATCCTGTCGGCGTTCCAGTAGCTGAACAGGTTCATCCCGCCGGCGAACACCAGGGCGATCAGCATGCCCGTCGGCCCGCCGACCAGATAGCCGAGGCCGACGAACAGGGCGGTCAGGGCCGCCAGCAGGGAGAAGGTCTTGAGGTGGTTCATGGTCCGGAAAAATCGATCAAGGCTGGCGCCGGGTGGGCATAGGCATCATGTGTGCGGATCAACGCCCGGGCTCAAGGCGAGGCTGCTGTGACCGATCATCCCACCCCCGACGAAACCGCGCCGACGGCCTTCAATGCCGATGTGCCACACGCCACGCCGGACCGGCCCCTGACCGAAGCCGCGCGCCGCGCCCTGCTGGAGGCCGCCGGGCGCCGCGCCGCCGGGGTGAACGCCGCCCTTCCGACCGAGCATGGCGGCCCCCGCGGTCCCGAACCGACGCGCTACGGCGACTGGGAGAAAAAGGGCCTGGCGGTCGATTTCTGATTGGCGGAGAACGATGCCCGCGTCCGTCGCCACGTACGCGATTGCGACTGTTCGGACGCCTGCCTCCAGGACCGCCGGGTGGCGTTGTTGCGAGCCGAAAGGTTAATTTGAGGGCCTTTCGGGGAAAGCCGGGCGCCCGGTTTCGCCCACTCGGTGCAATCTGAACCCTTTGTATTCCATAGGCTTAGAACGGCTCCATACGGGAGTCCGCGCCATGCGAATGATTAACCTTGCGGCCGTCGCCGCCCTTGCCCTCCTGGCGGCCAGTCCGGCCTTCGCCGGCGACCGGCGCGGTGGCGGACAGCCGGGCGGCGGTCATCCGGGTGGCGGCGGAAGCTGCGGCGGCGGCTGTGGCGGCGGCGGGGGCCATCAGCCGCCCCCCCATACGCCGCCCCCGTCCCACGGCGGCGGCTACAACGGCAACATCAATGTGAACGTCAACGCCAACGCCAGTGCGAACGCCTATGCCGGCGCCGCGGCGGGCGGCTATTTCAACGCCCGGACCTATGATCTCGGCGGTATCCGGGGCGGCGGCGGCAGCTACGGCGCCGTCTATGTCGGCGGCGGCTATGGCGGGGACGGCGGTGGCTACTACGGCGGCGGCGCCGTCTACAATGAAGAGGTCCATGAGGGCCGGACCTGCGCCAGCGCGCCGTTCGGCTATGTGGTCGCGGGCTTCGGCCGGACCGGACGCCGGGCACCGGCCTGTGTGGCCAATACCGGCGGGTGCCGGGCCGGCACCGACCGGGGCGGCCGCTACGGCTATAGCGAAAGGCACAGCTGCGGCGGCGGACGGCGGGAAGACTACGGATCGTACGAGGAATCCGGTTCGTACGGGCGGTATGAATCCTACGAGCGCCGGGAAGCCTACTACGAGGAATCCGCCTACACGGGCGGCTACGGCCATGCCGGTTACGAAGGTCGCGGCTGCGGTGGGTGTGACGATGGCGGCTATACACCCCCTCCGCCGCCGCCGCCGCACGACTGCGGTTGCGACCATGGAGGCGGCCATGGCGGTGGGTACGGCGGCGGCTACGACACGCCCTATCCGCCCCCCTACATACCGGAACCGCCGCGTCACTACGCGCCCGAGCCGACTCCCCCGTCCCATGCGAGGCCGGGCGAACGTCCTCGTCAGGACTACCGCCAGGAGCCCGGCGAGCGCGGCTGACGGTTAGCGGCCGACGCCGTCGATCGATTCGACGATGGCCGAGGCCGCCAGCAGGGGGTTCTCCGCGCCCACGACCGGCCGGGCCACGACCAGATGGGTGGCTCCCGCCTCCAGCGCCGCGCGCGGCGTGGCCACGCGCTGCTGGTCGCCCTTGTCCGCGCCCTCGGGCCGAACCCCGGGCGTGACGATCAGGAAGTCGGGTCGCCCGGCCTCGATGGCGATTTCACGCACCCGCGCGGCTTCCAGCGGGCTTGAGACCACTCCGTCAACGCCGCAGTCCAGCGCCTGCCGCACCCGCCGCTCGACCAGGTCGCGGGCGGCGAAACCGTAGCCGATGTCGGTCAGGTCGGCGTCCGACAGGCTGGTCAGGACGGTGACGGCCAGCAGTTTGGTCCCGGTTCCCGCCGCGTCGCGCCCCTTGACCGCGCCGCGCATCACCTGAGGCTCCGCATGGACGGTCAGCAGGTCGCAGCCGCCCTCGGCCACGGCGCGGGCCGCGCCTTCGACCTGGGCACCGATGTCGTGCAGCTTCCAGTCCTGGAACACCGACTTGCCGGCGGCCCGCAGTTCGTGGGCGAAGGCCACGCCGCCGGGCCGGGCCAGCAAGGTCAGGCCGACCTTGTAGAAACGGATGGTCGCGCCGAGGCGGTCGACCATGGCCCGCGCCGCCTCGAGGGACGGCAGGTCGAGACCGACGATCAGGCGGGGGTCGGTCATTACGGGGGTCATGGCGTCGCTCCGTTCGAGCCGTTAGGCTGGACGCGCGCGCGGGCGTCAGCCTTTATGGCCGCGGTTGGGTGAATTGCAGGGCGAGGTCAGCACATGGACGCGGTCGATCTGGGCGTCAACCTGTTCGTGGCCCTGTTCGCGCTGGTGGACCCGATCGGCAATATCCCGATCTTCGCCGCCGCCACGGCCGGTGCCTCCATGCGCCAGCGGCTATCGGTCTCGGCCCTGATCTGCATCTTCATCGTCGCCTTCCTCTGCTTCTTCTATTTCACCGGCCTGGGGCTGCTGCAGTTCTTCGGCATCTCCCTGGCGGCCTTCCGCATCGCCGGCGGCATATTGTTGCTGCTGCTGGGCCTCGACATGACGCGCGAGGACTTCCTCAAGATGTTCGCCGACGCCGACGCCGTGAAGGACGCCGCGAATGACAAGGGCTATGCCCGGCGCCGCTTCCAGCGGCTGGTCGTGCCCTTCGCCATGCCCCTGCTGATCGGTCCCGGCGCCATCTCGACCATCATCATCCAGGCCGGAGAGGCCGAGAAGGTCGGGCCCGCCGGCCAGGCGGCCGGTCTGGCGGCCATCGCCGCGGCGGGATTCGCCACCTTCGTCGTCTTCACCCTGACCGGCCCGATCAGCCGCCTGCTCGGCGAGATCGGCATGGCCATCATCGTGCGGGTGCTGGGCCTGATCCTGTGCGCCCTGGCCATCCAGTTCATCCTCGCCGGCCTGTCGGAAGCCATCCCCGGCATGTTCAGCAGCATTGCGACGACGCCCTATCCGGACAGCGGCCACTAGCGGTGGCGAAGGGCCCCACTGTCGAGGCCTGGCTGACGGCGCAGACGCCGGAAGTCCGGAGTGCGGTCGAGCGATTGCGCGCCCTTGCCCTCGATGCGGCCGACGGCGTCACCGAACACATCAAATGGAACGGCCCGAGCTTCTGCATCGACGGGGACGACCGGATCACCGTCGGCCTCGCGCCCAAGGGCGGGGTGCGAATAATCCTGCATCGGGGCGTGAAGGTGAAGGACGCGACCGGCTTCGTCTTCCCGGACGACAGCGGTCTGATCCAGTGGGCGGCGGCGGATCGCGGGGTCGTCACCTTCGCCGATGAAGCCGCGATCGCCGCCAGCGCCGAATCCCTTGCCGACATCTGCAGACGCTGGTTTGAGGCGACCCGCTAAATCCGCTTCAGCCGTTTCGCATGGCCGCCGACCATCCGCAGCGCCACCCGGTCGGGCAGGTGTTTGGCCAGACCGGCCAGCAGATTGTTCATCACGCCCGGC
>CAZFQC010000086.1:7657-8809 GCA_964520795.1 uncultured Brevundimonas sp.
CCGGTCGGGCAGGTGTTTGGCCAGACCGGCCAGCAGATTGTTCATCACGCCCGGCGTGACCTTCGGCCGGTTGGCCTCGCAGGCCTCATAGCCGACCCGCGCCACATGATCGGCGGTCTGCCACATCCAGGCGGGATAGGCTGAGGACACCTGTTCGCGGGTGCCGTTGGCGTCGTGGAACTCGGTCAGGGTATAGCCCGGGCACAGGGCGGTGACGTGGACGCCGGTTCCGCGCAGTTCCAGATGCAGGCCCTGCGACGCCTTGATCAGGAAGGATTTGATCGGGCCGTACAGGGTGTCGCCGCCGGTCGCGGGCATCTGGCCGGCCAGCGAAGCGACATTGAGGATCCGGCCGTATCCCCGCTCGACCATGCCGGGGGCGAACAGCCGGGCCAGTTCGATGGGCGCGGACAGCATGACCTGGATCATCGCCCTGTGCGCGGCCGGGTCAGTGTTCAGGAAACCAGCCGTGCGGCTGAAGCCGGCGTTGTTGATCAGGCCGTCGACGGTCAGACCTTTGGCCTGGATGGCGTCGAACAGCCGCCGGGGAGCCGCCAGGTCGGCGAGATCGTCGGTCAGTATGGTCGAGGCGGTGCCGGACAGGCCCAGTTCATCGGCCAGCGCCTTCAAGGGGGCCTCACGCCGTGCGGTCAGGATCAGGTCCCATCCGTTCGCGGCGTAGATCCGGGCGAGGGCGGCGCCGATGCCGGCCGAGGCACCGGTGATCAGCACCACAGGGCGCGGCCGCGACGGCAGGCTCATCTCAGGCGGCCACCGGGCAGGACGTATGGGGCGCGAAGGCCGCCAGCGAGGCCGGGTCCTGGTCGAGCAGGTCGGCGATGGTGATCTTCGACAGGGCCTGACCTGCGGCCTGGTCGGCGGCGGTCAGGGCCTTGGCCACCTGACGCGGGATGTGTTCGCTGACCGGACAGCCCCTGGCCCCGGCAGGCGGAGAGCCCAGGTGGGCGCAACCGTTGACGGCGCGCAGCACCGTTTCCAGCGATATCGCCTGCGGCTCGTGCAGCAGCCAGGCCCCGCCCGAGGCACCCGGCCGGGTGGCGATCAGCCCGGCCTTGGCCAGCAGGGCCGTCACGCGGCGCACGACGACGGGATTGGTCGGGATCGAGGCGGCCAGAATCGCGCTCGGCACGG
>CAZFQC010000087.1:0-8723 GCA_964520795.1 uncultured Brevundimonas sp.
ACGATTTCGAGGCCCTGATGCTGGCCATGCTGCTGCACGATGTCGGCAAGGGCGGGGACCGCGGCCAGCTGGAGGACGGAGCCATCGCCGCCCGCCGCGCCTGTGACCGGCTGGGTCTCGACCCGCGCCGCACCGAGTTCGTGGTCTGGCTGGTGCGCAACCACCTCGCCCTGTCCGACTATGCGCAAAAGCGAGACATATCGGACCCGGCAACCGTCAAGGCCTTCACCAGGCTGGTGGGCGATCCCGAGCGGCTGCGGACCCTGTTGATCCTGACCGTGGCCGACATCCGCGCCGTCGGTCCCGGCGTCTGGAACGCCTGGAAGGGTAACCTCATCCGCGACCTGTACCAGCGCACCGAGGGCGTGTTCCGCGGCGAGGACGTGACCCACGCCGACCCTCTGGACGACTATCCCGATCTGGTGTCCCGGGCGCGGCTCAAGGGGGCGGCTGCCGAGGTGCTGCAGGTGCGGGACGACGAGGCCGGGGAACACCCGGCCACCCGCGTCGCCGTCGCCGCCCGCGACCGGCCGGGCCTGTTCGTCGATCTGGCCGGCGCGCTGGCGGGTGCCGGGGCGGACGTCGTCGGCGCCCGGGTCGCGACCGCGGCGGACGGAACGGCCCTGGATGTGTTCGAGCTGCAGGACGGCGGCGGCGCGCCCTATGGCCAGGCCGAGCCACGACGCCTGACCCGGCTGATCGCCACCCTTGAGGCCGCGGCGCGCGGCGGCGTCCGGATCGCGCCGGCGCCGACGGCCACGCCCAACCCGCGCCGCGCCGCCTTCGATGTGCGGCCCACGGCCATCGTCGATCTGGATGAAAGCCCGGACGCCGCCGTGGTCGAGGTGTCCGGCGCCGACCGGCCCGGCCTGCTGGCCGATCTCGCGCGGGTCCTGGCCGACCACGGCCTGTCGATCCGCTCGGCCCATATCGCCGGCTTCGGCGAGCGGGCGGTGGACAGTTTCTACGTCACCGATCCCAAGGGCCTGAAGCCGAAAGCCGGGCCGAAGCTGGAGCGGCTGCGGCTCGAGCTCGAGACGGTCCTCGACCGCACCGACCGGGCCGGAACCCGCCTGTCCGCGCCGGTCCGGGCCAGCCTGCGCGACGTCTCGGAAGTCGGCCGCCGCCGTTCCGCGCCGGACCCGGTATCGCGCGCGCCGGAAGCAGGATAAGCGCTGATCCGAACCGCCGACACGAGCCCCTGATGAGCCTCGCCCGAAACACCCTGGTCCAAGCCACCCTGACCCTGGGCAGCCGGGTGCTCGGCTTCGCCCGCGACATGGCCCTGGCCGCCCGCTTCGGCCAGGGGCCGATGATGGACGCCTTCACCACGGCCCTGATGCTGCCCAACATGTTCCGGCGGCTGTTCGCCGAGGGTGCCTTCGCCCAGGCCTTTGTGCCGGTCTATGGCGGCGTCCGCGCCAGGGAAGGCGACGCGGCGGCGGCGGTCACAGCCTCGGAGGCCATGTCCTTCATGCTCGCCGTGGTCGCCGGCTTCTGCATCGTGCTGCAGGTGCTGATGCCGTGGATCATGCCCTGGCTGCTGTCTGCGTATCGGGGCCAGCCGGAGATCATGGCGGTCGCCGTGACCGCCACCCAGATCGCCATGCCCTATCTGGCCTGTATGACCGTGGCCTCGCTGCTGTCGGGGGTGCTCAACACCGGCGGGCGGTTCGCCCTGTCGGCCGGCGTGCCGGTGTTCCTGAACCTCTGCACCCTCGCCCCCCTGCTGGCCGCCTGGGTCATTCCCGCCAGCCAGCCCCAGGTGCTGCTGTGGGTCACCGCCGCCGTGACCGTGTCCGGCCTGATCCAGGCGGGGCTGCTGTGGTGGGGCGTTCAGCGGCTGGGGATCACCATCCGCCTGTCCTGGCCGCGGCTGACGCCCAATGTGAAGCGGGCCCTGGCCCTGGCCGTGCCCGGCGCCCTCGCGGGCGGGGCCATGCAGGTGAATTCCGTGGTCAGCCAGATGCTGGCGGGTTCGGACGAGGGTGCCCGGTCCGTGCTCTACAACGCCGACCGCCTCTACCAGCTGCCGCTGGGCCTGATCGGGGTCGCCATCGGCCTGGCCCTCGTGCCGCGCCTGACCCGGGCCTTCGTCACCGAGGATCACGAGGGCGGGCGCAAGACACTGGACGACGGCATCACCCTGGCCATGGCCTTCACCCTGCCGGCCGCCGTCGCCCTGTTCGTCATCCCCTTCTTCATCATCGACGCCACCGTGACCCGGGGTGCCTTCACCACAGGGGATGCGGCCCGGACCGCGGACGTCCTGCGCCAGTTCGCCTGGGGCGTGCCGGCCTTTGTCCTGGCCAAGGTGCTGACCCCGCCCTTCTTCGCCCGCGAGGACACGCGCCGGCCGATGATCTATGCGATCACCGCTGTGGTCTTCACCGTCGTGGTCGGTGCCGCCCTGTTTTTCTGGCTGACCCGCATCGGCGTCGACGGCGTGCTGGGCCTGGCGGTCGCCACCAGCCTGTCGGCCTGGATCAATGTCGCCCTTCTGGCCGGAACCCTGGTGCGCGAGAACGCCTGGCGGCCCTCGCCGGCCTTCCTGTCGCGGCTGTCGAGGGTGCTGGCCGCCAGTGCCGTCATGGCCGCGCTGCTGGTGCTGGCCGGCATCGGCTACGGCACGCTCAGCCGGGTCCTGCTGGCCAAGGAAATCGCCGTCCTGGTCGTCTGTGGCGCGGGAGCCCTTGTCTATGGCGCCTGCATCGTGCTTTTCCGCGCCGTCAGCGTGGCCGAACTGAAGGCCACCCTGAAGCGTGAACCGGGCGCTGTCGCGCCGACCGGACTGGATTGATGACCGACGACGCTCCCGCCGCCCCCGCCACCACCTACGCCGGCCCGCGCCGCATCCTGTCCGGCATCCAGGCCTCGGGCGCCCTGCATCTGGGCAACTATCTGGGGGCCCTGAAGCGGTTCACCCAGCTGCAGGAGACGGGCGCGCCCTGTTTCCTGTTCGTGGCCGACCTGCACGCCATCACCGTCTGGCAGGACCCGGCCCTGCTGACCGCCCAGACGCGCGAGATCGCCGCCGCCTACCTGGCCTCCGGTCTCGATCCGGCGCGGTCGGTGATCTTTCCGCAGTCGGCGGTGCGGGCCCATTCGGAGCTGGCCTGGATCCTCAACTGCGTCGCCCGCCTCGGCTGGCTGGACCGGATGACCCAGTTCAAGGAGAAGTCGGGCAAGCACAAGGAGCGCTCGAGCGTCGGCCTCTACACCTATCCGGTGCTGCAGGCGGCCGACATCCTGCTGTACAAGGCCACCGAGGTGCCGACCGGCGAGGACCAGAAGCAGCATCTGGAACTGACCCGCGACATCGCCGCCAAATTCAACAACGACTTCAACGCGCCCGGCTTCTTCCCCCTGCCCGAGCCCCTGACCCAGGGGCCGGCACCGCGGGTGATGAGCCTGCGCGATGGCGCGGCCAAGATGAGCAAGTCCGATCCCTCGGACCAGTCGCGCATCAATCTGACCGACGACGCCGATGCGATCGTCGCCAAGATCCGCAAGGCCCGCACCGACCCGGACGCCCTGCCCGAGACGCTGGAAGGCCTCGAGGGCCGCGCCGAGGCCAGGAACCTGGTCACCATCTACGCCGCCCTCGCCGACATGAGCCGCGAGGCGGTGCTGGCGCAGTTCGCCGGTCAGGGCTTCGGCGCCTTCAAGCCCGCGCTCGCCGACCTCGCCGTCGCCTCCATGGCCCCGGTCAGCGCCGAAATGCGCCGGCTGATGGCCGATCCGACCGAGATCGACCGGGTGCTCAGGGACGGTGCCGAACGCGCCGCCGCCATCGCCGATCCGGTGGTGGACGAGGTCAAGAAGATCGTCGGCTTCTGGAGGGGTTGATGATCGAACTTCTTCTTGTGCTCACGGGCGAACCCGCCGTCCAGGAAGCACCGGCCTCGCCCCTGAAGGTCGTGAACACCGCCTTCATCGTCTCGGGAACGGCGGAGCCGTTCGAGGCCAACATCAGGGTCGTCGTGCAGAACACGGGGACTGAGGCGGACGAACTGCTCGCGGTCTCCACGCCGCTGGGTGAAACGCTGGAGTTCAGGACCGACGGCAATGTGTTCAGCAGCCAGACTGCGGTCGCCTTGCCGATCGCCCTGCCACCGCCGGATGACAGCCCTTCCTACCTGCCGCTGGTGGTTCGTGCGACGGGGCTGGAGCGCGGCGACTACTGGTCGACCGGGACGACGATTACACTGCGCTTCGCCCGCACCGGAGACATAACCGTTCCGCTCCGCCAGGCCTCGCCGGCTCCGGGGCCCTAGCGCCCTTCCAGGCGGTTTTCGGACCCGGCGCTTCAGCCGCCTCTGGCGAACTGCGAGGCTTGCGATAGACAGGAGGGATGTCCTCCACCCACCCCCTCGACCGACCCGTCTGGAGCGCGCTCAACACCCGCGTGGCCCCGCTCGCCATCCGCCGGGCGCAGGATGGGGGTGCCGCTGTGCGGCTGGACCCGGACGTGGGGGTCTTCGCCGCCGCCGCCGACGACACGCCGGCGAGCCTTGGGCTGCTGGACGCCCTGTGTCGTGAGTATCCGGGCGCGGGCCTGGTCGAGCTTGAGGGCGAACCGATCGCGGCGGTGCTGCCGGATGTGCCGGTCATCTCGCAGGCGTCCTGCGTTCAGATGTCCGCCGCCGGCCTGAACGCCGGCCGGGATGGCGATGTTGATATACTGACGCTGGGCGAGGCCGACGCGGACGAGATGCTGGCCCTGGCCACCCTGACCCGGCCAGGCCCGTTCCGGCGCGGGACCCTGCGGTTCGGCGGATTCATCGGCGTGCGCCGCGAGGGCCGGCTGATCGCCATGGCCGGCGAACGGATGAAGGTCGAGAGCTACAGCGAGCTGAGCGGCGTCTGCACCCATCCCGATTTCCGCGGTCAGGGCCTGGCGGGCGTGCTGAGCCGCGCCGTCGTGTCCCGCATTCTGGCGCGGGGCGAACAGGCCTTCCTGCATGCCTATGCCGGACACACGGCCACCATCGCCTTCTACGAGAGCCTCGGTTTCAGCGTCCGCGCGCGGATGACCTATACCGTGCTGGCCTAGGAAATCCGGTCCAGCCGGGCGATGAAGAAGCCGTCCAGCCCGCCCCTTTCCGCCCACATCGACGGCAGGATCCGCAGCCAGCCCTCGGGCGTCAGGGCCGCGTCGGGCGCGCCGACCTCGGCGGGGACCGCCGCCGCCGTCCGGAAGGCCGGGTTGCGGCGCAGGAAGGCGATGATCTGGGTCTCGCCCTCCTCGCGCTCCAGCGAACAGACGCAATAGACCAGACGGCCGCCGGGTTTCACGCGCCCGGCGGCGGCGTCGAGCAGGCGGTGCTGGACATCGGCCAGCTTGGCCACATCGGCGGGCTTGGTGGCGCGCAGGACTTCGGGATTGCGGCGGAAGGTGCCGGTGGCGGTGCAGGGCGCGTCCAGCAGGACGGCGTCGAAGGCGCGGGGGTCGTCCCAGTCCTCGGCCGGGACGGCGATCACCTCGGCGGACAGGCCGGTGCGGTCCAGGTTGGCGCGCAGCCGGTCCAGCCGCTTGTCCGAGCGGTCCAGCGCCACGACCGCGGCGCCCGAGGCGGCGATCTGCAGCGTCTTGCCGCCGGGCGCGGCGCAAAAATCAACGATTGACTCTCCCGCCTTGGGCGCCAGCAACCGGACGGGCACGGCGGCCGCGGCGTCCTGGACCCACCAGACCCCGTCGTCGAAGCCGGGCCATGTCGACAGGTCGCCGCGACGGCCGGTGCGGACCGTGTTTCCGGCCATCACCTCGCCGTCCAGCGCCTCGGCCACGGCGGCGGCGTCCACCTCGGGCTTGAGGCTGAGATCCGTCGACGGCTCCTCGCGGGCGGCGAGGGCCAGACCGGTCAGCGTCGCCTCGCCGTAGGTCGCGCGCCAGCGGGCGGCCAGCCATTCGGGCAGGTTGGACTCGGCCGTGGTCAGGCCCGGCCCCTCGCGCTCGATGCCGCGCAGCACGGCATTGACGAGGTTCTTGTACGGCCGGGTCCTGGTCTCGCGCTCGGCCAGTTTCACCGCGGTCGAGACCGCCGCAAAGGCCGGGGTTTCCAGCACCAGGGTCTGGGCCAGGGCCACACGCAATATGGTGCGCACGGCCAGCGGCGGGGCCTTCTGCAGCTTGCGGTCGAGGATCTGGTCGATCTCGCCGAGTCGGCGCAGGGCGGCCATGGCCACGGCACGGGCAAAGGCGCGGTCGGGACCCGGCAGGTCGGAGACCTCGCGGAACGACAGGGCGGTATCCAGTCCGCCCCGACCCTCCAGCGCCGCGTTCAGCAGGACGCCGGCGGCCAGACGGGCCTCAACGCCGATGTCCGGGCCGTCGTCCCGCGGGTCCGCGACCCGGGGCTTCGCGGGACGGGTTCCGGCCCTTGCCTTGTCAGCCATACGACGACCGCGGGCAGCGGAACTGCGCCCCTGGTCGGGGCCGCGGCTCAAACCACCACCTGCGTGCCCAGCTCGACCACCCGGCCCGGCGGGATGTGGAAGAAGTCGGTGGGATTGGCGGCGTTGCGGGTCAGGAAGATGAACAGCCGATCCTGCCACAGGGGCATGCCCTGCGACGCCGAGGCGACCACCGAGCGGCGGCCGAGGAAGAAGCTGGTCGACATGATGTCGAACTTCAGACCCTGTTTGCGGCACACGCCCAGCGCCTTGGGAATATTGGGCTGTTCCATGAAGCCGTAGGAGATGGTCAGTTTCTTGAAGTCGTCAGAGATCGGCTCGATCGTCACCCGGTGGCTTTCCGGCACGCGCGGCCGATCGGTAGTCCGCACGGTCAGGATGATGTTCTTCTCGTGCAGCACCTTGTTGTGCTTGAGATTGTGCATCAGGGCGACGGGCGCGACGTCGGGGTCCGAGGTCAGGAAGATGGCCGTGCCGGGGGCGCGATGGGGCGGACGGGCGCGCAGCATCTCGATCAGGTCCGTCAGGGGCAGGCTGTCCTTGCGGGTCTTGGTGGTCAGGATCTGGGTGCCGCGAACCCAGGTCCACATCAGCAGGATCAGGGCCGCGCCCAGAACCAGCGGGAACCAGGCCCCCTGCGGGATTTTCAGCATGTTGGAGGTCATGAAGACCAGATCCAGCGCCACCAGCGGACTGATGGCGGCCAGCGACAGGGGCAGGCTCCATTTCCACATATTGCGGACGATGAACCAGGCCAGAAGGCTGTCGACGAACATCGAGCCGGTCACGGCGATGCCGTAGGCCGCGGCCAGGTTGGTCGAGGTCTGGAAGGTCACCAGCAGGGCCAGCACGCCCACCATCAGCATCATATTGACCGAGGGCACGAAGATCTGGCCGGCCTGGCTTTCCGAGGTGTTGCGGATGTCGATGCGCGGCAACAGACCCAGCTGGACCGCCTGCTGGGTCACCGAGAAGGCGCCCGTGATCACCGCCTGTGAGGCGATGACGGTCGCGATCGTGGCCATGATCAGCACAGGCCAGTAGGCGAACTCCGGGACCATCATCCAGAACGGGTTGGCGGCCGCGGCGCGATTGTCGAGCACCAGGGCACCCTGGCCGAGATAGTTCAGGGTCAGGCAGGGCAGGACGAACCAGAGCCAGCCGAGCCGGATCGGCGCCTTTCCGAAATGGCCCATGTCGGCATACAGCGCCTCTGCCCCGGTCACGGCGAGGAAGACGCTGCCCAGGATGACGAAGCCGAGGAAGCCGTTGTCGAACAGGAACAACACCCCGTAGTGCGGCGACAGGGCCCGCAGGATCGAGACGTCATCAAAGATGTGCCACAGCCCCAGACCCGCGAGGATCAGGAACCAGACGGCGGTCAGGGGACCGAAGAAGCGGGCCACGCTGGCGGTGCCGCGCGACTGGATCAGGAACAGGGCGATCAGAATGCCGGCGGCGATGGGCACAATATAGGGACTGAGGGCATTGCCGAGGCCCGGCGCGTCCCGCAGGCCCTCCATCGCCGAGACGACGGAGATGGCCGGAGTGATCACCCCGTCGCCGTAGAACAGGGCGGCGCCGCAGACGCCGAGGATGAAGATCAGGCCGGAACGCCGGCCGATGGCGTGCTGGGCCAGGGCCATCAGCGCCAGGGTGCCGCCTTCGCCCTTGTTGTCGGCCTTCATCAGAAAGACGACGTACTTCAGGGTCACGACCAGCAGCAGGGCCCAGAAAACCAGCGACACCACGCCCAGGACAGCCAGTTCATCCGCGCCGCCGCTGCGGCTGTGATGCAGGGCCTCGCGCATGGCGTAGAGCGGGCTGGTGCCGATGTCGCCGAACACGACGCCGATGGCACCGATGATCAGGCCCCATTTGCCGGCCTTGACATGACCGCCCTCGCCGGCCGCCGCGGGATGCGGATGAGCCGGGGCGACCGATTTGTCGGCGGGGGTCTGGGAGTTTGAGGCGGCGGCGCTGGCGCCGTCTTCACCTTGGGGAGAAGCCCCGGCCATGAAGTTCCTCCGGGACCCCGCACACCGCGGTTCCCATCCAAAGAGCGGCGAGCCTTTAAGCCCTTTCCGCGAGCCGTTCAATCGTGCTGCAAGCGCGAAGGCGAGCCTGGTTTGTGAAAGCCGCCCTGCGCGCCTATCTTGAGGCCACACCATGTCAGACAGCCAACGATTTCCCGTCGCCGCCCACGCCCTGGCCTATCTGGCCCACAAGGGCGCGAACTCGCCGGCCCAGGCCGTGCCGAGCGCGATTCTGGCCGCCTCGATCCCGACCAATCCCGTCGTCGTGCG
>CAZFQC010000088.1:0-6241 GCA_964520795.1 uncultured Brevundimonas sp.
CCGGAGAGCCGCCCGGATGCAGCGGTGTTCGCGGGCGGCAATGCGGCGGCCGTTGAAGGCGTCGGGGGCTGGGAACTGGTGCAGTTCCAGACGGCGACCCTGGTCGGGGCCGGCGTCTGGCGGCTGTCCGGCCTGTTGCGGGGGCAGCAGGGGACAGCGGCGGTCGCCGCGCCGGGCGGAGCGGTCGTCGTGTTTCTGGATCAGGCACCGGCGAGGGTGGAGTCGCCGCGCGCGGAACGGGGTCTGCCGCTGGTCTGGCGGGCCGGACCGGCGGGCGGACCGGCCGGGGGCGCGGCGGTGACCGGGATCGGGTTCACGACCCAGGGCGTTCATGAGCGGCCCTGGTCGCCGGCGCAGCTGCGGGCCAGGGCGCGGGCCGATGGCGGCTTTGATCTGGGCTGGATCGCGCGGTCGAGGATCGATGGCGACCGGTGGGAGGGCGAGGCGGTCGCGTCCGGGTCGCCCCGCTTCCGCGTGCGGGTGCTGGATGGCGATGCGGCCGTGCGGGTGTTCGAGGTGGAAGCGAGCGAGGCCACCTATGCCGCGACGGACCTCGCCGCGGACTTCCCGGGCGGGCTGACGGCCGATTCATGCCTCGCGGTGGCCCAGTGGGGAGAGGGATATGGCTGGGGAATGGAGGCGATCGTCACACTGATGGCCTGATTTGCCGCGCCTCCCTTTGCGCGGCGCACGCGATGGCCTAACTGACACTCTCGAGTTTGATGGAGCGGCATTCGACGTGGCGGGCGATCCCTATAAGGAACTGGGCGTTTCGAGGGGCGCAAGCGCGGACGAAATCAAGAAGGCGTTCCGCAAGCTCGCCAAGGAACTGCATCCCGACAAGAACCCCGGCAACAGGGTCGCCGACGAGCGGTTCAAGCGGATCACGGCGGCCTTTGACCTGCTGGGCGACAAGGACAAGCGGGCGAAATTCGACCGGGGCGAGATCGACGCTGACGGGCGCGAACAGTTCCGCGGCTTCGGCGGCGGTGCCGGCGGCGCGCGAGGCGGCCCGGGCGGCAATCCGTTCGGCCAGGGCGGCGCCCGGCAGCCGGGCTTCGAGAACATCGATCTGGACGAGCTGTTCGGCGGCATGTTCGGCGGCGCAGCGCGGCCCGGCGGGGCGCGCGCCGGCGGCTTTCCCGCCAGGGGTCAGGACGTCAAGGCGACGCTGGAGATCAGCCTTGAAGATTCCATCTCGGGGGCGACGCGGCGCATCCAGTTCTCGGACGGCCGTATGCTGGATGTCGCAATCCCGAAGGGCGCCGGCGACGGACAGACGATCCGTCTGAAGGGCCAGGGCGCTCCGGGACGCGGCGGTCCGGCGGGCGACGCCCTGATCGAGCTGAAAGTCGCCCGACATCCGGTCTTCACCCGCGACGGCGCGGATCTGACGATGGATCAGCCGGTCGCCCTCTACGACGCGGTGCTGGGCGGCAAGGTGCCGGTGCGGACGCCCGAGGGCACAGTCAGCATGACCATTCCGCCAAACTCCAGCTCGGGCAAGGTGCTTCGGCTGAAGGGCCGGGGGGCGTTCGCCGACGGCAAGCGCGGCGACCTGCTGGCAAAGCTCATGATCATCCTGCCGGAGGATGGCGCGGCGTTGGCGAAGTTGGCCCAGGACGTGCGCGACAAGGGGCCCATGCGGCCGTTCCGTGACTGATGGCAAACCGCCCCAACATCAAGCCGGCGCGGCCGTGGTTTGCGTCCGGTCCGACGGCGAAGCGGCCGGGCTGGTCGTCACAGTCCATCCCCCTTGACCTGCTGGGGCGGGGCATTCGCGTGCCCGCGGTGGTGGAGCGGTTCGCACATGGATTGAGGCTGACCAAGCAGCTGCTTCAGGTTCCGGCGGACTGGGTACTGGTCTATGTGCCGGGGTCCGACACCGGGGCGGTCGAGGCGGCCATGTGGTCGATGCTGGGTGAGCGTCCGGTGCAGGTGCTGGCGTTCGAGAATTTCGGCAAGGTGTGGGCGACCGACGCGGTTGAACACCTGAAGCTGGCCCCGGAGGTGATCTCCGCGCCATGGGGCGAATGGCCCGACACCTCGACGGTCGATCCGGCCAAGGACCTGGTGTTTCCCTGGAACGGGACGACATCGGGCGTGCGTGCACCGAACGCGGATTTCATCGCGGACGACCGCGAGGGGATCGTGATCTGCGATGCGACCTCGGCGGCCTTTGCCATGCCCTTGCCGTGGGAAAAGCTGGATGTCGTGACCTTCAGCTTCCAGAAGGCGTTGGGCGGAGAGGCGGGTCTTGGCGTTGCGGCCCTGTCGCCCCGCGCAGTCGAGCGGCTGGATCGATATGCGCCGACACGGCCCGTGCCCAAGGTGCTGCGCCTGCGTGACGCCAACGGTTTCGACCGGTTGCTGGGCAAGGGGTCGATGATCAACACCTTTTCGGTCTGGACCCTTGAGGACTGGATCGACGCCGTCGAATGGGGGCTGGCTATCGGCGGGCTGGAGGCCCTGATCGCGCGGACGGATGCCAACGCTGCCGTGCTGGACGCCTGGATCCGGCGGACGGACTGGATCGACTATCTGGCCGTGGACCCGGCCACGCGATCGACAACGTCGGTGTGCCTGAAGATCGTCGATCCGCGCGTGACCGCCATGGCCGAAGAGGCACGACAGGCGCTGGTCCTGAGGATGAAAGCCCTGGTCGAGGACGAGGACGCGGGCTTCGACATCGAGGGCTATCGCAATGCGCCCGCCGGCTTGCGCATCTGGTGCGGCTGCACGGTCGAGACTGCGGACATCGAGGCGCTGACGCCATGGCTCGACTGGGCTTTCGAGACGGCCCTGGCGGAATAATCGTCCGGCGACGGGACACCCGCTGATTCCCCGGCTATAGGCTGCGCCCGCATTCCGAAATCCCGGACAGCGGAGAACAGTCTTGGCGAACGTTGCAGTGGTCGGCGCCCAATGGGGCGACGAGGGCAAGGGCAAGATCGTCGACTGGCTGTCGAACCGGGCCGACATGGTCGTGCGGTTCCAGGGCGGGCACAACGCCGGCCATACGCTGGTCGTCGACGGCAAGGTCTACAAGCTGGCGCTGCTGCCCTCGGGCGTGGTTCAGGGAAAGCCTTCGATCATCGGCAATGGTGTTGTGGTCGATCCCTGGCATCTGGTCGGCGAGATCGAGAAGATCGAGGCGCAGGGGATCCGGATCAGTCCCGAGGTGCTGATCGTGGCGGACAACGCCTGCCTGATCCTGCCGGTCCATCCGGCGCTGGACGTGGCCCGCGAGGCGGCGGCCAGTGCGCCGGGCGCCCGGATCGGCACGACGGGGCGGGGCATCGGCCCGGCCTATGAGGACAAGGTCGGGCGGCGGGCGATCCGCGTCTGCGATCTGGCCAATGAAGACGATCTGAAGGTCAAGATCGATCGCCTGCGCTCGCACCACGATCCGCTGCGGGCCGGGCTGGGTCTGGAGCCGATCGATCCGGAGGCGCTGCTGGCCCAACTTCTGGAGATTGCGCCGAAGGTCCTGCCCTATGTGCAGCCGGCCTGGCGGGTGCTGGACCGGGCGCGGCGGGACGGCAAGCGGGTCCTGTTCGAGGGGGCCCAGGGCGCCTTTCTCGACGTCGACCACGGCACCTATCCCTATGTGACCAGCTCCAACACCGTGGCCGGCCAGGCCGCGGCGGGCTCGGGCATCGGTCCACGCGGCGTCGGCTATGTGCTGGGGATCGTGAAGGCCTACACCACCCGGGTGGGCGAGGGTCCGTTCGCCTGCGAGCTCAATGATGAGGTCGGAACCCATCTGGCGACGGTGGGGCGTGAGGTCGGGGTCAATACCGGCCGGCCCCGGCGCTGCGGCTGGTTTGACGCCGTGCTGGTGCGACAGTCCGTGGCCATCAATGGCATCGACGGTATCGCCCTGACCAAGCTGGACGTGTTGGACGGGCTCAAGACCCTGAAGATCTGCACCGGATACCGGATCGACGGACAGGTGCTGGACTATCTGCCGTCCAGCCTGAAGGCGCAGGCCGCCGCCCAGCCGGTGTTCGAGGAGATGGACGGCTGGAGCGAAAGCACGGCCGGCGCGCGGAGCTTCCGCGACCTGAACGCCAATGCGGTCAAATATGTGCGCCGTATTGAGGAACTGATCGGTGCCCCCGTGGCCCTGCTGTCGACCAGTCCGGAGCGCGACGACACCATCATGATGCACGATCCGTTCAGGGGTTAGGCCACCCAGGTCTTGAGTCCGGATTCGCTGCATTCAACGGGCCTTAACCCGACCGGGTTAAGCACGAATGTCCGAATTGGAGGTTCGCCCCTTGTTTGCCATCGATCGTCGTGTGCTGGCGAAGCTCGAGCCTGTGGTCAAACGGGTGCTGATTGTCGACCCGAATCCTCACGCCGCTCGCCTGCTGACCGACATCATGAAGGGACTGGGCGCGCGCGACGTCGTGGTCCAGTCCGATGAGAGGCGCGCGCTGAAGGCAGCGGAAGAGCTCGAGCCCGGCATCGTCTTCACCGAACGCACCGGCGAGGGGCTGGATGGTGAATCCCTGGCCCGGGCATTTCGCCGGTCGCACATGAACTGCCGCCGCGCGCCGATCATCATGGTCACGGCCGATGCGACGGCGCGGACGATTCTTGGCGCGCGGGATGCCGGCGTCCACGAGTTCCTGCGCAAACCCTTCACCAGCGCCGACCTGTTCAAGCGGGTCGAGAACGTCGCCGTGAAGCCGCGGGACTGGGTCGAGGCGGTGGGCTATGTCGGACCTGACCGGCGGAGGTTCAACTCCGGCGAATTCTCCGGTCCCGGCAAGCGGCGCGCGGATCGTTCAGCGACGGGTCCGGCCGGGCATGCCGCGGCCAAGGACCAGGCCATGCGGATCCTCGGTTCCGCCCTGGACCAGTTCGACAGTGATCCCATGCAGGCGGTCCGGGCCATCCGCGAGCAGGCGGCGAGCCTTAAGTGCCTGGCCATGAAGGTGTCGGACTCCCGCCTTGCCGTGGCGGTCGGGGCTCTCGAAGTGTCAATGGCGGCCGGTCCGCCGACCAAGGCGACGCTGGCGGCTCCGATCGGAACCCTGTTGGCCATGCACCAGCCCGAGCCGGTCGCCCGGGCCGGCTGAACGACCCGGCACCACCGGGCGCAAACCAACCGGCGCGCTCACCTGGGCATGGACCGGCTATTCACCGGCGAGCGCGGCCCCGTATTCAGGGACGGGGACGGTCACCGATCCATCGCCGGCATTCGCATCCAGAAACCGCTGCTGGGCCATCCGCCCCTCGGGGCCAATATTCATGCGCTTTCGACGACCATCTTCGGGGTCTTCGTCCAGTGTGATCAGCTGGGCATCCAGCATCTCCTTCAGCTTCATATGAAAGCCCCGGTATGAAAGACCGCTCTCTGCCTGGGCATATTTTATCGAGCAGCCCGGGTTCGACATGACATACATCATGATGCGGAACCTCTTGGAAAGTATGCTGATCTGGAAGTAGCGCTGAAAATCGCGATCCAGATCGAGATTGATCATTGATGTCATCAATCAATAGGGACAATATCAAACGTCATCGGGCAGTATAAAGTTAACAACGGCAAATCCGTTTCGCCTGCTCGACAATCGCCATGTCCCTCCCTCATTCCTGAACCGTTCACGGGACGCATACAGCCGTGCGTTGTGTGATCCTACGATATTTCAGCAAAAATACTCAAGAATTACATACTTGACAGTCATCGAGCACACGACTGGCGTCATCAGTGAAATAACCATATGGCGAGTACCTGCGTTCGGCAAGCGATTGACGATCAATATTATCGGCAAAAAATATACGCATCTAATACATGCAAATATTGCCTTCTGATCTGGTTGCGCAAGTCCAGGGTTCAATGGTGTCTAGGGTGGCGCTCCCGAGTTGGGGCTTAACTTGACCAAGTGACCAGGAGACTAGGACTATGGGGGCATCTCTTTCCGTGACGCCGGCGAAAGCCGCGCGTTCCACTCGCACAATCCTGCTGGGGGCCTCGGCCGGCCTGGCATTTGCCGTGACTCTCGGGTTCGGCTCACTGGCGACCGCCCAGGTCGGACCCGGCGCGCTGGATGGCACCTATTCGGATGCGGAAGTCGCAGCCGCCACGGCCGATGAAGCCGCCGCCGCAGCCGCCGCCCTGATCGCCGCGGACCAGCTGGCCGTCGCCGAGGCCGCTGTCGCCGCGCTCAACGATGCCGTGGCCGCGGAACTGGCCGCGGTCGAAGCCGCCGCAACCGCCCGCGCGGCGGCC
>CAZFQC010000088.1:6341-8611 GCA_964520795.1 uncultured Brevundimonas sp.
GCCGCCGCCAATGCCGCGGCCGCCCTTGCTGATGAAGTGCTGGCTGAGGTGGCCCTCGACAACGCCACGGAGACGTTCACGGGCAACCCGGGCGACACCTACGCCGCTGTTGTGCCGTCACTCGAGGCGGCCGTCACGACCGCCGCGACGGACCTCGGCAATGCGCAGACGCAACAGGCCGAAGCCGCCGCCCTCCTGGGTGTCATCGACGGCGGTAACGCCATCCTGAATGCGGTGACCGGCCCGGTCGCCTCGGATGCGGCCGGCGCCCTTCTCGGCACGGGCGGCACCGACTCGTTCGAGGTCGAGGTCGTCGAGGCGATCGACACCCTTGACCAGACTATCCAGGCCGAGGAAGACGCCCGCATCGCCGCAGACGACGTCCTGCAGGCCAACATCGATGCGGAAGCGCAGACCCGCGCCGATGCCGACACGGCTCTCGGCGTCCGCATCGACGACGAGGCCATCATCCGCGCCGGTCAGGACCTGATCCTCCAGGGCAACATCGACGCCGAAGCCTCGACCCGGGCGGCCGCCGATACCGTCCTGCAGACCAACATCAACACCGAAGCGACGACCCGCGCGGCGGCGGATACCGTTTTGCAGACCAATATCAACAATGAGGCGTCCACCCGCGCCGCGGCCGATGTGGCGCTTGGCAACCGGATCACCGGTGAAACGACCGCGCGCGAGGCCGCAGACCAGGCCCTGGCCAATTCGATCAACGCCCTGGGCGTCGCCGTGCGGGAAGAGATCAACAGCGGCGTCGCCACGGCTGTCGCCATGAGCGGTGCGGTGTTCCTGCCGGGCAAGCAGTTCAATGTGACGATGAACGTTGGTGCCTATGAAGGGGAGACGGCCTTCTCGCTGCAGGGCAACTTCCTGGTCAATGAAGGCTTCGCCTTCAACGCCGGCGTCGCCGGCGGCAGTGGCAGCGGCACCGCCGCCCGTGTCGGCGTCACCTTCGGCTGGTAACCCCCCGTCGGCAGCGGTCCGGGCCGCTGCCGATCACCATCCGGGACGACGAATGACAGAGCCTCCGGCCCCACCAGGGCCGGAGGTTTTCTGCTTGAGGACGCCCCGACTCACAGCCGGCGGCCCGGGTTCTAGGCCCGAACCTGGTCGACGGCCGCGCCTGGGCAAGCCGTGCCGGCCTTCAGCGGTGAAAAACCCCGCCGCCCGAGCACGACGGCGGGTTTCCGGCAGCTGCGTCGGGCCTCTCCGGATGCGCTCAGGCGTCGATCAGGTTCCGCTCCTCGGCGGCGGCGCGCATGGCCTTCTGGAGCTTTTCGAAGGCGCGGACCTCGATCTGGCGCACGCGTTCGCGCGACACGCCATACTGGCCGGCGAGTTCCTCGAGAGTGACGGGGTCATCCTTGAGGCGGCGTTCCGTGAGGATGTGCTTCTCGCGGTCGGTCAGCTCTTCCATGGCTTCCTGAAGCAGGCCCATACGGATCGACTTCTCCTCGCTCTCGGCGAGATGCGTCTCCTGGGAGACGGCCGTGTCGTCGGCCAGCCAGTCCTGCCACTCGCTCTCGCCATCCGCCCGCAGGGGTGCGTTCAGCGAGGCGTCGCCGCCGAGGCGGCGGTTCATGTTGGTCACCTCTTCCTCTGACACGCCCAGCTTGGTGGCGATGGCCGAGAGGTGTTCGGGACGCAGGTCGCCTTCCTCGAAGGCCGAGATCTGGCTCTTGGCCTTGCGCAGGTTGAAGAACAGCTTCTTCTGCGCGGCCGTGGTGCCCATCTTCACGAGCGACCAGCTGCGCAGGATGTATTCCTGGATCGAGGCGCGGATCCACCACATGGCGTAGGTCGCCAGGCGGAAGCCCTTGTCCGGATCGAATTTCTTGACGGCCTGCATCAGGCCGACATTGCCCTCGGAGATCACTTCGCCGATCGGCAGGCCGTAGCCGCGATAGCCCATGGCGATCTTGGCCACGAGGCGAAGGTGCGACGTGACAAGGCGGTGGGCGCTCTCGGCGTCCTGGTGCTCGGTCCAGCGTTTGGCGAGCATGAACTCTTCGTCTTTCGCAAGCATGGGAAACTTGCGGATTTCCGTCAGGTATCGCGACAGCCCCTGCTCAGGCGACATCACCGCGAGTGATCTGGTTACAGCCATTTGGTCCCTCCGACCGTCTAAACGAGCGGGCTCTTCGGAGGCGGCCACCCGATGTGCACCGCCGCCTCACCCCTCAACCGATGAAATAGGGTCGGGTTTCCGCACATGTCAGTGGCGGATGGTCACACGAAAGCGTGACCGTTGCCCCGGC
>CAZFQC010000089.1:0-8530 GCA_964520795.1 uncultured Brevundimonas sp.
AGCCTAGATTCGCGGTTCAACGTCGAATCCTTGGGGAGAGCGCCTTGCGGGGTGAAGAGCGCCGCATAACGAGCGAGGGACGGCGCGCGACGGACCGTCACCGCGGTCCGCCTCCGTGGATCCGCATCGCCATACTGGCGCTCGCGCTGGCGATCACCGCCCATGTGCTGCTGGTGGCGCGCGGCCTCGAACGTTCTGCGGCTTCGGGCTCGACCCTGGTCGGGGGCTTCGGCTGGAGCGAATTGTGGGTCCTGGGTCCGCCCATCGCCATCGGCCTGTTCACCCTGGCCCTGGTCCTGGTCATGCAACGCCGCCAACTGGGCATCAGCCGGGAATGGGCCGCGTCCGAGCGTCGGTTCCGGGGGGCGGTCGAGGCCGCCCGATGCGGCGTCTGGGAGTGGGACACAGAGACCGAACAGGTCACGGTTTCGGACTATATGGCCGAGCTGATGGGGCTGGACCAAAGCGGCCCGATTGCCGCCGACACCTTCCTGGAGCGAATTCACCCCCGCTATCATGACGCTGTGCTGCACGCCCTGCGTCAGGCCCAGACCTTTGGCGCCTTCGATGTCAGCTTTCCCGTGCCCGACGCCCAGGGTCGGGCACGCTGGATCGACGCGCGGGGACAGGCGCGCGGCGACCGCGGCGACAACGGCTTCACCAGCGTGCTGGGCGTGGCCCTGGACACCACCGAGGCCCGCCGTGCCAAGGCCCAGGCCCAGGCCGCAGAGAGCCGCCTGCGCGACGGTATCGAGAGTGTGTCGGATGCCTTTGTCCTGTTCGACAAACAGGGCCGGCTGATCCTGTCCAACCAGGCCTTCCAGGACGCCTTCGCCTTTGAGCCGGGCGTGCTGCGCAAGGGCGTGTTCAAACAGGACCTGAACCAGATCGCGGCCCTGGCCATCAAGTCGGACCAGCCGGCGACGGACGGGCGCGTGGGGGCCCGGGAGGTCGAGCTGCACGACGGGCGCTGGCTGCAGCTGAGTGAGCGCTTCACCTCCGACGGAGGCTCGGTGGTGACTGCGGCCGACATCACCGCCATCAAGCAGAAGGAGGCAGAGCGCCAGCGCGCCACCGAACGGCTGCATGTCACCATTACCGAACTGGAGGACCGCGAGGAGAAGCTGTCGCTTCTGGCGCGGAAATATGAGGTGGCGATGACCCGGGCGGAGGCGGCCAACCAGGCCAAGTCCGAGTTCCTCGCCAATATGAGCCACGAGCTGCGCACCCCGCTGAACGCCATCAACGGCTTCTCCGAGATCATGGCCGGCGAGATGTTCGGCCCGCTGGGCGACCCGAAATACAAGGGCTACGCCGCCGACATCCTGAAGTCGGGCCAACACCTGCTGTCGCTGATCAACGACGTGCTCGACATGGCCAAGATCGAGGCCGGCAAGCTGACGCTCCACTACGAGACCGTGTCGCTGAAGGAAGTGGTCGACGACGCCGCCCGGCTGATGCGCGGCAAGATCGAGGAGGCGGGGCTGAACCTGCTGGTCGATGCGCCGGACCTGCCCGAGATCGAGGCGGACTATCGCGGGCTGAAACAGGTGGTGCTGAACCTGATCTCGAACGCGGTGAAATTCACGCCCGAGGGCGGCCATATCGTGGTGGCCATTTCACGCGAGGACGACGACCGGCTGCGGGTCGCGGTCACCGACACGGGCATCGGCATCGCCGCCCAGGACCTGAACCGGCTGGCGCGGCCGTTCGAACAGGTCGAGGGCCAGCATTCCAAGACGACCCAGGGCACGGGCCTGGGTCTGGCCCTGACCAAGTCGCTGATCGAGTTGCACGGCGGGGCGCTCAGCATCGAGAGCGAGCCGGGTCGCGGCACGACCGTCAGCTTCGACCTGCCCATCCGGCGGCCCGGCCAGCCCGCGCGAGCCCAGGCCCGCGCCGCCTGAGGTCAGGCCGCGGGCACCGGCCGGGGCGCACCCCGGGCGGAGTCACGGCCGCCCTGATCGCGGCCGGCGGCGCGGCCCCGGCGGCTGAGGATTTCCGAAAGCGCTCGCCGGTCGTCCGGCTCCAGCGTTGCCAGCAGGGCGACAGCGTCGGCTTCCAGCCGCGCCCGGCCGCGCAGTTCAGCGGTGCGGGACTGTTCCAGCAGGGCGTTGGCGCGGGCGGTGTCGAAGGTTGCGGACCGCCCCATCTCCACGACCTGACGTCGCTTCAGCCGCGCCTCCTCGAAGTCGGGGCGCGCCGCAAGGGCAGAGGCGCGCAGCGCGTCCCTCACCCGCTCGCGGACTGCGGGATCCAGTTGATCGATCAGCCGCATCGGCGAGCCGGCGCGGGCCGGGCGACGCTGGGCCTCGACGCGGTCCTCGACCTGGGCGCGGGTCACGAGCAGGGTCGCGCCCGCGGCCACGGCGAACAGGTTCAGCGCCACCGAGCCGATCAGGGCGATCTTCAGGACCCTGGAGCTCACCCGAGCACCTCCGCATCGTCCACGCCGAGCAGGGAGGCCTGGTAGAGGACGGCCTCGGCCTGGGCGTCGGCGGTCAGATATGTGGTCATCATGACGCCCGCGACGATGCCGGCGCAGGTCGCCGCCGCCCAGCCGGCACCCATCGTCAGCGCCAGCCGGTCGAGCCAGCGCCGGCCCTCGCGACGCGCCTTCAGTCCGGCCTCGGCCGCCGAGGCGATGACCCGGTCGCGCAGGGCCATGGAGGGGTGGCTCACGCGCGAGGCGTGCAGCAGGGCGTCCGCGGCATCGGCTTCGGCCAGCGCCGGGGCGGCCACCTCCGGCGCCGCCATCGCATGGGCCTGGGCCGCCGCCCGCTCAGCCTCGGGCCAGCGCCGCGCGTCGGCGCCATAGGCGGCGACCAGGGCGAGGAACCGTTCCGACGTCATCACAGTCATACTCCTTCAGCACCCGGCCGGATATCGGCCAGGGCCTGTCTCAACGCCCGTCGTCCCCGCGACAACAGGCTCTCCAGTGCATCCACGCTGACCGCCATCAGGGCCGCGGCCTCGATATTGGTCAGCTCCTGGTAGTGGCACAGGACGATCGCCTCGCGCTGACGGTCCGGCAGCCGCGCCAGGGCCGCGTCGACGCGCACCCCCACATCGGCCGCCAGAAGGCCCCGATCCGGCGCGGGTCCGGTGTCGGGCTGGTCCGGCGGCGTCGCCGTGACCGTCTCCCGCCGTCGCCTCAGCCGGTCGTAGCAGAGGTTCAGCCCGACCCGGTGCAGCCAGGTGTCGAACCTGGCCTGGCCGGGCGTCCAGCGCGGGGCCTGTTTCCAGGCCCGCAACATGGCCTCCTGGGCCACGTCCTCGGCCTCGGCCGAATCGCCCAGCATCCTTTGCGCGAGCGCCAGCATCCGGGGCAGTTTGCGCGCCACCATGGCCTGGATCGCCGCCGGGTCGCCTTGACCCACGCGGCGCACAAGTTCCTCGTCGGGGTCGGCGATCAGCGCCAATCCGGCCCTCTTCCGTCATTACCGAAAGGGTCGCCCGGTTCATGACCGCCGTCCCTGACATCATCCTTACTCCGAAGCAGGGGCCGGAGGCGACGCCTGCCGTTGCGCATGGCGCGCGGCGCGACGTTCGGTCATGCGTTCGCGGCGCTGTTCGCGCATGGCCTGACGAGCGGCGCGGCCCTCGTCGGCGGTGACGAAGCCGTCACGGTCGGCGTCGAGACGGGTGAAGGTCTGTTCGGCGCGGGCCTGAACGTCGGCGATCACCACCGGACCGCGCCCCTCCATCCGGGCCATACCGCGCTGGCCGCGGGCGGGGCCGCGGTGCGCACGGGCCGGTCGCGCGCCGCGGTCGGGGCGGGCTTCGCGGGCGGCGTCGAACTCGCTGCGGCTGACCGAGCCGTCGTCATTGGCATCCAGCCGGTCGAAGCGGGCGTCGGCGCGGGCGGCCCGGCGCGCCTGCCGCGCGGCCTGGCCCTCGTCGGCCGAAATCGCACCGTCGCGGTTGGCGTCGACGGCGGTCAGCCGCTGCACCCGCTGACCGACGAACTCGGCATGGCTGAGGCGGCGATCGCCGTCGGCGTCCGCGGGCATGGCGCGGGCCGGGGCCTGCTGGGCCACGGCGACGCCGGCGGCGGTCGCGAGAGTCAGGGCGGCAAGGCCGCCGACCAGAAGTTTCCTGTTCATCGCATCAATCTCCATGGCCGCCCTGCGCGGCCGTAAGCCCCTGCCTGTGAGATGAAACGGCGCTGGCGTCAGTCTCCGTCGCGCGGCGCCGGCAAGGCTGCGTCAAAGGCCGCGCGGGCGGCCGTCCGGACCTCGCCCAGCCGGGCTTTCAGGGTCTCGAAATCTCCGAGATCTGCCGCCTCGGCAAGGCGGTTGCGGAAGCCCGCCGGCTCCTGGTCCGGATCGGGCCTGTCGTCAAAGGCGGCACCCAGCAACTGGCCGAGGGCCTGTTGCAGCCGCCAGGCCTCGGCCAGGGCGGGGTCGGCCGCGAGGGCCTCGAGCGTCGAAACGGTCAGCGGGCCACCCGCCGCCGCGGCGGTCAGCTGCCGCACCTGGGCGACAAACTCGGCGTCGACCTGGCCGCCGGGCGCCCGTTTGAGGTCCCAGTTCCCCTGCCCCGGCCGTTCCCGCGCCATCAGATCGCGCATACGGCGGGCGTCGGCGGCGACGTCCACACCCGGCCGGGGCCGACGCAGGATCGTTTCGAGCGCCGCGGCGGTGCGCGCACCGAAGGCCGGGTCGTCGGTCCAGATCACCCGGGCGCGGGTCAGGGCCATGAACTCCCAGGTATCGGCCTCGGTCGCATAATAGTCCTTCACCGCCGGGAGCCGCAGCGACACCGGTCCCTTGGCCGCACCGGGCCGCAGCCGCATGTCGACCTCGTACAGTCCCCCTTCGGCCGTATGCGCCGACAGGGCCGCGATCAGCCGCTGGGTGAAGCGGGAATAGAAGACCCCCGCCGCCCAGCCCTTGCCGTCGGACACCGCCTCGGACGGCGCGTCATAGACGGTCATCAGATCGAGGTCGGAGCTGGCGGTCATCTCGCGCGAACCCGCCTTGCCCAGGGCGACCACGGCGACGGCACCGCCGGGAAGGGCCCCGCCCTGGCGCACCGCCTCGGCCATGGCGGCCGGGGCGAGGGCCGCGATCACGGCGTCGGCGAGGGCGGTATAGGCGCGGCCGGCCGCCTCGGGCCCGATCCGGCCGGTCAGGGTCTGGACGCCGATGCGGAACATCTGGTCACGATGCAGGCGGCGCACGGCGTTCATGGCACCTTCGAAATCCGGCGCGGCGGCGGCCTCGTCCGCCATCTGTTCGAACAGGCCGGTGTTGACGCCCAGCTGGGTGTGGAACCGGGCGTCCAGCATACTGTCGAGCGCGGCCGGATAGCGGCCGAGGGCGCGGGCCAGCCGGGGCGCGAAGGCCATGACACCGACCACCAGGTCGAACAGTTTCGGCTGGGCCAGGAACAGGGCCTGGACCTGCACCCCGCTGTTCAGGCCGGCGAAGAAGACGGCGAACCGGCGGAAAGCGGCGTCGGCCGCCCCGGTATCCGCCAGGGCCGTCAGCAGGCGGGGGGCCAGCCGGGTGAACAGTTCGCGTCCCCGCGCCGACCGGGTCGCCGGAATGCGGCCGTGGTGCCAGCTGCGGATCGTGTCGGCGATGGTTCCCGGGTCGGTGAACCCCATCCGCCCCAGCGTCGCCAGGGTCTCGGGGTCGTTTTCGACGCCGGTGAAGACCAGGGAGCCATAGGGGGAAGACAGGGCCTCCTCGCCCTCGAACAGCTCGCCATAGATGCGGTTGACCCCGACCAGCAGCGTCTCGACGCCCCGGTCGAAGACGGCCAGGTCGCCCTCCCCGGCCAGGGCCGCCACCGCCGCCCGCCGGACCGGGTCGGTCGGCAGGACGTGGGTCTGTTCGTCGTCGAGCATCTGCACCCGGTGCTCGAGCCCGCGCAGGGCCGCATAGGCCGCCGTCAGGTCGGCGCAGGTCCCGGGCGTCACATGGCCGGCGTCGCGAAGGGCGGCGAGGGCGTCGACGGTGCGCGGGCTGCGCAGGGCGGGGTCGCGGCCGCCGAGGATCAACTGCTGGGTCTGGGCGAAGAATTCGATCTCGCGGATGCCACCGCGGCCCAGTTTCAGATTGGCACCCGCCGCCTCCATGCCCTCGCCGGTCTTGTGCACATGGATCTGGCGCTTGATCGACTGGATATCGAGGATGGCCGGATAGTCGAGGCTGCGGCGCCAGATGAAGGGTCTCAGCGCCCGGACGAATTCAGCCCCTGCCGCGAGGTCGCCGATCACCGGTCGGGCCTTGATGAAGGCGGCGCGCTCCCAGTTCTGGCCGACGCTCTCATAGTAGGCCAGGGCCATGGGGGCCGCGACCACGGGCGGGGTGGAGGACGGGTCGGGGCGCAGACGCAGGTCGACGCGGAAGACATAGCCGTCGCCGGTCCGCTCCTGCATCAGGACGGCCAGGGCATGGGCCGCCCGGTCCGCGAATTTCTGCGGCTCGACGCCGTCGGCGAGGGCGCTCTCCAGCGCCTCGGGCTCCCAGAACAGGCTGATGTCGATGTCGGAAGAGTAGTTGAGCTCAAAGGCCCCGTGCTTGCCCATGGCCAGACCGAACAGGCCGGGGACGGGACCGCGCGGATCGTCGGCCGCGGAGACCAGTTTGCCGCGCGCGCGCTGGTCCTCGGCCACGGCGCGCAGGGCGGCCTGGGCCGAGGCGTCGGCGAACCGGCTGAGTGCTCCCGTAACGGCGTCGAGGTCCCAGACGCCGCCGAGGTCGGCCAGGGCGGTCAGCAGATGCAGTTCGGCCTTGAGCCGACGCAGGGGTGCCCGGACCTCGTCGGCACCACCGGCAAGGCCGTCGGTCTCCGACAGGATCGCCGCCAGCCGGTCTTCCGGCGCCGCCTCCAGCGTCACCCGCAGCCGTGCGGGCCAGCGGCGCGCCAGGCCGGCCAGATAGGGCGAGGCGGCGAAGACCGGGGCCAGGGCGGGCCAGGCGGCTTCGAAGGCGTCTATCCATCCGTCTTCGCTCGCGGCTTCGGAAAGGCGCTCACGGGTTCGGTCGGCCGCGACGGAATCGACCACCGGGCCGTGGGGCGTGAGTCGGGGGCCGAGCGGACCGTTCATTCCGCGGCCGGCAGGACCAGGGCCACGCGCAGGCCGGGGCCGAAGCCGCCGTATTCGCCGGGGCCTTCATCCAGCAGGATGCGGCCGCCGTGGGCCTCCATCACTGCCCCGACCAGCGACAGGCCGAGGCCGGAGCCGGCCTCGGTGCGGCTGTTGTCGAGGCGGACGAAGCGTTCAATGACCCGTTCGCGGTCTTCCTCGGGCACGCCGGGGCCGGTGTCGGTGACGGAATATTCGATCTCGCCCGAGGAGCGCCGACGCGCGCGCAGCATCACCGCGCCGCCGGTGGGGGTGTATTTGATGGCATTGTCGATGATGTTGGCCAGGGCCTGGGCGAGGAAGGGCTGGTTGCCCTCGATCATCAGCCCACGCTCGATCTCGGCGGAGAACTCCAGCCCCTTGTCCTCCGAGGCGGGCTCATAGAGTTCGGCCATGTCGGCGGCAAGGTCGGCGGCGTCGAATACCTTCGGGTCCGGCGTGCGGCCCGCTGCGGCCTGTAGCCGGGCGATGGCAAGGACGGTGTTGAAGGTCTTCAGCAGGTTGTCGGCCTCGTCGAGCGCCAGCTGGACCGCGTCGGTGCCGTCGATCTTGCCGGCCTCGGCGTCGATCAGCGCGACCTCCAGCCTGGCCCGCATCCGGGTCAGGGGCGAGCGCAGGTCGTGGGCGATGGCGTCGCCGGCGTGGCGGATCGAGGCCATGGAACCCTCGAGCCGGTCCAGCATGGTGTTCAGCCCGGCCCCGAGCTCATCCAGTTCATCGCCGGAGTCGCTGACCACGGCCCGGGCCTTGAGATCGCCCTCCTGCACGGCCGTGACGACCTTGTTGAGCCGGCCCATGGCGCGTTCGAGATTGCGACTGACCAGCACCCCGCCGGCGAGGCCCAGCAGGAGCACGATGCCCATGGCCGTCCACAGGGCCTGGGTCAGGCGCGCCAGATAGGCCTCGGTGTCGCCCAGCGACTGGCCGACGAACAGCATGCCCCCGCCCGCCAGTTGCACCTGGACGCCGCGGACCTGGGGTCGTGTAACGCGTCCTTCCACATCCGTATCGGTGAAGGGGAAGGTAATCCATTCCTGGTCCTCCTCCAGGGTCGCGATCGGGAAGTCGGTCAGACTGCCGGTGACCTGGCTGCCGTCGGGGTTCTTGAGCAGGTAGAGGAAGGAATTATCGCGCAGGGTCCGGTCGATCAGCGCCATGTTGAGCGCGTCGAAACCGCGTTCCTTGTAGATGCCGGTCAGCACCTGCATCTCGCCGCGCACCTCGCGCTCGGCCTTGGTCCGGGCCTCGGAGGCCGAGGCGAAATAGACCCAGGCCAGAATGGCGCTGGCCGCCGCCGCGAACAGGGCGAGGAACAGCAGCGTCAGCCGGAAGGGCGTGCGGCGCAGGAGAGAGGGGAGCCGCATTGACGTCGCCTACGGCTCCAGTCTGTACCCCGCCCCGCGCACCGTCTGCAGCATGGCGTGGTCG
>CAZFQC010000090.1:0-3859 GCA_964520795.1 uncultured Brevundimonas sp.
ATTTGGACTCGAAGCCCTTTTCCCGATCGTCGAAGGTGGTCATGGGCGTTGCAAGGCTCCGTTTTCGCGGCCGGAAAGCACAGCCGCAGTCGAGGTGGTCTATAGCCGCCCCATGGCCGAACGCAACCGCAACCCGCCGGGTTGCGACGCCTTGTCGGCCTGGGGCGCCGCATCGCGCAAGGTTTGTGTCGCGGTGCCGCATCCGCTAAGGGTTCCCGCAACTTTTCCCGCCCGCCCGATTCCGGATAGCGCCGCCCAGATCTCCGTCTGGCCGCGCGATTTTCGTTTCCGGCAGGCCCCGCCCGGACCGACCACATGAACGTCAAGCGCAAGAAGATCTACGAGGGCAAGGCCAAGATCCTCTACGAGGGGCCCGAGCCCGGCACCCTGATCCAGTATTTCAAGGACGATGCCACCGCCTTCAACGGCGAGAAGAAGGCCCAGCTGGAGGGCAAGGGCGTCATCAACAACCGCATCAGCGAGTTCGTGATGTCGCGCCTGAACGGCATCGGCGTGACCAACCATTTCATCAAGCGGCTGAACCTGCGCGAGCAGTTGATCCGCGAGGTCGAGATCATTCCGCTGGAAGTCGTCTGCCGCAATATCGTCGCCGGCTCGATGAGCCAGCGGCTGGGCATCGATGAGGGCACCCCCCTGCCCCGGTCGATCATCGAATTCTACCTGAAGAAGGATGAGCTCAACGACCCGATGGTCACGGAAGAGCACATCACCGCCTTCAACTGGGCCACGACCCAGGAGCTGGACGACATCCTGGCCATGACGGTGCGGGTGAACGACTATCTGTCGGGCATGTTCGGCGCCGTCGGCATCACCCTGGTGGACTTCAAGATCGAGTTCGGCCGGGTGTGGGAGAACGACTTCTCGCGCGTGCTGCTGGCCGACGAGATCAGCCCCGATTCGTGCCGCCTTTGGGACACCAATACGGGCGAGAAGCTGGACAAGGACCGCTTCCGCCGCGATCTGGGCAATGTGATCGAAAGCTATACCGAGGTGGCCCGCCGCCTCGGCATCATGAAGGATATGCCGACCGTGATTCAGGGGGGACTGCACTGATGGCCAAGGTCAAGGTTCACGTCTTCCTCAAGCCCGGTGTGCTGGACGTCCAGGGCAAGGCCGTCGAAGGCGCCCTGCACGGGCTCGGCTGGGCCGGTGTCTCCGACGCCCGTGTCGGCAAGCTGATCGAGTTCGATCTCGACGGTGCCGCCGACCCGGCCGCCGAGGCGAAGACGATGTGCGAGAAGCTGCTCGCCAATACCGTGATTGAAAGCTACCGCATCGAGGTTGCGTGAACCGGCTGATCCGCTTTTCGGTCGTCGCCTTTGTCGTCGTCGGCGCACTGCTGATCGCCTCGGCATTGGCCCTCGGGCTGACGGACGACCGGGCCTTCACGCCCGCGGCCCAGGAAGCGGCCCACTAGCGACGTGGGCGGCGCTCATGCGTTAGTGTCGGTCCAGACGCAGCGAGGAGCGCCCCATGACCTTCACCCTCACCTCCACGGGTTTCACCGACGGCGACGCCCTGCCCGACGCCCAGGTCCAGGCCAGGGGTAACCGATCTCCGCAACTGAGCTGGTCCGGCGCACCCGAGGGCACGAAGAGCTTCGCCGTCACCTGTTTTGATCCCGATGCGCCGACGGGCTCCGGCTTCTGGCACTGGACCGTGGCCAACATCCCCGCCGATGTGACCGGACTGGCCGAGGGCGCGTCACCAGACGGTCTGCCGCAGGGCGCGGTCGAGGGGCGGACCGATTTCGGAACGCCCGGCTTCGGCGGTGCCGCCCCGCCACAGGGTCACGGTCCGCACCGCTACATTTTCACGGTCTTCGCCGTCGATACGGAACGGCTGGATGTGACGCCGGACAATTCAGGGGCCATTTTCGGCTTCAACCTGCACTTCCATACCCTGGCCAGGGCCTCGATCACCGGCGTGTACGAGAACCGCGGCTGAGTCGGGTCATCGGGAGGCCGGCATGAAGATCATCATTCTGACCATCGCTGCGGCCGCCCTGGTGTTGTTACCGGCGAGACCACTGGCAGCGCAGGAAGCCCCGACGGTCGCGGCGGCGCCAGACGCGACACCTGCCGGCGTCCCGCTGGACAGCCCCTGGCGGCGCGCGGTGTATGAGCAGGCCAATACCCACTTTCAGCACCCGAGCTGGGGCGTGCGTCACTCGGAGCGCAACTATGTGCTGGGGATGGCTCTTGCGCAGGCCGAAGGGCTGATAGTCGACCCCGACGTCCTGTTCGCGGCCGCCTTCCTGCACGACTGGGGCGGGATCGAACCCTTCAACCTGGCCGGTGTCGACCATGCGGTGCGTTCGGTGCAGCTGGCCGAGCCCTTCCTGGCCGGCGCGGGCTTCCCGATGGAGAAATTCCCGGCCGTCCGCGCCGCCATCCTGGGCCATATGTACGACAAGGAGCCGGAAGGGGCCGAAGCCGTCGTCCTGCACGACGCCGATGCGCTGGATTTCCTCGGAGCCCTCGGCGCGGCCCGGCTGCTGGCAGCGACCGGTGACCGGCCTGATTACGATCAGGCGCTGGGCCGGATCGAGCGATTCGCTGTCGACATCCCGCCGCGTCTGAAGACCGCTGCTGCCCGCGAGATGGCGACAGAGCGCGTCGCGACGATGACGGAGTTTCTGGCTCAGGTGCGGCGCGAGACGCCCGTGTCCGCCAGACCCTGACATGAGCGGCAAACGCTGCTACAGGGCCGCGCCATGAGCGCAGCCGTCATCGTCTTCCCGGGTTCCAACTGCGACCGCGACTGCAAGGTCGCCGTCGAACGCTCCACCGGCGAGCGGGTGGACATGGTCTGGCACCAGGAGACGGAACTGCCGTCGGGTCTGGACCTGATCGTTCTGCCGGGCGGCTTCTCCTATGGCGATTATCTGCGCTGCGGCGCCATGGCGGCGCAGTCGCCGGTCATGCAGGCGGTGAAGAAGGCCGCAGACGACGGCGTTGCGGTGGTCGGCATCTGCAATGGCTTCCAGATCCTGTGTGAGGCCGGAATGCTGCCGGGTGCCCTGCTGCGGAACGCGGGCCTCAAATACGTCTGCAAGCCGATCGCCCTGACCGTGGCCAACGGCCAGACCCGGTTCACCGCCGGCTACCAGGGCCAGCGCGAGGTGGTGATGACCCAGGGCAATGGCGACGGAAACTATTTCGCCGACGCCGAGACCCTGGCCCGGATCGAGGGCGAGGGTCAGGTGGTGTTCCGCTATGTCGACAATCCCAACGGCTCGGTCGCTGACATCGCGGGCATCCAGAATGCGCGCGGCAATGTGCTGGGCCTGATGCCCCACCCGGACCGGGCGTTCGAGGAAGAACTGGGCTCCGCCGACGGTGCCACCCTGTTCCGCAGTGTGTTCGCCGCCGCCTGAGGACATCTGCGGACTTGACCTGACGCCTCGCCTCAGTCGATCTCCCGGGGCGCAGTCCGGGGGTCGACCGATGTTCATGAGCGAACGCCAGAAGATGATTTCGGGCCTGCCGTATGATCCCGGCGATCCGGAGCTTCAGGCCGACCAGACCGCCGCAAAGCAGTGGATGGCGCGCTACAACGCCGCCATGGGTGCCAGCCCCGCCGATCGCCGCGACCTGCTCCGTCAGCGTATGGGCGAGGTCGGCGAGGGCGCGATCATCCGGCCGCCGTTCCACTGCGACTACGGCTACAATATCCGGCTCGGCCGCGGGGTATTCCTGAATTTCAACTGCATCATCCTCGACGTGTGCGAGGTCGAGATCGGGGACCAGACCCAGCTCGGTCCGGCGGTCCAGATCCTCACAGCCGATCACCCGCGCGACGCTGCCCGGCGGGCCGAGGGCATCGAGTTCGGCAA
>CAZFQC010000090.1:3959-8522 GCA_964520795.1 uncultured Brevundimonas sp.
GAGACCAGCGCCCGTTCCTCCTCGCTCAACTCCGGCTTCCAGACGTCGAAGATCAGGATGGTGCGATCCTGGCCGCTGTCATTGGCGGCCTCATGCTCGATGGTGTCGTCAAAGGCCCAGGCCCGGCCCTCGCGCCATTCGCGCGTGTCGTTGCCGACGCGGAACCGACTGCCGGGCGGCGCGATCAGGGGCAGGTGGCAGATCAGCCGGGTGTTGATCAGGCCATGATGCGGCGGAATGCGCGCGCCGGCCTTCAGCTTCGAAAACAGGATCGATGGCGTCCGGCCTGGCACACGGCACAGAGGCACCTCGGCGAGGGCCGCCAGGGTGCGGGGGCAGCGCCGGGCGATGTCGGGCTGTTCCTCGCCGTCCTTCCACAGAAACAGGGCGCTCCAGCCCGCATTGGACATCATCCCGGCCGCGTCGCGATTGGGCCTGTCAGCGCGCGGCTCGAGATAGGGACGGAAAAGGTCCGGTTCGGCCAGAAGTGCATCCAGCTCGGCACGAATCTCGCCCGCCGCCGCTTCGACCGCCCCCAGCCAGGGCAGGGTCTCGCGCGGCTGAAACTGGATCTGCGGGAGGCCGGGAAACAGATAGAAGCGCGGCTCCTGCTGATACAGCCGCTTGCGCCCGGCCATCAGGTCCAGTGACAGGGTGAACCGGTCGCTTGAAGTGGAGGCATCGAAACCGGCACCGGCGAGACTGGTCGCCAGATGGGCCTCGAACCGCTGCGCCTGGGCCTGAACGGCGACCTGGGCCCGGCGCAGCTCGGCGATGACCGCGGGAGCCAGGCCCTTGCCGTCGCCCGCCGAGCGCAGGGCCGAACTGTAGAAGCTGGCGGCGGCCCGACTGTCGCCCAGCCCCGCAAGGGCGTCGCCCTTGGCAATCAGCGCCGCCAGGTCGTGTGGATCAGCGGCCAGAGCGCGGTCTGCCGCTTCGAGGTCGGCGCGGTGGCCCTGTTGCTTGTTCGCCATTCGTTGATCGGAAGCGGGCGGAATGGCGTCCGTCAAGGCGAAAGCGTCCAGGCGGGCTTCGATTTCGGGATCGGCTTTGAACCTTCACCGTTTCAATGCGTAATCGGGGCCATCGCCCTGCGGAGTCGCCATGCCCATCGTTCGCCCCACCGCCAGCCAGATGGCGCGCCGTCTGATCGTTCTTGCCGCCGTCATCTTCGCCGTGGTGATCGGCCAGACCCAGGTTCTGCTCGAATGGGGCCAGTCGCCTGCGGAATTCTCGGCGGACAGTGATTCGACCCTGCGCGTGGCGGGCTACGCCTTCGCCATCTGGGGCGTGATCTATCTCTGGCTGGTGGTTTATGCGGTGCGGCAGGCCCTGCCCGTGACGGGCGAAAGCCCGCTGATCAACCGGCTGGGCTGGCCGTCGGTCGGTGCCCTGCTCGGCATCGGCTGGTGGGTCGTGGCGGCGGCGTTCGATCAGGAGCTGGCGACCATCGTCCTGATCTTCGGCTCACTGGGGGTGATTCTGATTCCCCTGCTGGCCAATGCGGCCGCCATCCGCGCCCTGCCGCGCGGCGACCGCGACCGGTGGATGACCGTCTGGCCGCTGGCCATGCTGGCCGGCTGGCTGACGATCGCCTCGCCCGTCAACCTGATCACTGTGGCGACGGGTAACGGCTGGCTGCCCGAGGCGCTGTCGCCGACAGCATGGGCGATTCTCGCCATCGCGGTGGTTGTGGTCGTCGCGCTCGGCGTGACCCGGAGCCTGCGCACCCTCGCCTATGGCCTGCCGATCGCCTGGGGCTTGCTGGGGGCCTTTGTCGCCGAGCAGACCCGCAATCCGACGCTGGCCTATGCAGCCCTGTCCGCTTCGGTGATCGTCCTGCTGGGCGTCATCGTGCTGACTTTCCGCCCGCGTTCCGGCGGGGCGCGAGCGATTGCCTGATCCCTGATCTCGCGGTCGCCCCAACCAGTGGCTGACACGACTCTGTTCAACGGCTAGAAGGCGCGCCCATGAGCGCTCCCCAGAAGACCATGGCTGAACTGGCCGCCGACTACGGCCTGGCCCCCAACGAATATCAGGTCGTCCTCGACCGGCTGGGCCGCGAGCCCAACCATGTCGAACTGGGCGTCTTTTCGGTGATGTGGTCCGAGCACTGCTCGTACAAGTCCTCGAAGATCCACCTCGGCAAATTCCCCACCAAGGGCCCACGCGTTATCTGCGGTCCGGGCGAGAACGCCGGGGTCATCGACATCGATGACGGCGACGCCTGCATCTTCAAGATGGAGAGTCACAACCACCCCAGCTTCATCGAGCCTTATCAGGGCGCGGCGACGGGCGTGGGCGGGATCATGCGCGACGTTTTCACCATGGGCGCCCGGCCCGTGGCCCTGCTGAACGCCCTGCGCTTCGGCGACCCCTCACACGAGAAGACGAAGCGGCTGGTCAAGGGCGTGGTGTCCGGCATCGGTGGCTACGGCAACTGCGTCGGCGTGCCGACCGTGGCGGGCGAGACCAATTTCCACGCCGGCTACAACGGCAACATCCTGGTCAACGCCATGTGCGTGGGCGTGGCCAAGGCCGACGCCCTGTTCTATTCGGCCGCCCCGGCACCGGGCCTGTCCGTGGTCTATTTCGGATCCAAGACCGGCCGCGACGGCATCCATGGCGCGACCATGGCCTCGGCCGAGTTCGACGAGGACTCCGACGAGAAACGCCCCACCGTCCAGGTCGGCGATCCCTTCGCCGAGAAACTGCTGATCGAGGCGACGCTGGAGCTGATGGCCTCGGGCGCCGTCGCCGCGATCCAGGACATGGGGGCGGCGGGCCTGACCTCATCCTCGGTCGAGATGGCCGGCAAGGGCGGGGTCGGCATCGAGCTGAACATGGACGCCGTGCCCCAGCGCGAAGAGGGCATGACCGCCTATGAGATGATGCTGTCCGAAAGCCAGGAGCGGATGCTGGCGGTCCTGAAACCGGGCCGCGAGGAAGACGGCCATCGCATCTTCAGGAAGTGGGGCCTGGACGCCGCCGTCATCGGCGTCACCACCGACAGCGGCCATCTGGTGCTGAAGCATCATGGCGAGACGGTGTGCGACGTGCCCCTGGCCCCGCTGTTCGACGACGCGCCCCTGTATGATCGTCCCTGGGTCCAGCCCACGCTTCAGCCGCGCCTGGCCCCTGCCGACGTGCCCGCGCCCGAGAGCTGGGTGGACGCTGTGATCAAGGTGGTCTGCTGCCCCGACATGGCGTCCAAGCGCTGGATCTGGGAGCAGTATGATCGCCACGTCATGGCCGACACCCTGCATGACTCGGCCACCGCCGCCGACGCCGGGGTGGTGCGGGTGCATGGCACGGACAAGGGCCTGGCCATGACCTCGGACTGCACGCCCCGCTATGTGCTGGCCGACCCCTATGAGGGCGGCAAACAATGCGTGGCCGAGGCCTGGCGTAATTTGACAGCTGTCGGCAGCCGGCCGATCGCCATCACCGACAACCTCAATTTTGGCAATCCGCAACGGCCCGAGATCATGGGCCAGATCGTCCGCGCCATCGACGGCATGGCCGAAGCCTGCCGCGTCCTGGACTTCCCGGTCGTGAGCGGAAACGTCAGCCTCTACAACGAGACCAATGGCGCGGCCATTCCGCCGACGCCGACCGTCGGGGCCGTCGGCCTGCTGACCAACTATGATGTGGTCGTCGGCTTCGGCGGCATGGTCGAGGGCGATGTCCTGGTCCTGATCGGCGAGACAAAGGGCGAGCTGGGCTCCTCCATCTACCTGCGCGAAGTGCTGGGCCGCGAGGACGGCGCCCCGCCGCCGGTCGATCTGGTGCTGGAGCGCCGGACCGGCGAATTCATCCGCGAGCAGATCGAGGCCGGCGCCCTCACCTGCGTCCACGACCTGTCGGACGGCGGGCTGATCGGGGCGGCGGCGGATATCGCCCTGGCCTCGGACTGCGGCGTCGAACTGGACGCCAGTTCGGACGCCCATGCCCATGTCCTGCTCTTCGGCGAGGACCAGGCCCGCTATCTGGTCGCCGTCGGGGACGCGACCGGGATCATTGCCGCAGCCCAGGCCGCGGGCCTGCGGGCCTCGGTCGTGGGTCGGGCCAAAGGCCGCGACTTCGTCTCGGGCGGCCCCGCTGGCGAGCTGTTCCGCCTGCCGCTCGACCACCTGCGCGAGATGCACGAGGGCTGGATGCCGAACTGGATTGAAGGACACGCCTGATGCGCTTCGCAGCGACCGCTCTGGCAGCCCTCGCCCTGACCCTGTCGGCCTGTGACGGCGGCGGGGATCCCGTCCAGCAGGCCCTGCGCGAGGCTTCGGCCGAGAACCACGCGGCGACGGTGCAGGAGGGCGTTGTTTCCGCGCCGGCGCACGCAGGAAGCCATGGCGCGACGCCGGGCGACCGGGCCTTCGCCGCCTCCGAAGCCGCCATGCACACCGGCATGGCCCGGGCGTCGGGCGAGACCGTGGACGAGGCCTATATTGCCAAGATGATCGAACACCATCGCGGAGCCGTGGCCATGGCGGAAGTGGCACTGCGGGAATCGCGCGATCCGGAGGTTCGCCGCATGGCGCAGATCGTGGTCGACACCCAGAC
>CAZFQC010000091.1:0-8485 GCA_964520795.1 uncultured Brevundimonas sp.
CCCCTCAGCACCGCACCCAGCTTCTGCGCCGCCGCCACGATCCTGGCCGACAGGGCCTCGATCTCGCCCTCGGTCAGGGTCGCCTCGACGGGCTGGATCGAAACTTCCAGGGCCACCGACTTCATGCCCTCGGGCACGCCCGCGCCGCGATAGATGTCGAACACCGAGACCCCGGCGATCAGCGCCTTGTCGGCGCCGGCGACGGCGCGGACCAGGTCGCCCACGGCCTTGCCGTCCTCGACCACGAAGGCGAAGTCACGGGTCAGGGGCATGAGGTTGGCCAGGTTGGCCGGCCCCCGCGCCTTGGACTTCGCGCCGCGCGGCTCGGGCACGGCGTCCAGCACGATCTCGAAGGCCAGCATGGGCGCATCGGCGTCCAGGGCCTTGAGCACGCGTGGGTGCAGGGCCCCGAATTCGACCATAACGTTCTTCGGACCCAGCTGCAGGCGGGCGGAGCGGCCCGGATGCCACCAGTCGCGGTTCTGGCCCTGGGCCAGCTGCAGCGAGGCCACGGGCGCGCCCAGCGCCTCCAGCAGGGCCATCAGGTCGCCCTTGAGGCCGAACAGGGCGTCCTCCGGCGCGGCGCCCCAGTGGCGGGCCGCGCGCGGGGCGACCAGTCCGGCGATGACGGTGCGCTGACCGTCCGGCCGGTCGTTCAGATAGATGGGGCCGATCTCGAACAGGGCGGCGTCGGCGTGGCCGCGCGCGGCGTTGCGCGCCGCCGCCTGGATCAGGTTGGGCAGGGCCGAGGGCCGCATGCAGTCGAGGTCGGCGGCGATCGGATTCTCGACGCGCAGGGCGTCGTCGCCACCGCCGAACAGGGTCGCCGTCGACTGTTTGGTGAAGGACCAGGTGACCGCCTCGGCATAGCCCATGGCCGCCAGCGCCCGCCGGGCCAGCCGGACCCGCGCCTGACGCGGGTTGAGCACGCCCCTCGACGGGGCGCCCAGATCGGGCAGGGGGGTGGACGGCAGGGCGCCGTAGCCCTCGATGCGGGCGACTTCCTCGACCAGATCCGCCGGGCCCTCGACGTCGCGGCGCCACGACGGCGGTGTCACCGTCCATGGGGTTCCGCGCGCCACCTCGAAGCCGAGGCGGGTCAGGATTTCAGCGATCCGGTCGTCGTCCAGCGACAGGCCGGTCAGCGAGGCCACCCGGGCCGGGTCGAAGGCGAAGGCGGCAGGGTCGGCCGGGGGCTGACCCGTCACCACCAGTTCCGACGGCTCGCCGCCGCACAGGTCGAGGATCAGCCGGGTGGCCAGCTCGACGCCGGGCACGACCGAGGCCGGGTCGACGCCGCGCGCGAACCGGTACTGGGCGTCGGAATTGATGGCGAGGGTCCGGCCGGTCTGGGCCGTGACGATCGGATCGAACCAGGCGCATTCGATGAAGACGTCCGTGGTGTCGTCCGAACAGCCGGTGGACTCGCCGCCCATAACGCCGCCCAGGCCGATGGGCCGCTCGCCGCCCGCGTCGGCGATGACGCAGATGGCCGGGTCCATGGCGTAGGTCTTGCCGTCCAGCGCGATCACATGTTCGGCCTCGCCGGTGTCGTTCGAGATCTGTCCGCCCCGCACCACGATCTCGGTTCCGACCAGTTTGGCGACGTCATAGACGTGCGCCGGCCGGCAGCGGTCGTAGGCGATCAGATTGGTGACATCGACCAGCCGGCTGATCGAACGCAGGCCGATGGCGGTCAGTCGCCGCTGCAGCCATTCCGGCGAGGGTCCGTTCTTCACGCCCCGGATCAGCCGTCCGGCATAGACCGGGCACATCTCCGGTGCCTCGATCCGCACCGAGATCGGCGAGGAGAAGCGTCCCGGAACCGGCAGGATCGAGGGTGTCTTCAACTGGCCGAGGCTCGCCGCCGCCAGATCGCGCGCGATACCCGCGACACCCAGCCAGTCGGGCCGGTTCGGGGTCACTTCGAAATCGATCACCGGCTCGGCGCCGAAGACGCCCGCGGCCGGGGTTCCCACCGCCAGATCGTCCGCCAGTTCCAGAATGCCGTCGGACTCGTCCGCCAGTTCGAGTTCGGAGGCCGAGCACAGCATGCCGTTGGAGATGACGCCCCGCACCGGCTTCTCGACCAGGGTCACGCCCAGGCCGGGCACGAAGGCACCGATGGGGGCATAGATGGTGGTCAGGCCCGCCCGCGCATTGGGTGCCCCGCAGACGATTTCCTTCGGGCCGTCGACGGTGTCGACCTGACAGACGCGCAGCCGGTCGGCGTTGGGATGCTGTTCGGCCGAGATGATGCGGGCGACGGTGAAGGGGGCCAGGGCCGCGATCGGGTCATGGACGTCCTCGACCTCCAGGCCGGCCATGGTCATGGCCGCAGCCACCGCCGCGATCTCGGCGTCCGTGTCGAGATGGTCCTTCAGCCAGGAGAGGGTGAATTTCACGCCGCGCCGCCCTTGGCCTGCTCCATGGCCTGATTGCCGGCGACGATGCCCGTTTCGAGCTCCGCCAGCAGGGCGTCATCGCCGGTGAAGGCTACCTGGGCGAAGCGGCAGCGCACGAAGCGGCAGTCCGCCATGCCGATGGCACCCACGATCTTGTCACCCAGCGGCTTGAGCAGCAGGTTCCGCGGATTGGCCGCCGCGCCCATGTTGCAGCCGTCGAACACCGTCCCGTTCATCACCGCCAGCACGGCCGGGCCCTCGATGACGCAGTCGGTGAAGGTCTTGCCGGTGATGACCATCTCGCCGGCGTTCCAGTGGTTCACGGCCAGAACGGGAAGCCAGACGGCCTCCTTCTCGAAGCTCTTGCGGGCGACCATGGCGCGGCCGGCGGCCTCGGCGGGGGACATTTTCGCGGTCTCGTCGGTCATCGGATCAGCTCAGGCCAGAGGCGGAATTGGGGGCGGCGAAGGCGGAGAAGCCGTAGTGGGCCAGCCAGCGGGTGTCGGCATCGAACATGGGGCGGAGGTCGGGGATGCCGTATTTCAGCATGGCCAGACGGTCGACGCCCATGCCGAAGGCGAAGCCCTGGAACTCATCGGGGTCGATGCCGCAGTTCCGCAGCACATTGGGATGCACCATCCCGCAGCCCAGGATCTCCATCCAGCTGTCGCCCTGGTTCAGCTTCAGCTCGCCGCCCGAGCGGTCGCAGCGGATGTCCATCTCGGCCGAAGGCTCGGTGAACGGGAAGTGGTGCGGGCGGAAGCGCGCGTCGACGCCGTCCACCTCGAAGAAGCGGGCGACAAAGGTCTCCAGCGTCCACTTCAGATGGCCCATGTGGATGTCGCGGTCGATGACCAGCCCCTCGACCTGATGGAACATCGGCGTGTGGGTGGCGTCCGAGTCCTTCCGGAAGGTCCGGCCCGGCGCGATGATCCGGATCGGCGGCGTCTGGCTCATCATGGTCCGCACCTGCACGGGGCTGGTGTGGGTGCGCAGCACCTTGCGCTCGCCCGTTTCCGGGTCGGGGCGCAGGAAGAAGGTGTCGTGCATCTCCCGCGCCGGATGTTTGGGCGGGAAATTCAGGGCGGTGAAATTGTGGAAATCGTCCTCGATGTCCGGGCCTTCGGCGACGGCGAAGCCCATGTCGGCGAAGACGGCGATCATCTCGTCCATGACCTGCATGGTCGGATGCACCGAGCCGGCGCGGCGCTGGCGCGAGGGCAGGGTCAGGTCGACGTGCTCGGCCTTGAGGCGGGCGTCCAGCTCGGCGGCTTCCAGTTCGGTCTTGCGGGCCGCCAGGGCGGATGACACCCGGTCGCGCAGGCCGTTGATCATCGGCCCCTGTTCGCGCCGCTCGTCGGGGCTCAGCGCGCCCATCCCCTTGAGCAGGCCGGAGATCGAGCCCGATTTGCCGAGGGCCGCAATGCGCAGATCCTCGACCGCGGCAGCGGTCTCTGCGCCGCCGATGGCGTTGATCAGGTCGAGTTCGAGTTGGGCGAGGTCGGTCATTGTGCAGTCGTCTAGCGGGTGACAGCGAGGGACGGAAGGTCTGTGGACGGTGATCGGTGGTTGGTGCCTGGGCAGGTCGGGGCCATGCGAGGCTTCAAACCGGTGACGGGAACGGCCCCGGCATATCACCAACCACCAATCACCAACCACCAGCCACCCGAAAAGCAAAAAGCCCCCCGGCGCGGGCCGGAGGGCTTTTGCGTCTTCCGTTGCCGGAAAATCAGGCCTTCAGCGCCTCGCGGACCTTGTCGGCCACGGCCTTGAAGGCGACTTCGTCGGCGGCCATCGAGGCCAGGACCTTGCGGTCCAGCTCGATGCCAGCTTCGCCGAGGCCGTGCATGAATTGCGAATAGGTGAAGCCTTCCAGACGCGCGGCGGCGTTGATGCGCTGGATCCACAGGGCGCGGAACGAACGCTTCTTGGTGCGACGGTCGCGGTAGGCGTACTGCCCGGCGCGATCGACCGCGGCCTTGGCGGTGCGGATGGTGTTCTTGCGGCGGCCGTAGAAACCCTTGGCCTGCTTCAGAACCTTCTTGTGTTTGGCGTGGGAAACTACGCCCCGTTTGACGCGAGCCATGTCGCTATCCTTTCAAATTCAGTGTGGAGATCAGGTCTGCGCGCGCCGATCAGGCGTACGGCATGTAGGACTTGATCTTCTTGGCGTCGGCGTCGGCCATGACCGAGGTGCCGCGGTTCTGGCGGATGTATTTGCTGTTGTGGCTGATCAAGCGGTGCCGCTTGCCTGCCACGCCGGCCTTGACCTTGCCAGTCGCCGTGAATTTGAAGCGCTTCTTGGCGCCAGACTTTGTCTTCAGTTTGGGCATTTTCACTCTCTCTTTGAGTGGGCTACCGCCTGTCGGCTACTTGAGCCCACAGGGGAAACCCTGATGAGAACCGCCCAGGCATGCCTTTTAGCCCGGCGGTTCGGTACGCGAAGGCGCGGCTTCTAGGCCAGCCAGCGCCGGAAAGCAAGGCTGCGAACGCCTGGCGCTAGTCGGGTGGGTTGTGCGCCTCAAGAAAGCGAAGACTTTCCACCAGCATCCGCTGCCGCGTTTCGGCGCGGGAGAGCCAGTGATCCTCGCCCGAGAGCTCGATCATTTCATGGGGTTTGCCGGCGGCCCTGAGGGCTGCGGCCATGATGCGGCTCTGTTCCAACGGCACCACCGTGTCGTCCCGGCCGTGCAACAACATGACCGGAGCCTCGACCTGGCTGGCCAGCCGGGCCGGAGACAGTGTCTCGAGCGAGGGGTCGCTCGATCGCTCCACACCCATGAACCGGTTCCAGTAGCGGACTGACTGGTTGTCGCGGCGGACCCCCTGTTGGGCCTCCCAATCCAGCATCCGGCGCAGGTCCGAAACGCCCGCCACCGATACGGCGCAGCGGTAGGGCGTCCGGTCGATGGTGGCACCTGCCAGTGCGGCATACCCCCCGTAGGACGCGCCGACGATGCAAACCCGGGCCGGGTCGGCGATCCCCTGTTCGACCAGCCAGCGCACGCCATCCGACAGGTCGGTCTGCATCTTGCGACCCCATTCTCCGTAGCCGGCCTCCAGGAAGGCCTCGCCATAGCCGGTGGAGCCGCGGAAATTGGCCTGGAGCACCACATAGCCACGCGAGGCGATCGCCTGGGCCCACCAGTCAAAGCCCATGACGTCCCGAGACGCCGGCCCGCCGTGCGCCAGCACGATCAGCGGCAGGTTTGTCGGGTCCGTCACGCCGGGCGGCATGGTCAGATAACCGTGAATCTCCAGCCCGTCCGCGGCCGCATACTGGATCGCACGCACTGTTCCGACATGGTCGGCGGTCAGGGCGGGGTAGGTCTCGCCGACAATCCGCGACGCCCGGCTGTCGAGATCGACCAGGTGGTAGCCGCCGGAATCGCCTGACCCTCCGGTCATGACCACAAGGGTCCGAAGATCGTCGCTCCAGGAGACAAGCTCCGGTGCCCGGCCTGCAAAGGCGCGGGTAATCGTCGACCAGATGCGCGCGGCGGCCGGGTCGATGAACGCGTATTCGGTTCCCTCATCCCCGATCCGGCCGCTGCCGATCAGCAGTCGCGAGCGGGGGTGATGGATCAGGAAGCTGGGATGGGCGTCGAAATTCAGGCGCGTCCAGACGCCCGTCGCCACGTCGACCTCGAACACGTGGTTGAGTGCCTCCTCGGGCGTATCGCCGTCCTGGCCCTCGCCTCCGGTCTCGCCGGGCAGATCGGGACGGCGCGTATTGACCAGAATGGTCCCGTCCGTCCGGCCGAGGCCGAGGAGTACGGGCGCGTCCAGAGGCGCATGGGTCGACCATCCCAGACGCAAGCGCTCGCCCGCGGCGGCGATATACAGAGTCCATTGCCTGCGCCGCTCGTCGTATTCGGATCGCGCGATCAGCAAGCCGTCCGGATTGAGAATGTCGGTTTCGACATCGAAGTCGGACCGGACCAGCATGCGGGTGCCGCCCGTTGCCGGATCGATTCCGAACAGGCTGATTTCACCGGCGGTGAAGTTGTAACCCGCCACAAACAGGCGAGCGCCATCCGGCGTCTGCCGGACCATCGCCGGACCCACCATGATCGGCCACATGCCGGTCTGGTCGCTGAAGACCTGTCGCATCCGGCCACCGTTCAGGTCGTGCAACTGCCCCATGAAGAATTCGGTCTTTGAGACGCCGAACATCGGAATCGACTGGGTGGTTGAGGTGGTGGACAACACCGCATCCTCCCCCACCCACTCAACGTCGCGAACCTTCGCGTCGCCGACCCGGGCTCCTGTGAGGAGTCGGCCGTCCACGACCTGCGTCGCCATGAGGACACGCTGATCTCCGCCCACTGTGACGTAGGCGAGCCTGTCGCCGGAAGGCGAGACCCGGACAAACTCGATCGCCGGCAACGCCCCGTAGGCTTCCAGCGGCGCGACATCCTGCGTTTGCGCACGGGCGGGCACCGCGGCGGCGAACAGAAGCAGGACCGCGAGAGCGGTCCCCCTGACTTTGACTGGCACGGAAAGTCCCCCTGCGCAAAAGCGCAAGCCCATTGCTAGCCCTGAACGCCTTCAGGTGGCAAGGGACCCGGTGAAGTTGCAGCCGCCTGCCGCTTGCGGAAGGCCCGGCCGGCGTTGATCGCCATCACGGCCGCGGGAATGGTCAGGACCGCGCCGATCAGGAAGGGCCAGTCGTGGCCGATCCGCGAGAAGATGGCTCCGGCGATCAGCGGCCCGAAAATGCGCGCGATCGAGCTTGAGGCCATGTTCAGCCCCAGCATGGCGCCCTGCCGGTCCGGATCGACCGAGCGCGAGATCAGGGCCGAAATATTGGGCATGGTCATCGCCATGCCGAAGGCACCCGCCGCCATGATCACCGGCACCAGCCAGTCGGCGTCGGGCAGCAGGCGGCTGACGGCGACCTGCGCGACCAGGCCGGTACCGAAGATCAGGCAGCCGACCGCGAGCACGCGGGATTCCCCGAACCGGCGCGCCAGCCGGCCGGCCAGCAGGCCCTGGCAGATGACGGAGACCACACCCACGGCCATGAAACACAGGCCGACCTCGCGCGCGGTCCAGCCGTAGCGGGCCTCGGTCCAGAAGCCGAAGGTCGACTCCATGCCCGAGAAGCCGGCCATGTAGATCAGGGTGACCAGCAGCACCCGTGACACCACGGGATTGGCGACGGCGTCATGCACGCCGCCGAGGAAGGCCGGTCGGGCGATGGCGGGGTCGGCCTTGACCCGGCTCTCCTTCAGAAGGACGGCGACGCCGATGGCGGCCAGGAAGCACAGGCCCGAGGCGGTGAAGATCGGCAACTGATAGCCCAGGGCACCCAGGTCCGGACGGGTCAGCAGGCCGCCGATCGCCGGGCCGAAGATGAAGCCAAGGCCGAAGGCGGCCCCGATCAACCCCATTCGCCCGGCGCGCAGTTCGGGCGGCGTGACGTCGGCGACATAGCCCTGGGCCGTCGAGACATTGCCCGCGCCCATGCCGGTGAAGAGCCGGACGGCGATGGCCAGCCAGATGTTGGGCACGAAGGCCAGGGCCAGATAGCCCACGGCGTTGGACATGATGGTGATCATCAGCACCGGCTTGCGCCCGATCCGGTCCGACAGCCGCCCCCAGAAGGGTTCGGCGACGAACTGGCCCAGCGAATAGGCCGAGAACATCAGCGCCACCTGCCACGGCGGCGCGTCCAGTGTCTGGCCGTAGAAGGGCAGCAGCGGGATGACGATCCCGAACCCGACCAGGTTGATGAACACCACCCCGAACAGGACGAACAGCGCCGATCGAGAGGACGGCTGGGGCAGGGCGGCTGACGTCACGGGGCGTTACTCGGGCGGAAGGCGAGCCCTGTGTCAGGCAGATCGGGCGGCCGCGCAAGGCGTATCCCGCCAACGAAAAAGCCCCGGCCGTTTCCGGTCGGGGCTTTTCGAACTCGATGGTGCGCGACGGCTATTTCGGCGCGAGGATCATGATCATCTGGCGGCCCTCCATGCGCGGCGCGTATTCGACCTTGGCGATTTCCTCGAAATCGGCCTGCACCTTGTTGAGCAGCTTCATGCCCAGTTCCGGGTGGGCCATTTCGCGGCCGCGGA
>CAZFQC010000092.1:0-8481 GCA_964520795.1 uncultured Brevundimonas sp.
GCCTGCATGGTCCAGCCCTCGACGCCCATGGCCGCCTGTTTGACGGCTTCCGAGCGGGTCGGGTGCGGATGGCAGATGCGGGCGACGTCTTCCGACGAACCGCCGAAGGCCATGGCCACGCAGGCCTCGCCGATCATCTCGCCGGCCTGGGGACCCATGATATGGACCCCGAGGATACGGTCGGTCTTCGCATCCGCCAGGACCTTCACGAAGCCGTCGGTCTCATGGTTGATCCTGGCGCGGCTGTTGGCCGTGAAGGGGAATTTTCCGGCCTTGTAGGCGGCGCCTTCGGCCTTGAGCTGGTCCTCGGTCCGGCCGACCCAGGCGACCTCGGGGGCGGTGTAGACCACGCTGGGGACCAGGTCGTAGTCGACGTGGCCCGCCTTGCCGGCGATCAGTTCGATGACCGCGACCGAATCCTCCTCGGCCTTGTGCGCCAGCATGGGGCCGTGGGTGACGTCGCCGATGACCCAGACGCCGTCCGCGACCTTGAAGTGATCGTGGCCGACGAAGCCTCGCCTGTCGGGCGTGACGCCGACCGTCTCAAGGCCGAGGCCTTCGGTGTAGGGGCGACGGCCGATGGCGACGAGCACCACATCGCCCTTCAGTGTCTCGGCGGCACCGCCCGCGGCGGGCTCGACGGTCAGTTCGACACCGTCCTTCGATGATTTCGCGGCGGTCACCTTCGACCCCAGTCTGAAGGCCATGCCCTGTTTGGTCAGGCTGCGATGGAAGGCCTTGGCGAGGTCGCTGTCCATGCCGGGGGTGATACGATCGAGGTATTCGACCACCGTCACCTGCGCCCCCAGCCGGCGCCAGACCGAACCCAGTTCCAGACCGATGATGCCGGCGCCGACGACGATCAGGTGTTTCGGCACGGCCGGCAGGGACAGGGCACCGGTGGAGTCCACCACCTTGCCGTCCTCGAAGGCCACGCCCGGCAGCGGCGTCGGCTCGGAGCCGGTGGCGATGACGATGTTCTTCGCGGCCAGGGTGCTGACCGTTCCGTCGGCGGCCGTGACCTCGACCTTGCCGGTGCCGGCGATGCGGCCGCGGCCCCGGACCCAGTCGACCTTGTTCTTCTTGAACAGGAATTCGATGCCCTTGGTCAGTGCGGTCACGCTTTCGGACTTCTGGGCCATCATCTGCGCCAGATTGAGCTTCGGCGTCACCTCGATGCCGAGGCCGGCGAACTCCCTGCCCGCCATCTCATAGAGTTCGGACGCGTGGAGCAGGGCCTTGGAGGGCATGCAGCCGACGTTCAGGCAGGTTCCGCCCAGGGTCTCGCGCATCTCGACGCAGGCGGCGCTCAGGCCCAGCTGGCCCGCGCGGATGGCCGCATTATAGCCCCCGGGACCGCCGCCGATGATGACGACGTCATACGAGGCGCTGGGAGCGGCGGCTTCGGCCATGGAATCTCTCGGGTCTGTCTTGGGCGCGGAAAGGCGCGCGGAACCTAACGGCCCGCCCGCGAGGGTCAACCGTTGCGCCGCATATAGGAGACTTCGCGGCCGATCTGCAGCCGGAGATCAGAAATTCAGCTGGCCTGCTTCGCGCTTGCGGCGGATGCGACGGCCCGCGACGACCACCAGAACGCCCAGCAGGAAGACCGCGCCCAGCACCAGCCAGACCGGATCGACCGGCAGGCCGCCGATGCTGTCGGGCGCGGCCATGGTGGTCGGACCGGCGGAGCGGGCGGCGACATCACCGCCGCCCTGCTGCAGCGCCAGCCGGAGCACGGCGTCGGCGGCGAAGCCGAGGAAATAGGCCACGGCGGCCTTTGGATTGCCCGAACCCAGCATCAGCGCCGAAACGGCATAGAGGGCGATCGCCCCGGCCCACAGGGCCCAGGCCGGCAGGAAGCCGAACAGGTCTCCGCCCGACTGGGCCTCGGCCCCCATGCGCGACGCGGCCACGTCAGGCCCGGCGCCTTCAAGGAAGGGTGAGATGAACGGCCAGGCCAGCCAGCCGGCGTAGCCGATGACCGCCAGCACCACGATGAATCGCAACAGCTTCATAAAGAACCTCCCGCCCCCGCGTTCGCCATCATACGCCCGATGGCCGAACGGTGAAAGGCGACGGCTCAGCCGGCGTGGGGCAGGGTGATGGACACTTCCGCCCCGTCGCCGGGGATGCTGTCGATCGACAGGACGCCGCCGGACTGGCGGGCGAAGGCATAGGCCTGGGACAGGCCGAGGCCCGCCGCCCCCTCGCGGGTGGTGAAGAAGGGTTCGACGGCGCGAGCGGCCAGGTCGCGATCCATGCCAGGGCCGCTGTCGCGCACGCTGAGCCGGACGCCGCCCTCGAGCAGGGTCTCCAGCCGCACCGCGACCGAGCCCCGGCCGGCGACGGCGTCGACGGCGTTCTGGGTCAGGCTGCGGACCGCGCCCTCGAAGGCGACCGGGTCGAGGCGAACGGGGGCAGCGTCGGACGGACCTTCGATCATCAGGTCGATGCCGGGCCCGCCGAGGGCGCGCAGACGGGTCTCCATGCCGCGCAACAGAACGCCGGCGTCGAGAATCCGCAGCACGGGCTCGTCGTCCCCCTGCGAGAAGGCGGTCAGGCGGCGGGTCAGCAGTTCGCCCTTCTGGCCGGCGGCCAGGGCGGCCTGGCCGATACGGCGCACACGGGCCGGGTCGTCGGCCTGGCGCAGCATCATGTCGAGGGCCCCGGTCATCACGCCCAGCAGGGCGTTGAAATCATGCGCCAGCCCGCCGGTCAGACGACCGACGCTCTCCATGCGACGGCCGCCGGCCAGTTGGGCCTCGGCGTCCTCGCCGGCCTGACGTGCAGCGGCCTGGGCGGCCCGGGCCTCCTCGCGGGCGGCGGCGGCAGCGGCCAGGGCCTCACCGGCCTCACGGCGCGCAGCCTCGGCCGCCTCGCGCAGGGCCAGGGTTTCATCGGAGTCGACGGTGGGGGCGGCCTCGACCTCGAGCACAACCGGGGCGGGGCTCGCCGCCGGCTCGGCGCGTTCGCCGGCCAGCAGAAGGGCGTCGACCCGGCCCTCGGCGTCGGTCAGCGGCAGGATGGACCAGCGAATGCCCTCGTCCGCGCCGTTGCGCGAGACGATCGGTTCGGCTTCGCCTGCGGGGGCGGACAGGGCGGCGCGCAGGGCCTGGCGGCCCTCGACGCGCTCGTCCTCGGCGAGGAACAGGTCGGAGAAATCGCCGTCGGCCTCGGTCCGGCCGAGCACCAGCAGGGCGGTTCGATTGGCCTCGCGAACCCGACCATTGGCGCCGACCACGACCAGCGCGCTGGAAGCGGCGTCGAAAACCCGGCGGGTCAGGTCGCTGGTCGGGGCCGCGACGGGCTCCGGCAGAAGCTGTTCGGGCGTCTGCAGGCCTTCGGTTTCGACAATGGCGGCGGTCGAACCGGTGATCTGGCCCAGTTCGTTCTCGATCGGCATGGCCGTGACCGAGACCAGCATCTTGCGGCGCGAAGCGGGATTGGCCAGCAGATGCTGGAACCCGCGGACCGTCTGGCCACGCAGGGCGCGGGCGCTGGGCAGCAGGTCCGGCGGCACGGGCCGGCCGTCAGGGAAGGTGATGCCCCAGGTGGCGGAATGGAAACGCAGTCCGATCAGCTCGGCGTCCTTGCGGCCCAGAAGCTGATGGGCGGCGCGGTTGGCGAAGACGAATTTGCCCTGGCGGTCGGTCTCGACCAGGGCCACGGGAATGGCGTTCAGGGTTTCGAACAGGCGCTTCTGCGAATCGTCGGCCACGCGCTGGACCAGATCGAGCTGGTCCGACGCGCTGACGTGGCGCGTGCGGTTGCGGAAGGCGAACCACAGGGCGACGAACCCCACGATCCAGCCCACGGCGGCGGCGGCGCCCAACACCCACATCCAGTTGACCTGGCCTTCGAGAAACATGCGACCTGACTGTCCCGTTCTGGCGCACGCGCGCCCGTCCGGGAGATACCTTGCAAACAGCGAACCGAACCGGCCCGCTTTCGCCCCCAAGGCGACCTAGCGCGCGCGGGAGGGCGCCGTCCAGCGTCACCTTGCCGGAGCGGGACAACAGATGCGGAAAGGGGCCGGGCGTCGCCGCCCGGCCCCCCTCACACGGACTGACCGCGCCTGATCAGAAAGCGACGCGCATGACCAGCTGATAGACCGGTCCGGCGGACTCGGTTTCCAGCTCGTACTCGTCGTAGTCGCGGGCGATCTGGTCGGCCTGGTCGTCAAACTTGTCGAACACCTCGTCCTTGGAGCTGTCCAGCAGGTTGGAGCCGGTCAGGCGGAGGACGGTGTTGGAGAAGATCTGCTTCTCGATGAAGATTTCCAGATCGGCACCGTAGGAGGTCGCGACCTCTTCGGCATAGACGCGACCGAAGGCGTCGCCCTGCTTGCGATAGGTGGCACCGAAGGCGGCACCCCAGGAGGGGATGTCGTGGGTGAAGCCGAAGTTGACCACATAGTCGGACTGGTCGTTGAAGCGGCGCTCGCCGAGGGCGTCCTCGACATTGCTGTCCAGCCAGGAGGCATTCAGGAACACGCCCGTGGTCTCCATGCCGATGAAGTCCAGCGGCGTGGAGAGGTCGAATTCGAGGCCCCAGACCTGGCCGTCGCCAACGTTGTCGATCGATTCGATGAAGGTACCGGGTCCGCCGCTGCCCTCTTCGCCGGTGTTGACGTCCTCGATCAGGTCGGTGACGTCGCGATAGAAGGCGTTGAGGCCGACGACACCGCGACGACCCAGACGGCGCTCGAAGCCGACGTCCAGACCCCAGGCCGTTTCCGGCTCAAGCAGGGGATTGCCGCGGAAATCGTTGTCGCCGCGCTCTTCCTCCAGCGTCACCGGAGCCAGATCGTCGAAGTTGGGGCGACGGACGGTGCGGGCGACCGACATCGTCAGGCGATCCGAGTCCGACAGGCGATAGCGCAGGCTGGCCGAGGGCAGCAGGATGGCGAAGTCGTTGTCGATGCCGGCGATGGTGGTGTCCGTGGTCTCGTAGCGCAGACCGGCTTCCCACTTGAGGTCGCCGTTCTCGCCCGAGAACATCAGATAGGGATCGAACCGGGTTTCCTCGATCAGATAGTTATTGGTGTTGAACACGAACGGCGGCTGGGCCGGACGCGGGGCCGGGGCGTTGGGGATGGTGAAGCGGACGCGGTCGGCCACCACAGTGGTGGAGTCGCGGTCCTTGTTGACCATCTGGATGCCGAACTCGACTTCGCTGTTGTCGCCGATCGGACGGCTGTGCTCGAGCGCGAACGAGACTTCCTCGTCCTGCAGGTCGCGGAACTCCAGCTCGGCGGTGTAGCGGTCCTCTTCGGGGAAGGGCAGGCCGTCGCGCAGGTATTCCGCCTCGTTCTCGAACTCCTCCTGGTCGTCGTCGAACGACGCATAGGCCAGTTTGATCCGGGTCTCGCCGCCCAGCATCTCGCGCTCATAGCGGGCGCGCAGGGCCAGGTTGTCGGTCTGGATGTCGACGTCGTTGTCGTTGATCGACAGGATATTGGCTGCGGTCTCGACACCGCCGGCGTATTCGATCGAATCTTCGTCGGCGAACCGGTCCGTCCGGACGAAGACGCCCGACAGGTCCAGGGTCCCGCCGCCGACCTCGACCTCATAGGCGGCATTGAAGGAATAATCGGTGCCGTCGCGGACGTCGGTCTGGACTTCGGTATTGTCGAGCGTGCCGCCCGGCTCGTCGAAGCGCTGGCTGTACTTGTTCTTGGGGTTGCGGCGGTCCTGGACGCTGGCGCCCAGCAGCAGTCGGCCCGGGCCGACTTCGCCGCCGTAGACGGCGCCGAAGGTGCCGCCGATCTCATCGTCAGGGAACAGCAGGGCGCCGGCGCGGAAGTAGCCGCCGTCCAGCGACAGGGCATCGCGCAGCACGATGTTGATGGTTCCCGCCAGGGCGTCGCCCGAGCGGTTGGCCGAGGAGGAGCGCACCAGCTCGACCCGCTCGATCAGCTCGGCCGGAATGCGGTCGACGAAGAAGGAGCGATCGGCCTCGCCGCCGGGCACCCGCTCGCCATTGATCAGGATCTGGGTATAGCCCGGGTTCAGGCCGCGCATGCGGACGCCGTCGGATTCCAGAACGTCGGACAGGAAGGTCACGCTGGGGACCCGCTTGAGCGCGTCACCGACCGTCAGGGGCTCGAAGCGCTGGAAGAACTCCAGGTCATAGGACAGGGTCGAGACCACGTCGTCGGTGCGGTTCCGCATCACCGGCTCGCCCGTGACGATCACCTCGTCGAGCGACGAGACCGGACCCTGCGGGTCCTGGGCGGAGCCCGACTGGGCGAAGGCCGCACCGGCGAAGGCGAGCGGCGCGAGCGCGGCGCCGAGCAGAAGACCAAATTTCATGACAAGCATCCCGATGGCCCGGTCGCCCCCACGGTCGCCGGTTCTGACGGCCCAGCTAGGCTTTGGCGGCGACGCGGGCGCGACGCTTTGACGAAACAGGCTTGGCAGTTTTGGAACACGACGGTGAAGCTTGTTCCGGAGTCAGAGGAATCGTCACCGTGCTGTCGTCTTTTCGTCATCGTCCCTTGCGTTGACGGCCCCCGGGGGGCGTGGTCTGGCGCGGCGGTCCCGATCCAGCACAGGCGCGCTCCATGTTTGTCCGCACCCTGACCACCCTGGCGGCCTCCGCCGTGTTCCTTGCCGCCTGCGCGACCCATGAGGTCGATTTCCAGGGCGAGGGCGAAGGCTTCATCGGCGAGGGCATGGGCGTCACGGCCCGGCTTGAAACGCCGTCGGTCGGCACGGCCGGCCAGGACGCCGCCGACGATCCTGCGATCTGGGCCGGCGCGGCACCCGTCAGGATCGGCGGCGTCTCTACCCTCGGTTTCGTCGCCGGCACGGACAAGAAGGCCGGGCTGTACATCTATGGTCTGGACGGTGCCGTCCTGCAGTTCCTGCCCGAGGGCCTGCTGAACAATGTCGACCTGATCGCGGGCCTGACGGTGGACGGCCGGGCGCAGGTGGTGCTCGGAGCCAGCGACCGCACGCCCGGCAAGACGGGTGTGGCCCTGTATCTGTTCAATCCGGCCGGCGAGGCCGGCGTGCGCCCCTGGGGCACGATCACCACAGACGTGGTCGAACCCTATGGCTTCTGCTTCGCCCGGCGCGGGGCCGAGATCCACGCCGTGCTGGTCGGTCACGAGGGCGAGGTGCGCCAGTTCGTCCTGACCGCCGACGCCACGGGCGCGCCGGCGGCCCGCGAGGTACGCCGCTTCGATATCGGGACAATCTCGGAGGGCTGCGCCGCCGACGAGGCGACCGGTGCCCTCTACATCACCGAAGAGAATGTCGGCCTGTGGCGCTACGGCCTCGACCCTGCGGCAGGGTCCGCGCGGACCCTGATCCAGCCGGTCGCGCCGGGCATTCTCGTCGCGGACGCCGAGGGCCTGACCATCCTCGAGGACGGCGCGGCCCGCTATCTGATCGGCTCAAGCCAGGGGGACTCGACCTTCCCCGTCTGGCGCATCGACGGCGCCGCTCCGGTCTATGCCGGTCGATTCGTGGTCCAGGATGGCGCGGTCGATCGCGTCACCGGAACAGATGGCCTGGCCGCGCTCGGCGGCCCGGTCGGCGACTTCCCCGAGGGCGTGGTCGTGGTCCAGGACGACATCAACGACGCCGGCACGCAGAATTTCAAATACATCGACTGGCGCGATATCCGGACCGCGCTGGGACTCTAGACGCTTCGGCGGCGAAGCCGGTCGCGCAGGGCGAACAGGCCGATGCCGAGCGGAATCAACTGGTAGGTCACGCCGGGCAGCCAGGGCGCGGCGGCCAACAAGGGCGTGCAGGCCAGCGCGGCGGAGAGCAGACCCGTCGCTGCGGCCAGCATCCAGGTGCGCGCCCACTGGCGGGCGGCCTGATCGCGCTCACCGTCCGCCGGATCGATGGCCGCCTGCGCCTGCCGGAACAGCAGCACATAGAGCCCCGACAGGATCGAGAAGCCGATCCCGTAGATCACATAGGTCCAGCGCAGCTCGGCGAAGCTCGAGATCAGGCCCCGACCCGGCAGCAGGCCGCCGGAGATGAAATGGGTCGCCGTATCGGTCAGCAGGCGCAGGGGAAACACAAAGACCAGCACGGCGAAGACCACGGCCAGGCTGAGCGCCGTCGCCCGGCCGTCGCGGACCGGCGACAGGCTGGACCAGGTCCGGTGCGCCATCCAGAACAGAATGATCAGGGCGAAGGCGAAGGCGAAGGCGGGAATGCGCGCCAGGGCGGTGAGCAGGTCATCGAACGACCGCAGCGGCTCGGCTCCGGCGATGATCAGCAGCGAGACAGCGAAGGCGAAGGCCGCGTCGACGAAGGCGTCCAGCCGCTGCGATTCGACCGGGCGACCGGTGATCGACCTCTGTACCGCCTCAGCCATCACAGCCCCCCAACTCCATCAGGCCGAAAAGGTGCGTGATTTGGCGAGGTCAGGCAACGGAGGTGAAACGGCCCCCGCGAGCGCCAAAACGCAAAAAACCCGGCCGAGGCCGGGCTTTTCAGGTTCCAACTGGAG
>CAZFQC010000093.1:0-8480 GCA_964520795.1 uncultured Brevundimonas sp.
CAATATCGTCGATGCGGAGGACTTCCGAATGGGTTCCTTTAGTCTGTGGCACTGGATCGTCGTGGGCGTGATCGTGCTGCTGCTGTTCGGCGGCCGCGGCAAGATTTCGTCCCTGATGGGTGACTTTGCGCAGGGCATCAAGGCCTTCAAGAAGGGTATGTCTGAGGACGACAAGGCTGACGCCGAGCCCGCCAAGACCGAGCCGGTGAAGACGATCGATCATCAGGCGAACACCACCACCTCAGCCGCGCAGGCGGAAACCCGCCTGGGCGATCTCGAAGCCGTCCTCGGTCCGGCGCAGGGTCTCAAGCCGGAGGCGGGCCGTTTCGCCGAGCCCGTCGTCCCCGCCGCCGTACAGCAGGATGCAGGCGCTGGCCTTGGCCCCGCGCCCGACCCGGCCGCGCAGCTGGTGCAGCTGGGCCAGGCCGAAGCGGTCGGCGTGCTCGATGACCATGATGGTGGCGTTGGGCACATCGACCCCGACCTCGACCACGGTGGTGGCGACCAGCAGGGGAATACGGCCGTCGGCGAACTCGGCCATGACGGCTTCGCGGTCCGCGCCCGGCATCTGGCCATGTGCAAGGCCGACCTCGACCTTGAGGATGCGGCGCAGGTCTGCGGCGCGGGCCTCGGCGGCGGCGAGGTCGATGGCCTCGCTCTCGGCCACCAGCGGGCAGATCCAGTAGGCCTGTGCCCCGCTGTCGATCGCGGCCTTGAGCCGTTTGGCGACTTCGCCGATCCGCGCCAGCGGGAGGACGGCGGTGGTGACCGGTGTGCGGCCCGGCGGCTTTTCGGCCAGGCGCGAGACTTCAAGCTCGCCATACTGGGTCAGCTCGAGCGTCCGCGGGATCGGGGTGGCCGACATGGTCAGCAGATGGACGCCGCCCGTGCGCGGGTCGCCCTTGGCCTGCAGCCGCTGGCGCTCGTTGACGCCGAAACGGTGCTGTTCGTCGATGACAGCGAGCGCGAGGCGGTCGAAGCGGACGGCGTCCTGGAACAGGGCGTGGGTGCCGATGGCGACCTTGGCTTGGCCCGAGGCGAGGGCGGCGAGGCGGGCGCGGCGTTCGGCGGGGGTGTCCCGACCGGTCAGCAGTATGGTCGGGACACCGGCGGCCTCCAGCATCGGGGCCAGCCTCTGCCAGTGCTGGCGGGCGAGGATCTCGGTCGGGGCCATCAGGGCGGCCTGGAAGCCGGAGGCGGCCGTGTCGGCAAGGGCCAGGGCGGCGACGGCGGTCTTTCCCGAGCCGACGTCGCCCTGCAGCAGCCGGCCCATCTGTTCGCCCGAGGCGAGGTCGCGACGGATTTCGGCGACGGCCTGCTGCTGGGCGCTGGTCAGGTTAAAGCCGAGGGCGGACTGCAGGTGGGTGGAAGCCTCGCCGGGCGAGATGCGCGGTCCCGGGGTGATCTGGCGAGCGCGACGACGCCGGGCGAGGGCCAGCTGGTGGGCCAGCAGTTCGTCATAGGCGAGCCGCTGCCGGGCCGGGGCGTCGGGCTCCAGTTCGGGCTCGCAGGTCGGCGTATGCAGCGCCTCGAGCGCCGCGCGCCAGCCGGGCCATCGGTTCTTCGTCATCCAGGCGGGGTCCTGCCACTCCGGCAGGTCGGGGGCGTGGGCGAGGGCCGCCTGGGCGAGTTTGCGGACCACGCGCGGGGAGAGGCCGGCGGTCGCGGGATAGACCGGCTCGATGGCGGCGATCTCGCCGGCCTGTTCCGGGGTGTAGATATCCGGATGGACGATCTGGACCTCGGCCAGATAGCGTTCGACCTTGCCCGTCACCAGCCGCTTCTGGCCTTTGGGCAGCAGCCGGTCGATGTGCTGGGCCGAGCCGCCGAACCAGATCATGTGGACGAAGCCGGTGTCGTCGGACGCCCGGACCTTGATCGGCACGCCGGGCTTTCCGGGCACGATCAGCCGGTCGATCATCACCTCGAATATGCCGACCTGCCCCTCGATCGCATTCACCGCCGTCATCGGCCGGCGCACGATCAGACCCGAGGGCGACAGGAAGACCAGGTCGCGAACCAGCGGCCCGGCCAGTTTCTGGACAAGCGGCAGGATCTTCGGCCCCACGCCTTTCAGGCTGGAAACCTCCGCGAACAGGGGAAAGAGAATCTGCGGCCGCATGCGACGACAGCATAGCTGGCGAAAGCGCGTCTGGAACGCTATCTCCGCTGCGCGATTGAACCTGACCGACCGGGCAAGGAACCTTGTGGCCGATATTGACGCACGTCTGAAGCAACGACTCGGCCGGATCACCTTCCGGGCATGGCGACGAGGATTCCGCGAAGCCGACCTGGTGCTGGGGCCCTTTGTGGACCAGGTCGGACCCTCGCTGGACGAGAGTGAGCTGGATTCGCTTGAGGCCCTGCTGGCCGAGGACGACGATCACCGGATCTATGCCTGGATCACCGGGACCGAGCCGACGCCGGCGGCGCACGACACGGTCCTGATGATCAAGCTGCGGACCTTCATGCGCGACCATGTCGCCGCGGCCGTGGCCGAGGGGGCCGGCTGATGGACGGCGCCCTTCCCAAACGCAGTGATCAGGACCTGGGCGGCGCGCCCGAGGGCCTCGACGCCCTGGTCGTGGCCGAGCGGCTCAAGGCCGACGGCGGCGTCGGCCTGTTCGTGGCGCGGGACTACGCGCGGATGGGCGAGTTCGTGCAGGCCTTCGGCTTTTTCGCCGACGATATCGAGATCGTCGAGTTCCCGGCCTGGGACTGTCTGCCCTACGACCGGCTGAGCCCGACATCGTCGGTGTCGGCCGAACGGATGGCGGCCCTGACCCGGCTGGCGCAGCGCGCGCCCGGCGACCGCAAGCCGGTGCTGGTCGTCACCACCGTCGGTGCCGCCATGCAGCGGACGCCACCGCGCGAGGTGACCAATGGCGCCGGGTTCCAGACCACGGTCGGACTCGACCTCGAGACCGCCGCCCTGGAGCGATATTTCGCGGCCAACGGCTATTTGCGGGCCTCGACCGTGTCCGAAAAGGGCGAGTTCGCCGTGCGCGGCGGGGTCATCGACGTCTATCCACCCGGGTTCGAGGAGCCTGTGCGGCTGGACATGTTCGGGTCGGAGCTGGAGTCGATCCGCACCTTCGATCCGGCGACCCAGCGGTCGACCGGCCAGCGGCGCGAGGTGCATCTGGCACCCGTATCCGAAGCGCTGCTCGATCCCGACAGCATCTCACGCTTCCGCACCGGCTATCTCGGCCTGTTCGGCGCGGTGGGCGATGACCCGCTGTACATGGCCATCAGCGAGGGCGCGCGGCGGCAGGGCATGGAGCACTGGCTGCCGCTGCTCTACGACCGGCTGGAGACCCTGTTCGACTATCTGCCCGACGACGCGCGCCTGTTCCTCGACAACCAGGTCGAGGCGGCGCGGGGTGAGCGCTGGACCCTGACGAAGGACGCCTACGAGGCGCGTCGCGACGCCTCGATGGGGAAGGGCGGGGCGGCGTATCGGGCCCTGCCGCCCGAGTGCCTCTATCTGGGCGAGGGCGACTGGCACGCCGCCCTGGCCGGCCGATGGGTGCGACGTCTGTCCCCCTTCCACGGGCAGGGTCCACAGGCGGGGGGCGAGGACGCGGGCGGCCGGCTGGGCCGTAGCTTCGCGGCCGAACGGGCGCAGGACAGCGTCAATCTGTTCGAGGCCGTGGCGCGCCATGCCGAGGCGCTGAAAGCGGCCGGCAAACGGGTGCTGTTCGCCTCCTGGACCGAGGGCTCGTCAGAGCGTCTGGCGGCCATGCTGGCGGACCACGGGCTCGAGCACGTCGTGGCCGTGCGCAACTGGGCTGACGTCCAGAAGGCGCCGAAGGACCTGTATCTGCGCGGCGTCCTGCCGGTCGAGCATGGGTTCGAGACAGACACGATCGCTGTCATCTCGGAGACCGACATGCTGGGCGACCGGCTGGCGCGGCCGAAGAAGAAGCGGCGGGCGTCGAACTTTCTCGCCGAGGCCTCGGCCCTGACGACCGGGGATCTGGTCGTCCACCTGGACCATGGTATCGGCCGCTATGAGGGACTGAAGACGCTGGAGATCCAGCAGGCACCGCACGACTGCCTGGAGCTGCTCTATGCCGGGGACAGCAAGCTGTACCTGCCGGTCGAGAACATCGACCTGCTGACCCGCTACGGCTCGGAGACCGACGGCGCGCAGCTGGACCGGCTGGGCGGGGCGGGCTGGCAGGCGCGCAAGGCCAAGGCCAGGGCCCGCCTGCGCGACATGGCCGAGGGGCTGATCGCGCTCGCGGCCAAACGGTCGCTGCGCTCGTCCGACCCGATCACCCCGCCGCACGGCCTGTTCGACGAGTTCTGCGCCCGCTTCCCCTATGAGGAGACGGACGACCAGCTGAACGCCATCGGCGACGTGCTGGAAGACCTCGGCAAGGGCACGCCGATGGATCGGCTGATCTGCGGCGACGTCGGTTTCGGCAAGACCGAGGTGGCGCTGCGGGCCGCCTTTGTGGTGGCCATGACCGGCCAGCAGGTGGCCATCGTCTGCCCGACCACCCTGCTGGCGCGGCAGCATTTCAAGACTTTCAGCGAGCGGTTCGCCGGCTGGCCGGTCAATGTCCGGCACCTGTCGCGCATGGTGACCGCGAAAGATGCGGCCGAGACCCGGGCGGGGCTCAAGGACGGCTCGTTCGAGATCGTCGTCGGCACCCATGCGGTGCTCAGTGATCAGGTCGGGTTCAAGGACCTGGGCCTTGTTATCGTTGATGAAGAGCAGCATTTCGGTGTCAAGCACAAGGAGAAGCTGAAGGGCCTCCGCGCCGATGTGCACCTGCTGACACTGACGGCCACGCCGATCCCGCGGACGCTGCAGATGGCGCTGTCGGGCATCCGCGAGATGTCGATCATCGCGACCCCGCCGGTCGATCGCCTGGCGGTGCGGACCTATGTCACGCCGTGGGACCCGGTGCTGGTCCGCGAGGCCCTGCTGCGCGAGAAATACCGCGGCGGTCAGGCCTATTACGTCGTGCCGCGCCTGTCGGACCTGCCGGACATCGAGCAGTTCCTTCGCGAGAAGGTGCCCGAGATCAAATTCGTGGTCGGCCACGGCCAGATGTCACCGACCCAGCTGGAAGACGTGATGAGCGCCTTCTACGACGGCAGCTATGACCTGCTGCTGTCCACCACCATCGTCGAGAGCGGGCTGGACGTGCCGACGGCCAACACCCTGATCGTGCACAAGGCCGACATGTTCGGCCTGGCCCAGCTGCACCAGATCCGCGGCCGGATCGGTCGGGCCAAGGCGCGGGCCTTCGCCTATCTGACCACGCCGCCGAACAAGCCGATGAGCCTGTCGTCGGAGCGGCGGCTGCAGGTGCTGCAGTCGCTGGACAACCTCGGAGCCGGCTTCCAGCTGGCCAGCCACGATCTGGATCAGCGCGGCGGCGGCAATCTGCTGGGCGACGAACAGTCGGGCCATATCCGCGAGGTCGGGGTCGAGCTGTACCAGCAGATGCTGGAGGACGCCGTGGCCGAGTTGCGCCAGTCGGGCGAGGGCGGCGGGGTCGTGGACCGCGGCTGGTCGCCGGCGATCAATGTCGGCGCTGCTGTATTGATTCCAGAGGATTATGTCCCGGACCTCAATGTTCGTCTGAGCCTGTATCGCCGTCTGTCGGACGCCGAGAACTCCGAGACGCGAGAGGCCCTGGCCGCCGAACTGATCGACCGGTTCGGCCCGCTGCCGGATGAGGCGAAACAGCTTCTGCGCATCGTCGGCATCAAGGCCAACTGCAAGACGGCCTGCATCGAGCGGATCGACATCGGACCCAAGGGGGCGGTGCTGACCCTGCGCAACAACGCCTTCCCCAATCCGATGGGGCTGGTCGGGCTGATCCAGAAGAACCATGCCTTCTGGAAGATCCGGCCGGACCAGAAGATCGTGGTCAAGGGCGAGTGGGACACGGCAGCGGAGCGGCTGAAGGTGGCCGAGCGCATCACAGCCGATCTGGCGCGGGTGGCGGGGGCCTGAGTTCGGGAAGGGGTGGACCGCTTGCCGCTGCCGGACCGTCAAGGCAAACAGGCACCCATGACCCACACCCTCTACGGCATTCCCAATTGCGACACGGTCAAGAAGGCCCGCGTCTGGCTGGACCAGCACGGCGTGGCCTTCGCCTTCCATGATTACAAGAAGGTCGGCATCGACCGGCCGCGGCTGGAAGCCTGGGTGGCCGAGCATGGCTGGGAGACGATGCTGAACCGCGCCGGCACGACGTTCCGGGCGCTGCCGGACGCGGACAAGGGCGATCTGGACGCCGCGAAGGCCGTCGCCCTGATGCTGGCCCAGCCGTCGATGATCAAACGCCCGGTGCTGGACCTCGGCGACCGGACGCTGGTCGGCTTCAAGCCCGAGCGGTATGCGGCGATCCTGATCTAGCCCTGGACGTCGACCTCCGGCCGGTCGTGGCCGTCGGCGCGTTCGGTGACCCACTGCCCCGAGGCGTCGGCATATTCGATCAGCGTGTCCTTGTCGGGGACCTTCTGCTCACGTGAAGCCGCCACGGCCGCGGCGCGGGCGGAGTCGTGGTCGGGGAAGGTCTCCGACCAGGTGTCGCCCAGCTGATAGGCCCAGCCGCCGTCGTGTTCGGCGATGCGATAGGTGATCTGGACCATGGGGCGGGCTCCGGCTGAGGTTGAAGGGGCGTCGGCAGGTCAACGCGGGGCCGCGGCTGGCGTTGCAGGCCGGGCGAATTCGATGTCCTGCAAAAAATCGCGGCCGCCGCATCCACTGGCCGGGGCGGTGCCGACTACCCTATGAAAGCGCGGGCGATGGGCCCGGCGCGATGAGGGGTGATGACGATGGAAGACCTGTTCCGTTCCTACTGGTGGCTGATCTTTCCGCTCGGCTGGTTCGTGGCCTCGGGCTTTTCGAGCCTGCTCAACTATCGCCGGCAAAAGGATACGCTGAAGCTGATCCAGACCTATGCCGAGAAGGGCCAGGAGCCGCCGGCCGCCCTGCTCAAGGTGCTGGACCGCCCGATCGATGCGGATGACGATTCCTGGCACACCCGCAAGGATGGTCGTCCCGGCGACGGTTCCTGGTTCTCGGTGGTGCTGTTCGGGGTCATGGCCGCCGGTTTCGGCTACGCCAGCTGGTCCGACATGTATGGGGCGCAGGAGGCCTTCCTGATCGTCAGTTTCGTGCTGGGGGCCCTGTGTCTGGCCTCGCTGGTCTCGGCTCTGCGCAGCGGCGGGCGCGGCCCGAAGGCCTGATGCCGGCCCGGAGCGCACGCCATGGGGGGACTGCAGACCGACGCCGAGCTGGTGGGCCGCGCGCTCGCCGGCTCGGACGCGGCCTTTTCGCGGCTGATCGAGCGACACCAGGCGGCGGTGCGCGGCTTTCTGCGCCGGATGCTGGGCGGCGGCTGGGCCGAGGCCGACGATGTGGCGCAGGAGGCCTTTCTGGCGGCCTGGCAGTCCTTGCGATCGCTCAGGGAGGCGGCCGGGGTCCGGGCCTGGCTGTGCGGCATCGCCTGGCGCAAGGCGCAGGACCGGATCCGGTCCGCAAGGCGCGGCTCCGCGCGCGACAATCTCTGGCTCGAGACGGTCGTGACGCCCGCCGGAGTCTCGCCGGAGGAGCGGATGTCCGTTGCGGCCGCCATGGCCGAACTGTCCGCGGATGTGCGCGCCTGCGTGGCCCTGTGCCTGGCCGACGGCTGGTCGCATGGCGAGGCGTCGATGGCGCTGGGCTTGCCTCTCGGCACCGTGAAGTCGCATGTTGCGCGCGGACGGGCGCGACTGCTCAAGGCGCTGGGAGGTCCGGATGACGCCTGAACAGAAACTGTCCGCCCTGTTCGCCGCCGAGGCCCCGCCGGCGCGGGACTATGCCTTCCAGGCCCGTATGGCCCAGGCGATCGCCCTGCGCCGCGCGTGGATGACCGTGGCCGCCCTCGTGCCCTGGGCCGTGGCCGCTGTGGCCGTGCTGTGGGCCCTGATCCCCGTGGTCGGGCCGATGCGCGACAGTCTGGGCACCGCGCTCCAGCCCGCGGCCGCCATGCTGGCGGGGGCGGCGGTCACCGCCGTCGCCGCCTTGTGGCTGTCGCGCCGCTTCGGTCGCGGCATCCGGACCCCGTTCAGCGCACGCTGAGGGTCCGGGCGGCGGCTTCGCCCGCCTTACGAAAGTTTCACCTGCGGCTTCGCATCCGTATGGCCCCGCCAGTGCCTCTTGTCGTCAGAAGGCCGAAGCATCACGCTCCGGTCGAGGACCAAATCAGAGGATATTCGAGATGAACGAAGTCTGGATTCCGATTGCGATGTTCGCGATGATCGCCGGTATCGTGATCGTTCCGACTTGGCTCAAGAGCAAGGAACGTCAGGAAATGCAGGCGACCCTGCGGGCGTCGCTCGAAAAGGGGCAGCCGCTGCCGCCCGAAGTCATTGACGCCCTGACCCGCCAGACCGTCAAACCGCCGGCGACCGCCGCCCGCGACCTGCGGACGGGTGTGATCCTGCTGTCGCTCTCGCTGGGCATC
>CAZFQC010000094.1:0-8464 GCA_964520795.1 uncultured Brevundimonas sp.
GTGATAGTTCACCCCCAGATACAGGAACGGCACCTGGGCGCGGTGGAAGGCGGCATGGTCGGAGGACTCGACCCAGTTGTCCTCACCCGTATCCTGCGGCGTATCCTTGCCGAAGGCCAGGGCGACCGCCCCATTGGCCGGAATGCCCTCGAGGATCGGACGGAAGGTCGGGTGTTGGTAGGTGCCGGTGACCCACAACTTGCCGTCAGTCTCGGCCCGCGCCGTCATGTCGAAATTCAGGTTCATGGAAATGGATTCGAGCGGCATTGGCGGGGCCTCGACGAAATGCCGGGCGCCCAGCAGTCCGTGCTCCTCTCCGTCCAGCGCCACGATCAGCACGCTGTGCTCCGGAGCCTGACGCTTCAGGTCCGCCGCCAGGGCCAGCATGGTCGCCACGCCCGAGGCGTTGTCGTCGGCGCCGTTGAACACCTGGCCCTCGGCATTGACCCCGACGTGATCATAGTGGGCCGTGATCACGATATAGCGGTCGGTGACGCGCGTGCCGGGGATCACCCCGATGATGTTGATGCCGTTGTAGGTCTTGGGCCCGGCGCGGGTGCGGCCCTGCATCTCCCACGGCTGCAGCCGGCCCATCGGCGGCGCAACAACGCCCAGTCCCTCCAGCCGCCCGACGATATAGTTGCGCGCCATCTCACCGCCCGGCGCGCCCGTGTCGCGGCCCTGCATGTCGTCGGCAGAGAGGATGCGAACGTCTTCCAGCAGCTGGGCCTGCATCGCCGAAGGCACCGGGGCGGCGGCGACCGGCGGCGTCGCCTCCGACCCGAACAGGCTGCCGCAGGCCGACAGCAGCAGGGCCCCTCCCAGCGCGGTGGACAGGGCGAGAAGACGGACGTGACGCATGGGGACTCCTTGGGGACCGCCGGACGCTAGCGGAGCGCAGGGGCGGTGTCAGTTTAACTCCCTGTCATGCGGGATTCTGTGGCCGCAATCGGACGGCGGGCCTCGAAACCCCGCCGGGCGATGCTAGAACGGCCCAAAGAATCCTTCCGGCGAGCCCTTCATGTCCGACACCCCCGTCGATCAGCTGACCGAGTCCGCCGCGCGCGAGGAACTCGACCGGCTGACCGCCGAACTGGCCCGGCACGACGCCCTCTATCACGGGCAGGACGCGCCGGAGATCAGCGACGCGGACTATGACGCGCTCAAGCGCCGGGCGCTCGAGATCGAGGACCTGTTCCCCGACCTGACCAGCGCGGCCTCGCCGTCCCAGGTCGTCGGCGCCGCCGCCTCCAGCCAGTTCGCCCCGGTGCGCCACGGCGTGCCCATGCTGTCGCTCGACAACGCCTTTTCGGCGGAAGAGGTGACCGACTTCGTGGCCCGCATCCGCCGGTTTCTCAAGCTCCCGGTCGATGAAGCCGTGGCCTTCGTCGGCGAGCCCAAGATCGACGGGCTGTCCGCCAGCCTGCGCTACGAGGACGGCGTGCTGGTCACCGGCGCCACGCGTGGCGATGGCCGCACCGGCGAGGACGTCACCGCCAACCTCCGCACCATCGCCGACATCCCGCAGACCCTGTCCGGCAAGGGCTGGCCGGCGGTCATCGAGGTGCGCGGCGAGGTCTATGCCCCCAACGACGCCTTCGACGCCTTCAACGCCGCCGCCGGGTCGGAGGGCCAGCGCACCTACGCCAACCCGCGCAATTTCGCCGCCGGCTCCCTGCGCCAGAAGGATCCGGCGATCACGGCGAAGCGGCCTCTGCGCTTCTTCGCCTACGCCTGGGGCGAGACCTCCGCGACCTTCGCCGATACGCAAGCTGACGCCCTGAAGACGCTGGAAAGCTGGGGCTTTCAGGTCAACGCCCGATCCCGAAAGGTCGAGGACGCCGCCGGGCTCCAGGGCCTCTATGCCGAACTCGAACGCGACCGCGCGGGCCTCGGCTATGACATCGACGGGGTGGTCTACAAGGTCGACCGGCTGGACTGGCAGTCGCGACTCGGCTTCGTCGCCCGCACCCCGCGCTGGGCCATCGCCCACAAGTTTCCGGCCCAGCAGGCGACGACCGTGCTGGAAGACATCGACATCCAGGTCGGCCGCACCGGCTCCCACACCCCGGTCGCCCGCCTGCACCCCGTCACCGTCGGCGGCGTGGTCGTGCGCAATGCCACCCTGCACAATGCCGACGAGATCGCCCGGCTCGACGTCCGCCTCGGCGACACCGTCACGCTTCAGCGCGCAGGCGACGTCATCCCCCAGATCCTCGGCGTCGTGGACCCCGACCGGCCCGGCCGCGGCGAGCCGTGGGATTTCCCGCACCTTTGCATCTGCCCGCTGAAGACCGCGCTGGTGAAGGAGACCAATGCCTCAGGCGTCGAGAGCGTGGTCCGCCGCTGCACCGGCGAACTGGCCTGCCCTTTCCAGCGGATCGAACACCTCAAGCATTTCTGCAGCCGCCGCGCCTTCGACATCGAGGGCCTCGGCGAGAAACAGCTGATCGCCTTCCATGAGCGTGGCTGGATCAGCCAGCCCGCCGACATCTTCCGCCTCGCCCGAGACGCCGAAAAGCTCGACGCCCTGCGCGCCGAGGACGGCTATGGCGAGACCAGCGTCCGCAACCTCGTCGCCGGCATCGACGCCCGCCGCACCATCGCCCTGGATCGCTTCATCTACGGTCTCGGCGTGCGCGACATCGGCGAGCAGACCTCCATCGTCCTGGCCCGCGCCTTCGAGACCTGGCCCACCTTCGAGGCCGCCTGTATCGCCGCCGCCGACGGCATCCCCAGCGAGGACTGGATGCGGCTGAACGAGACCCACGCCGTCTCGCCGCGCGTGGTCGCAACCCTGGCCGAGGCGGCGCCGCCATCCGAGGACCCCTGGCCCGAGGCACCGATCGACCAGAAGATCGCCCTCGCCTTCCCCGGCCTCGCCGCCCCCGCCCGCCGCGGTCTGGCGACCCTGGCCGACGACTGGGCCGGCCTGGTCCGGCTGGCCGCCATCGCCCGCAACGAGGGCCCGTCCGAAGGCCTCGGGCAGATTGCCGGCGTCTCGGGCGTCGGCCCGGTCGCCGCCCGTGCCCTGGCCCTGTTCTTCCGCGAGACCCACAACCGCGCCATGGTCGACGCTCTCGTCGCCGAGATGACGCGGATCGAGGACGCGGAGAAGCCGAAGTCCGACACGCCCGTCGCCGGCAAGACCGTCGTCTTCACCGGCGCGCTGGAACGCTTCACCCGCGACGAGGCCAAGGCCCGCGCCGAGGCGCTCGGCGCCAAGGTCTCGGGCTCGGTGTCGAAGAAGACGGACTATCTCGTCGCCGGACCCGGCGCGGGGTCGAAGATGGCCGACGCGCTGAAGCACGGCGTCACGGTCCTGACCGAGGACGAATGGCTGGCCCTGATCGGCTGATCAGTAGAAGTCACGGGCCTCGAGGGTGCGGGTCTCGCCGCCTTCCAGCGTCAGGACCAGCGTCCGACCCGACGGTCCCGCAATGATCCCGCGCAAGGCCGCCGCATCCAGCGCGTCCGCGCCCAGTCCGTCTATGGCGATGATCCGCTCGCCGGCGACCCAACCCGCCTCCGCCGCCGGAGAACCGGGCGAGACCCGCTGCACCACGAGCGCCGTCGCCTCCTTGCGCAGGCCCAGCCCGAGACGGTCGCGTGCAAACGGCTGGCCCAGGCTCTCGGGCGTGGCACCGAGCCACAACCGGCCGCCTTCGAAATCGGTGACGAGGCGAAAGCGGCCGAGGACGCCGATGCCGACATTCCCGGCCGCGCGGTCGCTGTCCACCGCCGAAGGGCCGGTGGGCGGGAATGTCGCCGGCACGTTCCGGATCTCGAAGCCCGCGATGTTGATCGACTGGATCGTGGCGATCCCCGCCTCGCGCACTCCGCCGATCGCCCCCGACATCACGGTCGAGGCGGGTCGCCCGTCCAGCAGCGCCGCCGACTCCGCATAGGCCGGATAGACGATCAGCGCCCCGCCGTTGCCGGTGTCGAAATCGAACAGCTCCGGTTCCCGGCCCTCGACCGACATCGGTATCGCCCGGATCGATCCCGTCGAGGTCAGCGGCACCTCGACCACGCCCTCCGGCGGCGCGAACGCCTCGGCTTCGTGGAAGGCGATGGCGCGGGCCGGAAAGTCGATATCAACGATCAGGCCGTTGAAGGCGTCCTTGCCGAGGATCACCGGCAGCGGCCGCCCGATCGCCTGGCCGATGGCCGCCAGGTCGATCACTGCCACCGTCCGGTCAGCGAAGACGATCCCGTCGAGTTCCAGGGTCACCCCGCCGACGAACTGGGCCCTGCCGACGCCGCCCGTGCCGACCGCCGCCACCTCGCCGGTCGGCGTCAACCCCAGTCGCTCGGCGAACCCCTTGTCCAGCACCGTCATCTCGGCCCCGCTATCCAGCAGCACCTCGGTCCTTACCCCGTTCACGGTCGCCGGGATGTAGATGCGCGACCCGGCGAACAGGTCGAAAGTCATGAACCCGGTCGAGGCCGCGCCCCCGGCGATGACATGGGCCGCCGCCAAAGCGGGCCGGGCGAAATCCTCCGCGGCGATCTCGGGGCTGGCGTCGATCTCGGACCAGCGCACGCTGGCGTCGCCGCCGCCGGCCCCGGCGGCCGACTCGGCGAAGGCCATGCGCACCCCCTCGACCATCCGCCAGTCATCGAAGCGCACGAAGGCCTCGCGCCGGTCCCGTACGCGACGCAAACCATAGAGGGCACCCGTGTCGGGCTCGAGATAGAGTTCATGCACGTCGGCGTCGCCGAAATCGACCGCCACCACGGCGAAGGTCCGGCCGTCGCGCTCGGCATCCGGCTTGCGGTCCAGCCGGGACGGATCGTCCAGCACCGCCTCGAACATCAGAAGGGCGTCGCGGCGCAGATCCTCGGCGGCTGCGGGCCCGAGGTCCTCCACCTGCCCGGCGGGTGTCAGGGCCCAGCCGGTCGCGCCACGCCGGGCGCTGGCGTTGCGCACCACCCCCAGGTCGATCTCGCGGCGAAGGTCGCCGGCATCGGTGGCAACCTGATCTATTGTCCCGGTCAGGCCCGAAGACACAACGGTCCCCCGGGCGCGCACAGCCGTCATCTGTTCGAATGCCGTCCCGCCCCGCCACTGGCGATAGCGCTCGAGCACGGAGGACGGATCGTCCGCCCGGGCGGCACCGGCGCAGATCAGCACAAGGGCGGAGGTCGCGGCCGCGACCGGAAGGAAACGGCAGTTCATGCGAGTTCATCCTCATCTTCGGATTCAGCAAGGGGTTCAGGCCCGAGCAGGGCACGCAATCCGCGCGGCGCGGCGGCCAGCAGGGCAAGGCGCTCTGTCGAGGCCAGGGCGTCTGCATCGATGCCCGTCAAACGGATCTCGGCCGACAGGCCGCTGTGCTGCAGGCAGCTCAGATAGGCGCTGTCGCTCCAGACGGCGTGGCGCACGGCGGTCAGGTCGTGCGTCATCAGCGCCACCAGATGCTCGGCGGCGTCGACCACCAGGCTCAGTTGCGCGCCGGGCCACCGCGCCCGCGCGATCCCGGCTCCCGCCGCGCGACACAGCATGACGCCCTCCAGCCCGCCGGACGGTCCATAGCCCAGGCCGGCGACAGTCACGCCCCGCGCCGCGGCCGCCTCCAGATCCGCCTTCATGAGGGTCAGCGGCGCGTCGAACAGGTCGAACAGCACGATCTCGCGCGCCCCTGCCAGCATGGCCCGCGCGCGTTCGAGGACCTGGTCGGCCTGGCTGATCTGATAGACGCGATCATCGGCGACCGGCCGCAGCAGCCCGCCCAGGGCGGCCTCTGCCTCGGCCCTGCGAGCCTCGAAGGCGCCGCCGACGGCGGCGAGCAGCTCGGCGGGCGGCACCGCGCGCCAGGTTCGCGGCTCGCCGTCGTCGAACAGCACCGCCCCCTTCTGCGTCAGGCTGGCGAGGCCCTGGTAGACATTCGGCGGGGCCTTGCCCACCCGCTTGGCCATCCGGTAGCCGGTGGCCGGCCCACCCTCCAGCAGGGCGCAGTACAGTCGTCCCTCCAACTCGGTGAAGCCCAGCCCCGTCAGGGCCAGTTCGGCGATCGCGGTCCCGGATAGTGTTTGCATTCACAAACACTATCGCGCCGATCACCCCACGCCAGTTAATTCGCCGTAAGCCGGCCTAGCGATTCAGCGCCGACCGTGCCGCCTCGGCATAGCGGTGACCGGAGGCGGCCCCCTTCGGAAACACCGCCTCGATCCGCGCCAGATCGTCAGCCGTCAGCACCAGATCGACCGCCGCGGCGTTCTCCTCCAGCGTCCGGATGCGGCGCGTCCCCGGGATCGGAACCAGCGTCTCGCCCTGCGCCAGCACCCAGGCCAGGGCCAGTTGCGCCGCCGTCACGCCCTTGTCCGCCGCGATCGCCGCGACGGCGTGGACCAGGTCGATGTTCTTCTGGAAATTCTCGCCCTGGAAGCGCGGATTGGAACGGCGGAAGTCGTCGGCCGCCAGATCCTCGACCGACCTGATCTCGCCCGACAGGAAGCCCCGGCCCAGCGGACTGTAGGGCACAAAACCGATGCCCAGCTCGTCGCAGGTGGCGAACAGTGCGTCCTCCGGCTCGCGGCTCCACAGGGAGTATTCGGTCTGCAGCGCCGTGATCGGATGTTCGGCGTGGCCGCGCCGCAGCGTCTCGGGCGAGGCTTCCGACAGGCCGAGGAAGCGCACCTTGCCTTCCTTCACCAGCTCGCCCATCGCCCCGACCGTCTCCTCGATCGGCGTGTTCGCATCGACCCGGTGCAGATAGTAGAGGTCGACGTGGTCCATCTTCAGTCGCTGCAGACTGCCCTCGATGGCGCGGCGCACATTGGCCGGCGAGCCGTCGATGGCCAGGGCCGTGCGCTCGGCATTGTAGCCGATGCCGAATTTGGTCGCGACGAACGCCTTGTCCCGCCGGTCTGCCAGCGCCTTGCCGAGCTGGATCTCATTGGTGTGCGGGCCGTACATCTCGGCCGTGTCGAAAAAGGTGACGCCGAGCTCCAGCGCGCGATGGATCACCGCCGTCGCCTGGGTCTCATCCGAGGCCTGGCCATAGAAGGCCGCCATACCCATACAGCCCAGGCCGATGGCCGAAACCTCAGGGCCGCCGCGGCCGAGTTTGCGCGTCTTCATGGGAATTTCCTGTCGGGGTCGCTGGAGCGACTCATTTCGGCAGCCAAGCTCCGACCTGCAAGGTCAGACGGCCTCTGTAATGTCCGTCCGGGAAAAGTCGGCGCCTTTGAAAAGCAGCGGCTCGCCGGTTTCCTTCGCGAGGGCGTAGGCGAAACAGTCACCGAAATTCAACCCCGCGTGATGATTGCCCTTTCCGAATTCGCGATAGGCCGCGCGCGCCAGTTCCGCCTGCTGGCGCGTCACCGCTACAATCTCAAACCGCGTCATTGCCAGAAGGCGCTCGAAAGCCTCGGCCGGAAAGGTGTCCTCTGACTTGCGGTCGATCACCATGCCCGTCTCGAAATAGGTGGCCGCCGACATACGCGGCGATCCGGCCATAAGGCGTTCAAACAGGTCGTCGCCCTCCGGTTCTCCGAAGATGATCGCAACGAGCGCTGAACTGTCGACGATCACGCGGGCAGGCCCGTTTCGGGATCATAGAGAAAAGCCGTCGGATCTTCGTTCGGTTCAAGCGGCCGAAGGTGTTTACGCATCTCGACAAGCAAGGCCTTCACGTCTCCCGCCGAGGCCTTGCCGGACCCGGCCGGTTCCCGAGCCAGTTGCTCTCGCAGGGCAGCCGTCACCGCGGCCGTCAGGCTTTCTCCACGCCGATGCGCGAGTTCCTTGGCGAGGCGGTGAGTCTCGGGGTTCTTGATGTTCAGCATGGTAGAACGAGTTCTACCATGCGCCCGCCGCCACTCAAAGCGGAGCGGCCTGCCCCCGCAGCCAGTCCAGCACGTCCCCGTCGAGCAACGGCCCCACCTTGGCCAGCACCTCGGCGTGATAGGCGTCGACATAGGCCCGCTCGTCCGCGGTCAGCAGATCGACATCGATCAGTTTCCGGTCCAGCGGCGCCAGGGTCAGTTGGTCGAAGCCGTGCATCGGCCGCTCGCCACCGGGGATCGGCGTCGGCTCCGTCACCACCTGCAGGGTCTCGATCCGTATGCCCCAGTGCCCCTCGCGGTAGTAGCCGGGCTCGTTGGACAGGATCATCCCGGTCAGCAGCGGCTGGGTATTGCCCGCCTTGGCGATGCGCTGCGGGCCCTCGTGCACACCCAGATAGGAGCCGACCCCGTGGCCCGTGCCGTGGTCATAGTCATGCCCGGCCATCCACAGCGGCAGACGCGCCAGGGCATCCAGCTGCGACCCGGTCGTGCCGACAGGGAAGCGCACCACCGCCATGGCGATATGGCCCTTGAGCACCAGGGTGAACATCCGCCGCTGGTCGGCCGTCGGCTCGCCCACGGCCATGGTCCGGGTCACATCGGTGGTGCCGTCCAGATACTGGCCGCCGCCGTCGACCAGCAGCAAACTGCCCTTCTCCATCCGGCGGATGGT
>CAZFQC010000095.1:0-3606 GCA_964520795.1 uncultured Brevundimonas sp.
CGGCTGAACCAGCTGCGGCTCAAGGCCGGCGAACCGCCCAAGCTGGAGACCCGCAGCGTCGGCGTCGAGCTGCAGGGCGGCGAGGGGGCGATCGTCGGCTTCCGCGGCCGCCGCCACGCCGGGGTGGTCGATCTCGACCATATCGACGGCCACGACCCGCGCGACTTCTGGGAGCCCCTGACCCTGCGCCGCGGCGAACTGCTGCTGGATCCGGGCGAATTCTACATCCTGGCGTCCAGCGACGACGTGGAAATCCCCGTCGACCAGGCCGCCGAGATGACGCCGATCGATCCGTCGGTGGGCGAATTCCGCGTCCACTATGCCGGCTTCTTCGACCCCGGCTTCGGCACGGACGAGGCGCACGGGGCGGGGTCCAAGGGCGTGCTCGAGGTCCGCACCCACGACACCCCCTTCCTGCTGGAGCACGGCCAGATTGTCGCCCGGCTGGTCTATGAGCCCCTGACCGAACGCCCTACCCGCCTCTATGGCGAGGGCGGCAGCCACTATCAGCGGCAGGGGCTGAAGCTGTCGAAGCATTTCCGGCCGTGGGGGTGAAGGCGAGTGACTAGTGGCCAGTGGCCAGTGACTGGTGACCAGAGATTGCCGCTTCGCTGGGGGCGGAAGGGCGGCGCTGACTGCGCGTCTTCGCCGTCCACTCATCACTAGCCACTAGCCACCAGCCACTCCCACCTACTCCAGCCGATCCGCCTTCCGCAGGTCCGGGAACCATCGCGCCCAGAGTCCCGTGGCGGCCAGCGCGCCAAGGCCGCCGTAGACGGCCGCGCCGATGGGGCCGAGGAAACGCACCGCCACGCCGGACCAGGCCTCTCCCAGTTCGTTGGAGGCGCCGATGAACAACATCGACACGGAACTGACCCGCCCCCGCATGTGATCGGGCGTCGCCAGCTGGATCAGGGTCTGGCGGATGTTGACGCTGATCATGTCCGCGGCGCCGCCGAGGAACAGCATCGCGCCTGACAGCCAGACACTGGTCGACAGGCCGAAGATCAGGGTGCAGACGCCGAACACCGCCACCGAGGCGAACATCCAGCGTCCGCCGTGAGTGACGATCGGGAATCGGCTCAGATAGAGTGCCACCAGCAGGGCACCCGCTCCGAACGCAGCCCGCAGCAGGCCAAAGCCGACCGCCCCGACATGCAGGATGTCGCGCGCAAAGATCGGCGTCAGCAGGGCGACCCCGGCCAGCAGCACGACGATCAGGTCCAGCGAAATGGCCCCGAGCACGATCTTGGTGTTCCAGACATAGGCCAGCCCCTCCCGGACCTGCTCCACCGGCGAGGCGCGGGTCGGCGACGGGGCGGGCTTGCCGCTGGTGCGGATCAGCAGAAGGCTGGTGAAGCCGATCGCGAACATGATCAGGGCCACGCCATAGGCTCCCGGCACCGAGAAGCCGACGATCACCCCGCCCAGGGCCGGTCCGGCGATGGCCCCGGTCTGGAAGGCGATGGACTGGGCCGCGATGGCCGGCGGCAGGGCGCGGCGTCCGACCACCATGGGCAGGAAGGCCTGGCTTGCCGGGGCGAGAAAGGCCCGCGCCGCGCCGAACACCCCGGCCACGGCCAGCAGGCCCCACAGCGGCGGATGTCCATGCAGCGCCATGAAAAGGAAGGCCAGGGCGCAGCCACCCTCGACCATGATCGACAGGGTCACGGTGTTCTTGCGGTCCCGGCGGTCGGCCAGGGCCCCGGCCGGCAGGGTCAGGGCCAGCAGCGGCAGGAACTGGCACAGGCCGACGAGGCCGAGGTACAGACTGGCCTCGGCCACGGGGTGGTCCCGCCGCGCGATCTCATAGACCTGCCACAACAGGGCCGAGGACTGAATCTGGATGCCCAGCACCGCCGCCACCCGACCGACCCACAGCAGGCGGAAGTCGCGAATGGCCCAGGGGCTGATCGGTCCATCGGGCGGTGGCGGGGCCTCAACGGGTTCGGTGGTCTCGATGGTTTCGGTCACGTCCGCCGGTCGACCTTCGGATACGGCGTCCCGTCGCGGTGGAAATAGCCGCCCTTGCTGAACCGCATGTCGATATCGGAATAGTCGCCGGAGTCGCCGCCCGGCGTGCGCGTGCCGACCTCCAGCAGGACGGCCTCGGCCCCCGAGCGGTTCTGCAGCACATGACCGTTGGGCACGCCTGCCTTCCAGCCCGCGCAATCGCCGGCGCGCAGGACGGTTTCGCCCTCATTCTCGACCAGCACCACCTCGCCCTCCAGAACCCAGACGAATTCGTCCTCGCCCTCGTGCCAGTGCCTCTGGCTCGACCAGGCGCCGGCCGGGAGGCGCAGCAGATTGACCCCGAACTGGTCCAGCCCGACGGCGTCGCCCAGCTTCCAGCGCCGGCGCGCCTTGCACGGTCCGGCGAACGCCTCGGGATAGCCCGTGCCGTGTCCGGTGGGGGCTGCGTCGATGTCGATCTTCGGCATGGGGAGGGGCACCCTTCTCGCAATCGTCCGAACCCCGTAAAGCACAGCCTTATGAGCGTCGCATCAACTCCCGTTATCGATCCTGTCGCCCTGACCCGCGACCTGATCCGCAGGCCGTCGGTCACCCCCGCCGATGAAGGCGCGATGGATGTGCTGGAGCGCGCCCTGACCGGGCTCGGATTCCATTGCCGGCGGATGCCTTTCGAAAACATCGAGAACCTGTACGCCCGGCGCGGGACGGCTTCGCCCAACCTCTGTTTCGCCGGCCATACCGATGTGGTGCCGACCGGCTCGACCGAGGCCTGGTCCTCCGGCCCGTTCGAGGCCGAGGTGAAGGACGGGATCCTCTACGGCCGGGGCGCGGTCGACATGAAGGGCGGCATCGCGGCCTGGGTCGCAGCGGTCTCGCGCATTCTGGCCGAGGGCGAGGTCCCGGGCAGCCTGTCCTTCCTGATCACCGGCGACGAGGAAGGTCCTGCCCTGCACGGCACCAAACGGGTGGTCCAGGCCCTCATGGCCGAGGGCGAGGTCATCGACGCCTGCGTCGTCGGCGAGCCGTCCTCACAACACGCGCTGGGTGACATGATCAAGATCGGCCGGCGCGGCTCGCTCAACACCTGGATCACCGTCCACGGCAAACAGGGCCACGTCGCCTATCCGGACCGCGCGGCCAATCCGGTCCCTGTCCTGGCCCGACTGGTCGCCCGTCTCGCCGACCACAAACTCGACGCCGGCTATGAGGCCTTCCAGCCGTCCAATCTGGAGCTGACCACCCTCGACGTCGGCAATACGGCGACCAATCTGATCCCGGCGGAGGCGCGGGGTCGGCTGAACATCCGCTTCAATCCGAACCACACCGGCGAGAGCCTGATGGCCTGGTTGAACGCCGAGGCGGGCAAGGCCCAGGCCGAAAGCGGGCTGCGGATCGAGCTCGAGCACCTGCATTCGGGCGACGCCTTCCTGACCCAGACAGGACCGTTCGTCACCGGCGTGCAGGACGCGGTCGAGGCCGCCGTCGGCCGCCGGCCCGAGGCCTCGACCACCGGCGGCACCTCGGACGCCCGCTTCATCCGCGCCATGTGCCCGGTGCTGGAACTGGGCCTCGTCGGCCAGACCATGCACCAGATCGACGAACGCGCGCCCGTGGCCGAGATCGAAGCCCTGG
>CAZFQC010000095.1:3706-8462 GCA_964520795.1 uncultured Brevundimonas sp.
CCGAACATCGCGCCGAAGGCCACGAGAAACCAGAACAGCTCACGCAGCTTTCCGCCCCGGCGTTCCAGCGTCATCGGCGGCAACTGAACAGGCAAACCCCTCATGGCCCCCTCCCCTGCGACGGAAGAAGGATGCGCCGCGGTTCTTGCCGGGGTGTTGAGAAACGTGGTTGCCGTCAGTGCAGCGTCGTCTCCAGCCGGGCGATCCGGCGGTCCAGATCGGCGACCATCTCTTCCAGCCGGGCCTGTTCAGACTTCATGTCGACCGGCGTGCCGTCGTCATAGGTCAGCTGCGCGCCCTTGCCGATCAGGTCGAGGCGATAGAGGGCCGTCACCCGGCGCGCCTTCAGCGTCTCCAGTTCACTGGCAGCCACGGCCTATTCGCGCTCCAGGAACCGGATGGCGCTCAGCACATGGGCGCGGACGCCGACCGGCAGGACCGCCTCATTGACGTCGAAGCCCGGCGAATGGTTTGGCGGCGAGGTGGCGGGATCGACCCCGTCCTTCGAGCCGCCGAGGTGATAGAAGACGCCCGGAACCTCCTGCGACAGATAGCTGAAGTCCTCGGCCACGGTGGTCGGCGGTGTGGCCGGATTGACGTTGCCCGCCCCCGCCGCCTCGGTCAGGACCGGGGCCAGCCAGGCGGACAGTTCCTCATTGTTGAACACCAGGGCCGCGTTCTGGCGCACCGAGAACTCGGCCGTCGCTCCATAGGTCTCCGCGACATTGTCGATGGCGACGCGGGTGCGGGCCACCAGATCGTCGCGCTGGGCGATATCGAAGGTGCGCAGCGTTCCCGACAGCGTCGCCTCCTCGGGAATGATGTTGTAGCGCACGCCCGCGTCGAGGGTGGCGATGGTGAAGACCGTCGGCGTCGTGGTCGGATCGATGGTCCGTGCCGTCAGGGTGTTGATGGTCTGGACGATCTGGGCCGCCACGGCGATGACGTCGACGCCCTTCCAAGGCCAGGCACCGTGGGTCTGACGGCCGTGCAGGCTGATGTCGATGCGGTCCGACGCCGCCATGAAGCCACGCGGACGATAGAACAGCGTCCCCGGCCGACCCGGAACCACATGGAGGCCGAAGATCGCCTCGGGCCGCGGGTTGGCCAGGGCCCCTTCCTCGATCATCAGCATCGCCCCGCCCTTGGGCTCGCCCGGAGGCGCGCCTTCCTCGGCGGGCTGGAAGATGAAGACGATGGTCCCGGGGATGTCCTCGCGCATGCCGGCCAGGACCTCGGCGGCGCCCATCAGCATGGCGACATGGGCGTCGTGGCCGCAGGCGTGGGCCACCGGCACTGTATTGCCCATATAGGTTCCGGTGGCGGTCGAGGCGAAGGGCAGGCCCGTGGCCTCCAGCACCGGCAGGGCGTCCATGTCGGCGCGCAGCGCCACTACCCCGCCGGGCCGTCCGCCGCGAAGCACCCCGACCACGCCGGTCCGGCCGACGCCGGTGCGGACCTCCATGCCGAGCGCCCTCAGATGTTCGGCCACGACGGCGGCGGTGCGGGTCTCGGCGAAGCCCAGTTCGGGGTTGGCGTGCAGGTCGCGACGCCAGGCGACGACCTTTGGCATTTCCGCAGTCACGGCCGCCTCGATCCGGTCGAGCGCGACCGGTGTCGTCTGGGCGTGGGCCAACCCCGCGGACATCGCCAGCGACAGGGTGGAAACGGCGAGCAGGCGGCAGATGGTCATGGCGGACTCCAATGGTGGTGCCACCGTCGCGGACGTGGGCGGGGAAGGCAAGGGAGGTGGCGCGAGGGTGATTGGTGATTGGTGATTGGTTGAGCGTTACGGGGTTCGGCGAGGTGGCGGGGACAGAAAGCCTCCGATCCGAAGTCAGGGGCCGGGGGGTAAGGGCCAACCCAACCACCAATCACCACCCTGCGGGTGACGCGACTCGCCGACGGGCCTAGTCTCGCCTGGTGAACCTTCGCTCTCCCGCCTTCGCCCTTCTCTTCGCCGTCAGCCTGATCGCGGCGGCGGGCAATATGGCGCTTCAGTCGGTGCTGCCGGCCATCGGCCGCGAGTTCCGGCTTTCGGACACCCTGGTCGCGGGTGCCTTCGCCATCTCCGCCCTGATGTGGACCGTGGCCTCGCCGGTCTGGGCCCGGCTTTCCGACCGGCTTGGCCGCAAGCGGGTCATACTGATCGGTCTGGGCGGCTTCATCCTCTCGATGACCGGCTTCGGCATGGCCGCGACCTCGGGGCTGGAGCAGTGGCTGGGCGCCGGTCTGGCCTTCGCCCTGATGGCGGTGGCCCGGACCATCTACGGCGTCTTCGGTTCGGCCGCGCCGATCGCCTCACAGGCCTATGTCGCCGACCGAACCACCCCGGAGCAACGGACACAGGCCATGTCCTTGCTGGCCTCGGCCCAGGGCCTGGGCACGGTGGTCGGCCCGGCCCTGGCGCCCTTCTTTGTCCTGCCGCTCGTGGGCCTGGCGGGACCGATGTATGCCTTCGCCCTGTTCGGCCTGGTGGTGCTGGTCATCGTCTGGCGCAGGCTGCCCAGCGGCGAGGTGGTGCGCACGCCGTCCGCCAGCGGCCGGCACGACGCCGGCAAGGGCCTGTGGAAGGACCCGCGAGTGCGGGCCTATCTGCTCTATGGCCTGCTGATCACCGCCGTACAGGCGGTGAACATTTCGGTGCTGGGCTTCCACATCATTGACGAACTGGCCCTTACCGGGGTCGCCTCGCGCGATGCCCAGCCCTTCATCGGCATCGCCATGCTGGCCGGCGCCGCCGCCACCCTGATGGCCCAGTGGGGCCTGATCCCCCTGCTGAAGCTGCAACCGGCCGATCTGATGCGCTGGGGCGCGGCCCTCGCCCTGGTCGGCAACCTGATGAGCATCGCCTCGCCCGGCTATTACGGCGTCGTGGTCGGCTATGCCGTCGTGTCCATCGGCGTCGGCTTCGCCCGGCCGGGTTTTGTCGCCGGATCGTCCCTGTCCGTCGGCCCCCGTGAACAGGGGGCCATTGCCGGGCTGATGATGTCGCTGGCGGGGCTCAGCTTCCTCGGGCCGCCGGTGATCGGCGTCGCCCTCTATGAACTGTCGGAGCCCGCCCCGTTTGTCGCCAACGCCGTCATGCTGGCGGCGGCGGCGGCCCTGTGCCTGTTCAATGCCCGGCTGCGGCTGGGCCCGCCTGACCTGCCCGACCGCGACGAAACGCCCTCGCCCGAAACGCCGCCCGCCTCGCAGCCGGGGCCGGAAGGCAACCGCTGAGGCGGGGCGCCCTTTTACTGGCCTGAAAGCCGTGGCAGATCGGGGCCATGGACATCGCCCGTATTGAACGCCGCATCGGCGTACGCGCCACCCCTGACCAGATCTGGGCCCTGATCGCGGACCTGCCGGGCTGGGACCGCTGGAACCCGGTCGAGACCGGCCTGGAAGGGACCATCGCCTTTGGCGCCGAGATCGCCGTGACCGAACAGATCGGGGGGCTGCCGGAGCGCCGGGCCGCGACCCGGGTCGGCGACTGGCAACCCTATTCCCAACTGGTCTGGGCCGAGAACCGGGGCCTGTGGTTCCGGTCGATGCGCTATTTCGAGATCGAGCCGCTGGACCGGCCGGACAGCTGCATCGTCGCCAACGGCTTCATCTTTTCCGGCCTGCGCGGCGAGATGTTCTTCGACCGGAACCGCAGACATCTGCGCCATGCAGTCGACGCCGTCGCCGAGGCCTGGAAGGCCGCCGCCGAAGCCTGATCGATTTCAGGGCCGGTGAGCGTCAGGTTGGAAACGGCCGAAGCCGCTTCCGATTTCCATCGCTACGCACCGAAAACGAGGCGCGTCAGCCGCCCGCCGCGCCGGCCGCCATCGTGTCCTGGATGCTGATGATGGCCGGCGTCAGGATGACGATGAACAGCACCGGCAGGAAGAACAGGATCATCGGCACGGTCAGTTTCGCCGGCAGGGCCGCGGCCTTCTTTTCGGCCGCCGACAGCCGCATCTCGCGGTTTTCCTTGGCCATGGTCCGCAGTGCCGTACCCAGCGGCGTGCCATAGGTCTCGGCCTGGGTCATGGCCGTGGCCACCGACTTCACGCCCGGATGGTTGGTCCGTTTGGCCAGGCCCTCATAGGCCATGCGGCGGTCGGGCAGATAGCTGAGCTCGGCCGACAGCAGGGTCAGTTCCTCGGCCAGGTCGATGGACGAGCCACCGATCTCCTGGCTGACCTTCTGGATCGCCGCCTCGATCGACATCCCCGCCTCGACGCAGATCAGCAGCAGGTCGAGCGCGTCCGGAAACGCCTGCATGATCGATGTCCGGCGCTTTGAAATGCGGTTCGAGAGGAAGATGTTCGGTGCATAGAAGCCGATCACCGCAGCGAACATACAGGCCGTCAGCCGCGTCATGACCGGCAGGCCGAAATCATTGAAAATGAACAAATAAAAGGCCGCCACCGCAAGGAAGACAAACGGCATCGAGAAGCGGAAGAAGTAGAAGGTCGTCAGTGGCCGGGGCCCGCGATAGCCCGCCTGGGCCATCTGCTCCGCGACCTTGGGGTCTTCCAGCAGCTTGGTCAGGTTCAGCCGCTCGACGACCCGCTTCTTGAAGCCATCGTCCGAATGCCGCAGGTTCTGGGTTCCGGAGTTCTGGGCGGCGATGGCCTGACGCGAGCGGCGCTTCAGCTCCTCCCGGCGCACCGCCACAGCCTTCAGCCGGCCCTCCAGCTTTGCGCCGCCGCTGAACGAGCCGAGCAACGTCACCAGGGTGGCGAACACCAGCACGCCCACGCCGAGGCTCAGCAGGTTCTGG
>CAZFQC010000096.1:0-1594 GCA_964520795.1 uncultured Brevundimonas sp.
GGCGAGGGGCTGGAGGGCCTGTTCCTCGACGTCACCGGCGCGGCCCATCTGTTCGGCGGCGAGGCGGCGCTGCTGGCCCAGATCCGGGACCGGCTGGCGGAGGCCGGAGCGCGGGCGCGGGTCGCCATGGCCCCGACGCCCGGCGCGGCCTGGGCCCTGGCGCGCTGGGGCGCGGCAGGGGGCGAGGCGGGAGTCGAGGCGGCGATCGCGGACGAGGAGACGGTCCGGGACCGGCTGGCACCCCTGCCGGTCGAGGCCCTGCGCATCGACGATCGCACCCTGATGCAGGCGCGGCGGTTCGGGCTGAAGCGGATCGGCGACCTCTATCCCATGCCCCGGGCGGGGCTGGCGCGCCGGTTCCGCGACGGGGCGGGCGTGGGGCTGGTGCAGCGGCTGGATCAGGCGCTGGGCTTCGCCGGCGAGGCCCTGACCCCGGTACGGCCGCCGCCGAAATACCGGGCCTGGCGGACCTGGATGGAGCCGGTCGAGGATATCGAGGGTGTGGCGGCGCGGCTGGCGGAACTGGCCGCCGACCTCGCCGCGCCGCTGGTACGCGACGGGCAGGGGGCGAAGGCCCTGACCCTGACCGGCTTCCGCTCGGACGGCGGGACCACCTGTCTGTCGGTGCGGATGGGCCGGCCGGGCCGGGACGCGGGCATCTGGCTGCGGCTGTTCCGCGAGGCGGGGCTGGGGCGGCTGGAGCTGGGCTTCGGCCTCGACGCCCTGATGCTGACCGCCGACGCGGTCGAGGCGATGACGGCGCGGCAGGGGGCGCTGGAGAGCGAGGCCGAGGCGAAACAGGCCGAGAGCCTGGCCGCCCTGATCGACCGGCTGACGGCGCGGCTGGGCGAGGACCGGGTGCTGACGCCCGAGCCGGTGGACAGCTGGATTCCGGAACGGGCCGAGCGGTGGCGGCCGGCGCTGGGACGGTCGCCGGCGGCGGCGAACGCCGATGCGGGACGTCGTCCCATCCTGCTGCTCGACCCGCCCGAGCCGGTGGAGGCCATCGCCGAACTGCCCGACGGCGCCCCGGCCCGTTTCACCTGGCGCAGGCTGTCGCGGCGGGTGACGCGCGCCGACGGGCCCGAGCGGCTGTCGCCCGAATGGTGGCGGCCCCGCCCCGACGACCGGCAGGTGCGGACCCGCGACTACTATCGCGTCGAGGACGATGCGGGCGGCCGCTACTGGCTGTTTCGCGAGGGGCTGTATGGCCGTGAGTTTTCCGGCGACCCGGAGGAGCGGGCGCCCTCGTGGTGGATGCACGGGGTGCTGCCGTGATCGGCCAGGGATCGGGATGGGACGGCCAGTACGCCGAGCTCGGGGCCATGACCAATTTCAGTTTTCTGGAAGGGGCGTCGCATCCGGGCGAACTGATGATGCAGGCGAAGTCGCTGGGGCTGGCCGCCGTCGGGGTGGCCGACCGCAATACGCTGGCGGGGATGGTGCGGGCGCTGATGGGGGCCGAGGATGTCGACCTCCCGCTGGTCGTCGGCTCGCGGCTGGGCTTCACCGACGGGACGGAGCTGATCGTCTTCCCGCGCGACCGGGCGGCCTACGGGCGGCTGTGTCGCCTGCTGTCGCTGGGCAAGAGCGA
>CAZFQC010000096.1:1694-5446 GCA_964520795.1 uncultured Brevundimonas sp.
ATCGAAAAGGCCGAGACGCGGCTGACGTTCGACCAGGCGGCGGCCATGGGCGAAGGCATGATCGCGCTCGCCCCCGCGCCGGAACGGCCTGATGCGGCGTTCGAGGCGCGGCTGGCGGGGTGGCGTCGGCGCTGGCCGGACGACCTGTATCTGGCGGCGGCGCCGCTGTGGCGGGGCGATGACCGCAAGCGGCTGAACCGGCTGGCGGCCATGGCGCAGCGCACCGGGGCACCGATGATCGCGACCAATGCGGTGCTGTACCATCACCCCGAGCGGCGGACGCTGCAGGACGTCCTGACCTGCATCCGCGAGGGCACGACCATCGACCGGGCCGGACGGCGGCTGCAGGCCAATGCCGAACGCCATCTCAAGCCACCCGCCCAGATGGCGCGGCTGTTCCGGGGGCATGAGGCGGCGCTGGCGCGGACCATGGCGGTGGCGCGGGCCTGCACCTTCTCGCTTCGGGAGCTCAGTTATCAGTACCCGGACGAACCGGTCCCACAGGGCTATTCCGCCCAGGGCTGGCTGGCCCGACTGACGCTGAAAGGGGCCCGGTCGCGGTGGCCGGGTGGCGTCCCGAAGGCGATCCGGGCGATCATCCTGAAGGAGCTTCGGCTGGTGCGGGAGCTGAAATACGCCCCCTATTTCCTGACCGTCCACGACATCGTCGCCTGGGCCCGCGCCCGACCCGATCCGATCCTGTGCCAGGGGCGCGGCTCGGCGGCCAATTCGGTGATCTGCTTCTGTCTGGGGATCACCAATGTCGACCCCACCCGGCAGGAGGTTCTGATCGAGCGCTTCATCTCCTCGAACCGGTCCGAGCCGCCTGACATCGACGTCGATTTCGAGCACGAGCGGCGCGAGCAGGTGATGCAGTACGTCTATGCGCGCTACGGCCGCGACCGGGCGGGGATTGTGGCGACCATCATCCACTACCGCCCGCGGTCGGCGATCCGCGACGTGGGCAAGGCCCTGGGCCTGACCGAGGACGTCACCGCCCGCATGGCCGACACCGTCTGGGGGGGCTGGGGCTCGGAGGTGAAGGACGAGCACGTCGACCGGGCCGGGCTGAGCCGCGACGACGTGCGGATGAAACTGGCCCTCGAACTGACCGCCGAGCTGATCAAATTCCCCCGCCATCTGAGCCAGCACGTCGGCGGCTTTGTGCTCAGCCAGGCCCCGCTGATCGAGATCGTGCCCATCGGCAATGCGGCCATGGCCGACCGGACCTTCATCGAATGGGACAAGGACGACATCGACTTCCTCAAGCTGATGAAGGTCGATGTGCTGGCCCTGGGCATGCTGACGGCGATGAAGCGGGCCTTCCGCATGATCGGTGAAACCTATGGCCGGCCCCTGCCCGACACCGCCGCCGTGCCGGTCGAGCGGCGCGGGGTTTACCGGATGCTGTGCAAGGCGGATTCCGTCGGCGTCTTCCAGGTCGAGAGCCGGGCCCAGATGTCGATGCTGCCGCGCCTGCGGCCGGTGGAATTCTACGATCTGGTGGTCCAGGTCGCCATCGTCCGGCCCGGCCCGATCCAGGGCAAGATGGTGCACCCCTATCTGCAGCGGCGGACCGAGCGGCGGCTGTATGAGGAGAGGCACGGCCCGGGCAGCTACCGCTTCTCCATGCCGGGCTCGGCCGCCGATCCGGACGAACTGGCCAATGTGCTGCGCAAGACCCTGGGCGTGCCCCTGTTCCAGGAACAGGCGATGAAGATCGCCATGGTCGCGGCCGAGTTCACCGGCGAGGAGGCCAACGGCCTGCGCCGGGCCATGGCCACCTTCCGGCACAACGGCACCATCGGCAATTTCGAGGAGATGATGGTCGGGCGGATGATCGCCCGCGGCTATGACGCCGACTTCGCCCGGAACTGTTTCAACCAGATCAAGGGCTTCGGCGAATACGGCTTCCCGGAGAGCCACGCCTGTTCCTTCGCCCATCTGGTCTATGTCTCGGCCTGGGTGAAGTGGCTGTATCCCGACGTCTTCGCCGCCTGTCTGCTGAACAGCCAGCCGATGGGCTTCTATGCCCCGGCCCAGATCGTCCGTGATGCCCGCGAGCACGGGGTCGAGGTGCGGCACCCGGATGTGAACGCCAGTGACTGGGACGCGACGCTGGAGTCCCGCCCGCGCCGTCGCCGCCGCGCCCTGCGGCTGGGCATGCGTTCCATCGACGGCTTCCGCCGGGACTGGGCCGAGGCGATCATGGCGGCGCGGGAGGCCGGGCCGTTCGCCGATCTGGACGACCTGCGCCGCCGCGCCGCCCTGACGCCCCCGGCCCTGGACCGGCTGGCCGAGGCGGATGCCTATGGGTCGCTCGATCTGACGCGGCGGCAGGGCGTCTGGGCGGCCAAGGGCGCTGCCCCGGCGTCGTCCGCGCCCCTGTTCGAGGCCATGGGGCTGAACGAGGCCGACGGTCGCCCGCCCGCGGCCCTGCCGCTGCTGGCCCCGTCGGAGGAGGTGGTCGGCGACTACCAGACCATCCGCCTGTCGCTGAAGGGCCATCCGGTCAGCTTCCTGCGCGAGCGGCTGACGGGCGTGGGGGCCCTGACGGCGAAGGACTATCCCGCACGGCCCAACGGCCGGCGGGTCGTGGTCGGCGGGGTGGTGCTGGTGCGCCAGCGGCCCGGCACGGCCAAGGGCGTCTGTTTCATGACCCTGGAGGACGAGACCGGCGTGGCCAATCTGGTCGTCTGGCCCGATGTGTTCGAACGTTTCCGGCCGGTCGCCATGGGCGCGCGCATGGTTCTGGCGCGGGGCAAGGTGCAGACGGCCGAGGGGGTGACCCATCTGGTCGTCGATCATCTGGAGGACTGGACCCCGATGCTGGGCCAGCTGACCCCGGACAGCGCGCCGGGCTCAGCCCATGCCCCGGCGCGGGGACGGCACCCGCGGGACGTACAGGTGCTGCCGGGCTCGCGCGATTTTCACTGAGGGCGCGTTCTGCGACGTGTCACCCCTTGCCAGGCTTGACCGGACAGACCCGTCGCGAACCGGTCTGCCGGAACGGGGACAATCTGAGCTTCGCCTCATGGTCGTCCGGGCCGGGCTGACCGTCCGGCTGCAATCCGCGATGGTAGAGCTTCTGCCAGTTGTCGGCAGGGGCCTTGGGCCGGTTCACCTTGACCCATTCATGAAAGGCCAGACGCGACTCCTTCCAGTCGCTGAAAGCTCTCAGAAGCTCGGGATGATCCTCCATCGGGCGCAACTCGGGCTTCAGCCGGTCGAGCACGCCGCGCGGGGTGGGGAAGAAGAAGCAGAACGGCTCATTCTCCTCGAAGCGAATCCACACATCGGGCCGGGTGAACCGCCAGTTCATCGTGAAAGTATAGGGTGACCAGTCCGTCTCGATCACCCCGCTCAGGGGGGTAATGCCGTCCTTGACGGCGTTTGGCGGACCGCCGACCCACAGATTCCAGCCCTCGGATGTGCGGATGAGCCCCTCGACATGAAAGGTCAGGGTGCCGCTGCCGAACAGGGAGATCGGCCCCTTCTTCGGATCGGCACCCGCATCCAGCACGATCTCGACCGAGCCGGTGCCCTCCTCGCCGGTCCAGCGGGCTGAGAAGCCGCACGGACTCAGCACCTCCCATCCGTGGGTATTGGCGATGGCGAGGGGCAGGCAGCGATAGGCGAAACTCGCCGGCGTCGCGTCCATCCAGTCGCGCCTGGGTGCGGCCGGAACGATGCGCGGGCTCCAGCCCTCGTGCACATAGCAGACCAGTTCAGTTTCCGCCGCCCGGACGGGG
>CAZFQC010000096.1:5546-8403 GCA_964520795.1 uncultured Brevundimonas sp.
CCCGCCGCTGGAACCGCCACTTCCAGACGCGATACCCCACGATCGGCGCGAACCCGCACACCAGCGCGGCGATCAGCACCGTCCAGAAGCCGCCACCGAGGCCGTATTCGCCCACCGCCGCCCCTACCCCGGCCGCGAGCAGCGGGCCGAGGTACGGGAGCCATGACGGCGGCTTACGCATCCACCTTGATGACGCCGCGCCGGATCTGGTCCAGCTCGATGGAGTCGAACAGGGCCTGGAAATTGCCCTCGCCGAACGCCTGGTTGCCCTTGCGCTGGATGATCTCGAAGAAGATCGGACCGAAGGTGTCCTGGGTGAAGATCTGCAGCAGCAGGCCGTCCTCGTCCGAGCCGTCGATCAGGATGCGGTTCAGCCGCATACGGGCCACGTCCTCGCCGTGGCCGGGCAGGCGTTTGTCGATCAGGTCGAAATAGGTGTCGATCGTGTCCTGGAAGGGAATGCCGCGACGCTTCATCTCCTCGACGGTCTCGAAGATGTTGTCTGTCGCCAGGGCGATGTGCTGGATGCCCTCGCCGTTGTAGCGCTTCAGAAACTCCTCGATCTGGGAGTTGTCGTCCTGGCTCTCGTTCAGGGGGATGCGGATGGCGCGGTCGGGGGCGATCATCGCCTGGGACAGCAGGCCGGTCGCCTTGCCCTTGATGTTGAAATATTTCTGCTCCTCGAAGGCGAAGACGTCGCCGTAGAAGCCGGACCAGGTGCGCATCTGGCCGCGCCGGACGTTGTGGGTCAGGTGGTCGAGGCTGAACAGGCCGACCGAGTTCTTGCGCTCGGACTCTTCCCAGCCCTCGATCTCGTCCCAGCCGTCGTACAGGGAACCGGCCTCGCCATAGGCGTCGATGATGTAGAGCAGCGAGCCGCCGATGCCTTGCAGCACATAGGGATAGCCGCCGGCCAGGGCACCGCCGTCGTGACCCTCGGCCGGTTTGGCACCGCGCGACACCGCGCCCTCGAAGGCGGCCTTCGCATCATGGACGCGGAAGGCCATGCCGTTGGCCGAGGGGCCGTGCTCGGTCGCGAAGGCTGCCGCCTGCCCCCTGGGCGAGCGGTGGACGAGCATGGTGATGTCGCCCTGCTTCAGCCGGACCACGTCATTGGCCGGGTTCACATGTGTCTGGGTGAACCCCATCAGCTCCAGCCGGGCCACCATGGCCGCGGGATCGGGACCGGTGAACTCGACGAAATCGAAGCCGTCCACGCCGAGCGGGTTTTCCTTGTCGAGGCGGGCGGCCGCTTCGGTCTGGGGCGCGTCGTGCATGGGGCGTCTCCTGGTGTCGTGCGGCGTTGATCGCCGCTTTCGGGCGGAACCTAGGGGCGGAGAGGCGCGAAGGGAAGGCGGGGCGTGGTCACAGGACCGGGAGCGTCACCCGCGCCCGGCAAAGGCGGCCAGGGCGGCGTCGAAAATCACCTCTTCCCACGGGGCGGCGGCCGAGCGCGCGCCCGACAGGCCCTCGCCGTCCCGGGGCGTGCCGGAGATCATATAGGCCAGGGTGCGGCCGTCCCGCCGGTTCCAGAACAGGCCGGACTGCAGGCCATAGGCGATGCCGAAATGACCGCGCCAGTCCCGCGAATCGGGACCCAGGAAGGCGTCGCCTTCCCGCCCGGTCAGGCGGTGCACCGACAGGCCATAGCTCTGAAGCAGGCCCCGGTCCGGATCACCGTTCGGGGCTGCGGGATCCCAGGTCCAGAGCGGCATCCCCATGCGTTCGATGGTCTCGCGCGAGACCATCCCCGGAACGCCGTCATGACCGGCAAACGACCGCGCCAGACGGTCAAGGTCGCGGACCGAGGCGCGAAGCCCGCCCTGGGGCGAGAAGACAAAGCCGTTCTCGCCCGGGACATAGTCATCCGCCGTCAGACCCGGTGCCTCGGCCGGGGTGGTGACGCGAATGGCGGGGGCGGGGGCGACCTCGGCATCGACCTGCGGCTCCCAGACGCCGTCGATCAACCGGCAGGCGGCCGAGGCGCGGGCGCGGACGCTGTCGGGCACGCCGCTCCAGTTCAGCCCGCTGTCCAGTCCCAGCGGCACCAGCGTCATGCGTTTCAGGAAACGGTCGAACCGCTCGCCGGATACCCGCTCCGCGATCTGGGCGAGGACGGCGAAATTGACGTCGGCATAGGCGAAGAAGCCCGGCGGCTCGGACGCCGGCGCGAACCAGCCGGCGTCGTCGAAATGCCGCCCGCCGGCTGTGAAGGCCTCGGCCAGATGATGCCCGAGCGGCACCGGATAGCTGGGGCCGTTGCGCAGGCCCGAGGTGTGGCTGGCCAGCATGGCGGGGGTGATGCGGATGTCCGGATGGGCCGGGTGACGCAGGCGAAAGCCCGCAAGATCGCCGGCATCGTCTTCGAGCGACAACCGGCCCGCCTCCACAAGGGTCATCAGCGCGGTCATGGCCACCAGTTTGGTGATCGAGGCGATCCGCATCGGCGTGTCGAGGGTGAAGGGGCGGGTCCGCAGACCGCCGTCGATCGTCAGCTGCCCTGATCCGTGCGCCTCCTCCAGCACCACTCGCCCGTCGCCGTCCCGGGCGATCGCGCCGACACCCATGACCGTGTCCGGACGGGCCGGATCGGCCAGGGCGGCGAGCGTTGTCGCCCCGGTCCCGGCCCGCGCGGCGCCGCCGATCCAGGGCAGGACCGCGGCGGCGGCGATCAGGCTGCGGCGGTCAGGGCGCACCGGTCAGGGCCGGCCCACCACCGCATCGACCGAGCCGGTGGTCACGGGGTGATAGCCGGGCCGGGCGCGGGTGTAGATGCGGGTGGCGATGGGACGGCCCCAGTCGCCCTCGGCCCACAGGCTGGTGAACAGCGGCAGGACGAATTTGCGCCGGCCCATGG
>CAZFQC010000097.1:0-1907 GCA_964520795.1 uncultured Brevundimonas sp.
GCCTCGCCCGCGGCCTGTCGCTGGAGGACTCCGGCAAACTCGGCTCGCTGGCGGCCGCGGAAGTCATCGCCCACTGGGGGCCACGGCCGATGACGTCGCTGGAGGGACTGGCGAAGGATGCGGGGCTGACGCTGGAGTAGTGGCCAGTGACTAGTGGCTAGTGGCTAGTGATCTGTAATTGTCGAAGTTTCGAAGCGGTGGGTGCCACCAACCACCAACCACCAACCACTAGCCACTAGCCACCCAGTTCCGCCGGATCGTCACATACAGCGCCCCGTCGCCGCCGTGATGGCGGGCGGCCGCGGCGAAGCCGGACACCACCCCGCGCAGGGCCGGGGCCTGCAGCCACTCATGCACTGACGCCCGGATGACGCCGGTTCCGCCGCGCCGTCCCTGACCCGTGACGACCAGCACCGAGCGATAGCCGCGCGCCTGGGCGCCGTGCAGGAATGCTGTCAGCGCGTCCTGGGCCTGGAAGCGGCCGTAGCCGTGCAGGTCGATCCGCGCCTCGATCGGATCGCGTTCGCGCGACAGGCGGCGCTGGCGGCGGGGTTCCAGCTCTTCCGGATGACCGCGGGGTCGCGCGGGGGCGGCTGTCACGGGTGAATAGGGGGCCGGAACGCCTCGCACCTTCACCGGTCCCTTCGGCTGCGGCGCGGCGGGAGGATCGACCACGGCGGCACCGGGAATGACGAGGGCCGCCTTCTTCGGCTTGCGGGGGGTGACCGAACCGGCGACGCGGGCCCAGATGCGGCGGTCGTCGGGGCTCAGGTCGTCGCGGCGGCTCATGTCGTGCCGGGGGCGTTCCCGTCCGGATCCTCATCCGAGCCGACGTCCTGCGGCCCCGGGGCCTGGACCAGCAGGTCGCCCGGCTGGCAGTTCAATTCGCGGCACAGGGCGTCCAGGGTCGTGAACCGGATCGCCCGGGCCTTGCCGGTCTTGAGGATCGACAGATTGGCCAGGGTCACGCCCACGCGGTCGGCCAACTCGGTCAGCGACATGCGCCGTTCGACGAGGATGCGGTCAAGCTGTACGCGGATGGCCATGGGGCTTTCTCTTAACCGGCGCGCGTCGGGTCGAGAAGGGCGGAGCCTTCTGACCGCGCGCCACCTAGATCGTTAATTCGGATTCACGGCGCAGACGCGCGCCTTCGCGGAACACCTCGGCGAGAACGAAGACGACCAGCACCGAAAAGGCGGGGGTGACAAGGTCGAACAGGCTGGGCGGCTCCAGCGCGCCGCGCACCAGCCTCGAGACCAGGGTCTGGCCGATCCAGGCGCCGCCGGTGACCGTGGCCAGGGTCAGGCCGATCTGCTTCAGCCGGCTGACATTGGCGGGTTGGAAGGGGTCGCCGATGCGCAGCGAATGGACGATGCGGCGCAGGTGGCGGAGGATCAGGGTGAAACCGGCGAAATAGCCGGCGAAGGCACCGACCCCGAACAGGAAATAGGCGCGGGGCACGGGCACGCTGGTGCCGCCGTCTTCCGAGGTCGCGATCAGATCCAGCGGACCCATCGGAACGAAGGCGATGAAGAGAAAGGCGAGGACGGCGGCGCAGGTCAGCAGCGCCAGGATCCAGTAGGCGGCCCCGAGGGCGACGCCGAGCAGGCTGGACATGGATCCGGGACCGAGGGCCGGCAGGGCCGGGGTCCGGACGAAAGGCACGCGGATCCCGATCGAAAGCGACTTCGGGAAACGCATGGGTCGACCTCTCTGTTAGCGGGCCGGTCGGCGGGGCGACGATGCCGCGCGGGGTCCGGCGAACCCGCACGCGGTCTTATTCTTCGCGATTGTCATGCCGATCGTCAAAGCTCCTGTGAGACTTTGTTGGTCTGACCTGCCGCCCTTCGGACTGGTCGAGGCCGGTTGGTCTGGTCGCCGTTCTGGCCGGTATGGCCAGAACGGGT
>CAZFQC010000097.1:2007-8361 GCA_964520795.1 uncultured Brevundimonas sp.
CTGGTCGAGGCCGGTTGGTCTGGTCGCCGTTCTGGCCGGTATGGCCAGAACGGGTCAGAACGCCTGGATCAGGGTGGCGATCAGGGCGGTCGGCAGGGCAGCGAGCAGGAAGGCGTTGAGGATGCCGTGGCCGACCTTCTCGATGAAGTAGGAAGCGTTCATGGTGTTCATAGTCGTTCTCCGTTGGTCCTGAGCGAGGGATGTTTTCACCCCTCTTTTGTTATTCCGCTGCATCGATGTTGCCGTTTTCGGCTCTATCGGGGAAGGTCGCGGCGTCCGTCCTTGAAGACATAGATAGGACGTGCCTAACGAAAAGGCACGTTACATATCGTTTAACGATATTAAACTTTGGCAATGGATTGTTGCGGAGCGCGTGTTCGGGATGAAACTCAAGCTTATCAGGGGGATGCGTCTGGTCGTGGCGACCCACAATCCCGGCAAGGCGGTCGAGATCGACGCGCTTCTCGACGGACATTACGACGTGGTCACCGCCGCCAGTCTGGATCTGCCCGAACCGGACGAGACCGAGAGCACCTTCGTGGGCAATGCCCTGCTCAAGGCGCGCCATGCGGCCGATCGTTCGGGCGAGATCGCCCTGGCCGATGACTCCGGCCTGTCGGTCGCGGCGCTGGACGGAGCGCCGGGCATCTTCTCCGCCCGCTGGGCCGGGCCGGACAAGGATTTCGCCTTCGCCATGCGCCGCGTCGAGGAGCGGCTGGAAGAGACCGGCTCATCCGATCGCCGCGCCTGGTTCACCTCGGCCCTCGCCGTGGCCTGGCCCGACGGCCCGGCCGTGGTGGTCGAGGGTCGCGTCGAAGGCCAGCTGACCTTCCCCCCGCGCGGCGACCGCGGCTTCGGCTATGATCCGATCTTCGTCCCCGAGGGCCAGACACAGACCTTCGGCGAACTGGATCCGGCGTTGAAGGACTCGATCAGCCATCGGGCGGTGGCGTTCGCGAAGCTGAAGGCGGCGTTGATGGAGTGAGTGGCGAGTGGCTAGTGGCCAGTGATTAGTGGTTAGTGATCCCTGCTCCTCTGGCGGCGGAAGGGCAGCGCTGCCCCCGCCGTCGCACCGCCGCCAGCCAGCCACTAGCCACTAGCCACTCCCCATGCCCCCCACCCCCGCCACCGACCTCGCCCTCTACGTCCACTGGCCCTGGTGCGCCCGCATCTGCCCCTATTGCGACTTCAATGTCGTGCGCGACCGGGGGCGGGTTGAGGAACAGGCCGGGCTGGTCGCGGCCATCCTCGCCGATATGGAGGCGCAAGGTCGCCTGACCGGGCCGCGTCGACTGGCCTCGATCTTCTTCGGCGGCGGCACCCCCTCGCTGATGGCGCCGGAAGCCGTGGCCGCCGTCATCGACCGCGCCCGGACCCTCTTCCCCCCGCGCGGGCCGATCGAGATCACCCTCGAGGCCAATCCCACCGATGCCGAGGCCGCCCGCTTCGCCGCCCTGTCCGACGCCGGCGTCAACCGCCTGTCCATGGGGGTGCAGGCCCTGGACGACGCCGCGCTCGCCTTCCTCGGCCGCAACCATTCGGCCGACGAGGCCCGCCGCGCCGTCGCCGTGGCCGCCCGGGCCTTCCCCCGCCTGTCGATCGACCTGATCCATGCCCTTCCCGGCCAGACGGTCGAGGCCTGGCGCGCCGAGCTGACCGGGGCCATCGACCTCGGCTTCGAACACGTCTCGCCCTATCAGCTGACCATCGAACCCACGACCGCCTTCGGCCGCGCCGTGGCCCGCGGGGCCTGGACCCCGCCCGACGAGGACCGGTCCGCCGCCCTCTATGAGACCACCCAGGCCGTGCTCGAGGCCGCCGGCTTCGACGCCTATGAGGTCTCCAACCATGCGCGGGGCGAGGCCGCGCGATCGGCCCACAATCTCCACGTCTGGCGCGGCGGCGACTATCTCGGCGTCGGCCCGGGCGCGCACGGCCGGCTCACCCTGGACGGGATGCGCACCGCGACGGTCGCCCACAAGGGCATTGCGGCCTATGTCGCCGGGGTGGCTGCTGGGACGCCCTGGAGCGAGCGGGAGACCCGGTCGGACCGCGACGCGGCGGAGGAAAAGGTCCTGCTGGGCCTCAGGACGGTGGAGGGTGTGCCGCTGACCGATCTGGCGACCCTGGGGCGGACGGCGCAGACCGAGCCCCTGGCCGGACTGATCGCGGACGGGTTCCTGACCGTTGAGGCGGACAGGGTCCGGGCGACGGCGGCGGGGCGCCCGGTCCTGGACGGGGTGTTGAGGGCGCTGCTGACCTGATCCGCCGGAGGGCCCGGAACCGGCCCGAACAGCAGATACGAGGCGCCGGGCACCGCTGGTAACCAAACATTGTCAGCTTGACCGTAGCGATGCGGCATGACGCACGCCAAGTCCCGCCCCATCCTCGACAACGACCCCATTGACCGGCTCATCGTCATGGCCGCGGCCCTGCTCGACGCGCCCATCGCCGCCGTGGCCATGAATGTCGGCGGTTCGGGGGTCCTGCGCTCCCTGCGCGACGGGCTGATCACGGATCGGGATCGCTCGGAATGCGGCGAGGCCCAGCTGGCGATGGGTCCGGACGGCACGCTCGTCATCCCGGACCTGCGGGCCCATCCGCAGACCGCCGACCATGAATTCGTCCGCGCGCCGACCAATTGCCGATTCTATGCCGGAGCCGCGATAATGGACGAGTCCGGCCGGCGAATCGGATCGCTGTGCGTGCTCGATACGGTGGTGCGAAGTCCGCCGTCCGCCGAGCTCATGCGTCTGTTGCGCATGCTGGCGGGCCAGGCCTCCAGCGCGGTCGCCCAACTCAATCTGATGCGGGCCCAGCAGGAGAAGGCCGAACTTCTGGGTCTCGCGGAAACCCTGCTTGGCCTGGGTCACTGGCGGCTCGACTTCGTAACAGGCCAGCTCACCTGGTCGGACGCGGTCTATCGCATCCACGGCCTGGACCCCGCGACCTTCGATCCTGCCCTCGACGATGCCCTGTCCGCCTACCATCCCGACGACCGACCGGTGATTGCCGGTCATGTGGAACATGCCCGCGCAACCGGCGAGGGGTTCGAGTGTCAGCTCAGGATCGAGCGGGCGGACGGCAGTGTGCGGCTCACCCAGTCAACCGGGCGGTGCCTTCTGGACGATGAGGGTGTGCCCATCGCCCTTTTCGGCGTGTTCCAGGACATCACGGACAGGGATCTCGCTGACCGGCGCCTGAAGGACAGTGAGGAACGCTTCCGCCTGATGGCGACCAATGTGTCCGACATCATCGCAACCTATGGCGTCGACGGCGTCTTCACCTATCTGTCTCCGTCGCTGTTCACGGCGGTGGGCTACCGGCCGGAAGACTATGTGGGTCGGTCGGTGAATGACCTGATCCATCCCGACGACATCGCCGCGACCTGGGCCGCTTTCGGAAAATACCTGGCCGCTCCCGCCGGAACGCCCGCCCCGAGGATCCCCTACCGCGCCATCGGCAAGGACGGCGCAGTGCGTTGGTTCGAGGCCCATCCGACCGTCATTCGTGATGAGTCGGGACGCCCCCGGCTGATCCAGGACCTCGTCCGCGACGTGTCCGCGGCGAAGGAGCTGGAACTCACCCTGATGAAGGCGCGGGAAGACGCCGAGCGCGCCGCCCAGGCCAAGTCCGAGTTTCTGGCGAACATGAGCCACGAAATCAGGACGCCGCTCACGGCGATCCTCGGCTTTTCCTCGATGCTGACCGACCGCGACGACATACCGGAAGACGCCCGGGTGCATGTCGGACGGATCAGCAGGGCCGGCCAGTCGCTGCTGTCCATCGTCAATGATGTACTCGACTTCTCCAAGCTGGAGGCCGGTCAGTACGAACTCAGGGCCGAGGCCTGCGACCCGCTTGAGGTCTGCCATGAAGCCCTGCTCATGTTCGCCCCGCTCGCCGCGGAGAAGGGCCTGTCGCTTGATTTCGACCAGATCGGCGACCTGCCCGCGCACGTCGAACTGGATCCCCACCGCCTGCGTCAGATCCTGCTGAACCTGGTGGGGAACGCCATCAAATTCACGGAAGCGGGCTCCGTCGCCATGACGGTCCGCTACGAGCCTGAAGCGGCCGCCCTCGCCGTTGCGGTTCGCGACACCGGCGCCGGAATGGATGAGGCGCAGTGCGGCCGCCTGTTCCAGCGTTTCTCCCAGGTCGACGCCTCCTCGACGCGCAAACACGGTGGCACCGGCCTCGGCCTGGCGATCTGCAAGGGGCTTTCGGAGGCCATGGGCGGGTCGATCTCGGTCACCTCCCGCCCCGGGTCCGGCTCGACCTTCTCGTTCAGCGTCTCCGCCCCTGCGACGGTCGCGCGGCCGGTTGAAGCGACGCCGGCCTCCGGCGAGGGCTTCGATCTGGACGGCCTGAGGCTGCTGGTGGTGGACGACAACCCGGCCAACCGTGAAATCGTCTCCGCGATCACGAGCGGGCTGGGCATCGAGGTCTTCGAGGCGGCAAGCGGACCGGAAGCCATTGCCGTGGCGGGTCAGCAGCCGTTCGACATCATCCTGATGGATCTGAGGATGCCGGAAATGAACGGCCGTGAGGCCGCCCGGGCGATCCGGCGTCAGCCGGGTCCCAACCAGTCTGTCCCCATTCTCGGCTTCTCGGCGGATGCGCGTGGAGAGATCGAGGGCCAGGCCGATTTCGACGGACTGGTTTCCAAGCCGATCATCCTGGCGGAACTGATCGCCGCGATTGTCGCCAGCCTGGGCGCCGGGTCGGCGTCCGCCGGCCTCGACGCCGCGGACGTCGCCTGATGGCAAAGTCGCGCATTCTCGTGGTCGATGACGACCCGATGATCCTTGAGCTGCTGGTGACGCGCCTCGAACTGGCGAGATACCAGGTCGCAACCGCCCGCGATGGTCATGAGGCCCTCAAACGCGTTTCGGACTTCCAGCCTCACGCCATGATTCTCGACGTGAACATGCCCGGGCTGGACGGGTTCGGGGTCCTGCGGCATCTGAAGTCGACGGGACGGATCATGAACCTGCCCGTGATGGTCCTCACTGCCCGCTTCCAGGCCAGCGACGTGCAGGAAGCGGTCACGCTGGGCGCCCGGGATTTTCTCGCCAAACCCTTCAAGGACAATCAGCTGTTCCTGAGGGTGGAGCGGCTTCTTCGGTCGGCGACCCGTCCGCTGGCGGACGTCGCCTTCATCTAGGGCTGGCGGCCTGCGCGTCGCCAAACGGATCCCGAGGGCGTTCCTTGGGACGCCTCGCCGTCATGCGCCGCCCGCCCTTGAGCCCGCGCGCGCCCTCGGGCACGGTCCTGCCGATGTCAGAACTCTCGCCGTTTCCGCCGACCGCCCCGCCGTCGCGCCCCGTCGCGCCGGGGCTCTATCTGGTGGCCACGCCGATCGGGAATCTGAGGGACATGACCCTGCGGGCGCTCGATGTGCTCGCCGCCGCCGATCTGGTCCTGGCCGAGGATACCCGCGTCACCGCCAAACTGCTCTCGGCCTACGGGCTGAAGGCGAAGCTGGAGCGGTGCGACGACCATGCCTCGGCGCGGGCCGCCGAGGGCGCGATCGAACGGCTGCGGGCGGGCGAGGTCGTGGCCCTCGTCTCCGACGCCGGCACGCCCATGGTCAACGACCCCGGCTTCGTCGTCGCCCGGGCGGTGATCGCTGCGGGCCTGCCGGTGCATCCGATCCCCGGCCCGTCCAGCCTGCTGGCCGCCCTGTGCATCGCCGGCCTGCCCGCCGACCGGGTCCTGTTCGCCGGCTTCCTGCCCGCAAGGTCCGGTGCCCGCCGCGCGGCGCTGGAGGAGGTCCGCACCGCCCGCCAGACCCTCGTCTTCTTCGAAAGCGGCCCGCGTCTGGCCGACAGCCTGGCCGATATGGCCGCCGTGCTGGGTCCCCGCCCGGCCGCCGTCGCCCGCGAACTGACCAAGCTGTACGAGGAATGCGTCCGCGGCACGCTCGCCGAACTGGCCGTCGACCCGCGCTGCCAGTCGCCGAAGGGCGAGATCGTCATCGTCGTCGCGCCGGGCGAGATGGAGGTCGCCTCAGAGGCTGACGCCGACGCGGCCCTGGCCGAGGCCATGACCCGCCTGCCGCCCGGCGAGGCGGCGGCGGAGGTGTCCAGGGCCCTGAACCTGCCGCGCAAGCCGCTCTACAAGCGGGCGCTGGAGATGCAGGGCCGGTGACCCCGGCGCGGCCCCCGACGAAGGTCAGGGCGCCGAAGGTGGTGCGGGCCAAGCGCGGCTGGCGCGTCGCGCTCGGGGCCGTGTCCCACCGGCTCGGCCACCGCTCCGAATGGCTGGCCGCGGCCCTGCTGATGGCCAAGGGCTACCAGGTGCTCGGCTTCCGCCTGAAGACCCGGGCCGGCGAGATCGACATCCTGGCCC
>CAZFQC010000098.1:0-8341 GCA_964520795.1 uncultured Brevundimonas sp.
GCGCGAAGGCCCGAGCCGCCCGCGCCGACGACGACGACGTCATAGGCGTGATCGACGAATTCATAAGCAGCCATCAGCCGTCAGATCCCGAAACCGGCGGGCAGGGGCGCAGAGCCCAGGGCCAGCCGTACGATAAAGAAGACGCCCGCCGCCGCGATCACGAGGCAAAGCAGGCCGATCAGGCCCAGCAGCGCACCGCGCGAGCCGGGCTTGTGGATATAGTCGTCGACGATGACCTTCAGCCCCATCTGCAGGTGCCAGACGCTGACCAGAAGGGTGACGGCCAGCAGGACCGCGTTCACCGGCGAACGGAACCAGGCGAGCGCGGCGTCATAGCCGCCGCCTGACAGGACGAAGCCGCTCCACAGCCCCCAAAGTGTCAGGGGGACGAGGATGGCGGACGACAACCGTTCGGCGGTCCATTCCCCGGCGCCGTGGCGTTCGGAGACCTTGACGCCCTTCACGAAGGTCTTGGTGTGGCGACTCACAGTCCGACCCTCCCGGAACTGAACAGCAGGGCCCAGAAGGCCAGGGCGATGACGAGGCCGCCGATCATGGAGGCCCAGGACAGGGCGTCGGCCGCCTTGGGCGACAGGCCGCGACCGGCATCCCAGATCAGGTGGCGGACGCCGCCGGCCAGGTGCAGGCAGAGCGCGACGGTCAGGCCGAACCAGACGAACAGGCCCAGGGGCGACCCCATCCAGCCGGCAAAGGTCGCATAGGCCTCGGGTCCAAAGGCCAGGGCCGCGAGCCAGGCGAAGACCAGCAGTGTCCCGACCGTCAGGGCCCCGCCCGTCAGGCGGTTCAGGATCGAGGCGAACATGGTGACGTGCCAGCGCCAGATCTGCAGGTGCGGCGACAGGGGACGGACGCGGCCGTTGGGCTGGACCACGAAACGGCCGGTCTGATCTTCAGACGGATCGTTTGAGGCGTCGCCCGGCAAGGGGGAGGTCGACATATTGCGAATGGTTCTCAGAAACCTGAGCGAATTCAGCCGCTCGAAACCGGTGGATCGGGTTTAGTCAGCGGGGCGGCAGGGGTCAACGAAGCGTGGGCGTGTGCGACGATCCGGATCACGAATTCGCGGTTCAGGTGCGGCGACTTTGTCATTCCCGCCCGTTCACGGCACTGTGGCGGCCATGTCGGGTATGATTGTTCTCGTTTTCGCGGGCCTGCTGATGCAGGACCCGCCACACCCCTCGACCCAGGCCGCCTATCAGGCGCCGGTGATCCGGCCGTTCGAGCCGGGGCGCGACTTCGGGCGCGAGCAGGCCCAGGGCGACGCTGACACGGAACGGCACCGCCGCCCGCTGGAGGCACCGGTCACGGTCGAGGCCTATGTCCGTTCCTATGAATACATGCCCACCGACGTCGAGGCGGCCTATGAGCAAGGCGTGGCGGCGGCGGAAATACGGGCCGACCAGTCCGCCGGGCGGCTGGACGGCACCTGGCGGGTCGTCGATGCGACGGGCCGGACACTCCTTGAACTGGTTCTGAGCGACCCCGGGATCGGGCGGGCCGAGGGCGGCTGGCGCGGTCGGACCGGCTCGGGGGCCGCGACCTCGGACGGCACCACCCTTTCGCTGGAGGGGGTGGGTGCCATCGCGCTGGAGCGGGTCGGAACCGGCTGGCACGGGACCCTGGTCACAGAGGGCCGCGGCCGGGCCGTCAGCCTTGTTCGCCCGTACTGAGGCGGATGCGCGACACAGCGGCCTGAAGCCCGTTGGCGCCATAGGGCATGGACGCGCCGCGTCCCCAGACCGGATCCGGCCACTGGCCGTCGTCGTGGCGGCGGCCGACCACATGGACATGCAGCTGGGCCGTGACATTGCCGAGGGCAGCGACGTTGAGCTTCTGCACCGGCCGCCCCGCCGCACGGCCCAGTTCGCGCACCATCTCGCCGGCGCGGACGACCTCGTCCATCAGCGTCGCCCGCTCGGCCGGGGTCAGGTCCTCGATCTCGTGCAGGCCGGCGCGGCGCGGAATCAGGATCAGCCACGGATAGCGGGCGTCGTCCTGCAGCCGCAGCTGGCACAGGGGCCAGTCGCAGACGATGACGGAGCCGGCGTCGAAGGCGGGATCGGCTTTGAAGGGTGAACGCATGCCCTTCGGTCGCGCGGCGGCGGCGGCGGGTCAAGCGGGACGGTTCAGTCCAGGGCGTAGACCACGCAGGCCCGGTCGGTCAGTTCGCGCAGCGGCGGCTGGAGGGCCAGGCGCGCGGCCTCGATCTGGGCCTCTGACGGCCCTGCGCCACCGGGCGGCGGCGGCGGAGGCGGCGGCGCCATCGCCATCACCGGTGTTGCCCAGGTCTCCGCACCGTCGAGACTGTTGACGGTGGTCGCCAGCGATCCTCCGGACGAATAGGACGGCCAGCCGGCGAGGACGTCGGTCTCGCAGGCCCGGCCCGTGGGGTCGATGACCCGCACGCCGCCCAGGCTGCCACCGGCGTTGGCGGCGGCCTCGCGGGCGCGGCGCGCGGCGTCCTTGACGGCCTCGCCCTGAAGCCAGGTCTTGATGGCGTTGTCCGGCTCGAGATTGAACCAGACCTGGCCGATCGAGGTCGGCTGGGACGCGACCACAGTGGCGTAGACCCGCTCCAGCACCGAGACGTCGCGGATCGTCACCGTGACCGACGCATCGGCCTGGTAGCGTTCGATGCGGTCGGCGCGGACGTTGTCGCGCAGGACGCCAGCCTCGTCGCGATACTGGTCATAGAGGGGGCGGGTGCCCAGGGTCGTCTCGACCCGGACCTTGTCGACGCCATAGGCGGCCAGGGCCAGGCTGAGGGCGCGAACCTGTTCGGCCGCCTTGCGCGACGCCTCGGCCGCGGTGCGGTCAACCGACTGGAAGCTGGCGCCGAACCCCGCACGGTTCGCGGCGACCTCGGTGCGAACATGGCCGACCGAGGCGATGACCGGGTCACGCATCCACCAGGGGGCGGGCACATAGCGGTCGCCGATGGTGGCCGGCGGTGTCTGGGCGACGGCGACGGCGGGCAGGCCCGCCGCGGGAACGGCGGCGGCAACGAGCAGGGCGAGGATCGATCGGCGCATGGCGGGTCTCCATTGAGCCTCGAGCCTGCGCCCGCCGCGCCGGGCCGTAAAGACGCGAACGGGATTCGTCAGGCCACGACGGCCCTGTCGATATAATAGAAATTATCTATCGACTTTTCCTGTTTGCAAACATTGACTTTGTGCAACGCAAGAGCCATTTCGCGGTTGTGGTGCCCCTCCCCGGGCGCAGAACCTTTTCAGAACCCTCAGGAGAACCCCATGCTGGGCGTCGGACAAACACTGCCGGATTTCAAGGTCATCGGCGTCAAGCCGGGCTTCAACAGCCACGAAGAGAACGGTGTCTCGGCCTTCGAGCCGATCACCGGGGACAGCTTCGAGGGCAAGTGGAAGGTGATCTTCTTCTATCCGAAGGACTTCACCTTCGTCTGCCCGACCGAGATCGCCGAATTCGCCTCGCTGGCGCGCGAGTTCAATGACCGCGACACCGTGGTCATGGGCGGCTCGACCGACAATGAGTTCGTGAAACTGGCCTGGCGCCGCGACCACGCCGACCTGTCCAGGCTGCCGATCTGGCAGTTCGCCGACAACGGCGGCAAATTCGCCCGCGACCTGGGCATTCTGGACGAGGCCGAGGGCGTCGCCCTGCGCGCCACCTTCGTGGTCGATCCGCACAATGTCGTGCAGCACGTCTATGTCACCAACCTGAACGTGGGTCGCGCCCCGGCCGACACCCTGCGCGTTGTCGACGCCCTGCAGACCGACGAACTGTGCGCCTGCAACCGCCCGGTCGGCGGCGAGACGCTGGCTGCCTGAAGGCGGCTGACCGAGTGATGGAAGGCGGCGGTGTTCGCGTCGCCGCCTTTTCGCCGCTGGCTTCATGTCCTCGGCGCCATGCTCGGCTCGCCCCCCCCGGTCCGATCTCCGATCGGCCGCAGGAAAGGCTCCGCCTCGCGGCTTGAGCGCAGGACGCGCTTCCAACCATCCAGCCTCATGCGGCTCAAGCAGCGAGCGACCGCGTCGCGAGCGATAGCCGCTTCCCGAAGGGAACCCGATAAAATGTCGATCGACGCCCTGCGCGACCTGATGCCCGCCTATGCCAGGGACATCTCACTGAATCTCGGCTCCCTCGCGTCCGAGACGGTGCTGAACGACCAGCAGAAATGGGGCTGTTTTCTCGCCTCGGCCCATGCGGTCGGCGTCGCGCCGGTGGTGAAGGCGATCGAGGCCCAGGCGGCGACCGTCCTGTCGCCCGAGGCCATGACCGCAGCCAAGGCGGCGGCGGCCATCATGGGCATGAACAACATCTACTACCGCTCGCTGCACCTGATGAAGAACCACGAGTACACGACCATCCCCGCCCGGCTGCGGATGAACGTCCTGGGCAATCCGGGCGTCGACAAGATGGATTTCGAACTCTGGTCGACGGCCGTTTCGGCCATCAACGGCTGCGGCGCCTGCCTGGACGCCCACGAGGGCGCCCTGCGCCAGCACGGCGTTCCGGCGACCCATGTGCAGACGGCGCTGCGCATCGCCGCGGTGGTTCATGCCGCCAGCCGGATCGCCGCCTCGGAAGCGGCGCTGGCGGCCTAGCTTCCGGTCGCCGCAGGGCTCTCACCGCCTACCATATGGCGAAGCCAGCGCTGGTAGCCGGCGCCCATGACGGCGTCGATGACATCGGCCATGGCCCCCATGCCCGGGCCCTCGACGACCATGGTCCAGGTTGGGGTCCGGCCGCGGTCGGCGGCCGGCCAGCTGACCGTCAGGTCGGCCCGGCTGGTCTTGCCCCGCATGGGTCCGAAGGGGGCGTGAAAGAGCAGTCGGTCAGCCTCGACCGACACGGTGCGTCCGTGGTCGAAATCCGTCCCGTCGGCCAGTTTTTCACACCAGCAGCCGCCGGGCGTAAGGTCGAGGCTGAGGTTGGCGGCCGAGCCGGTGAAGGTGTGGGCCGGGTCCCACCATTTCGGCAGATCCGTCATGGCGCCCGGGATGTCATCCGGCGTTATCTCCGCCCCGACGGCATAGCGCAGGGTGAAGCTGTCAGCCGTGCGCGCCACAACCTCGGCCGGGGCGGGCGTGGCGGCAAACAGCGCAAGGGCAGTGGCAGCGAGCAGGGTTCTGGACATATGGGTTCCTCCCGCCGGTATGGGGCGACGGAACGGTCCGGGCGTCAAGTCAGGCCGGCTGGAACGACAGCGGCGCGCCCCAGAACTGGCTGACCAGATCGGATTGCGGCCCGGCCTTGCCGCTTGTGAGAAATTCCCGCCGGCCCGAGCCGCCCAGATCGTATTCCGGATGACGTTCGAAATACCGGTCGAGGGCGTCGGCGACGGCGGTCGGCTGGTGGATCACCGGCGTACCCGCCGGCAGGGCCGCGGCGAACAGGTCGGCCACGATCTCATAGTGGGTGCAGCCGAGGATGGCCTGGTCGGGATGGCGGCCGATCCGGCGGCGCAGGGCGTCGACATGGTCCTCAACCACGACCTTGAGCTCCTCGGCCGGAGCGCCGAGCTCGATCAGGCCGGCCAGGCCCGGGCAGGGCTCGGAGAAGACCGCCAGATCCTCGCGCCGCTTGTCGATCTCGATCTCATAGACCCGGCTCATGGCCGTGGCGGCGGTGCAGAAGACGCCGGTAATGTCGATGGCCTCGATCTTGTCGTCCAGCGGCGTCCGTTCATAGGTCCAGGGCAGGCCGGTCGCGGCCTCGATGGTCGGGACGATGATGCCCAGCACATTGACCGGACGGCCGTGGCGCGCGCGGGCCTCGGGCACCCAGGACTGCTGCAGGCGGCGCAGGGCGATGGCCGAGGCCGTGTTGCAGGCCAGGACGATGACATTGGCGCCCGCCTCGAACAGCCGTTCGCAACCGGCCCGGGTCAGGTCGACGATCTCCTCGCCGCCGCGCCCGCCATAGGGGGCGTTGGCCTGGTCGGCCAGATAGACGAAATCCCGGTCGGGGAACCGTCGTGTCAATTCGCGGTGAACCGTGAGGCCGCCCACGCCGGAGTCGAATACGCCAATCGCCATGGCGCGGCCTTTAGACGCCCCGCCCCACCGCGTCCACTGGCGAAGATTACCGCCCGTTCATGTGACAGTCAGGGCGGGAAGGGCCTACGGTTCGCCCAAACCCATTCACGGAGGGAGTTCACCCATGCACAGACGCCAGCTTCTCGTCGCCGGGGGCAGTTTGTTCGCCCTGTCGGCCTGCGCCTCCAACGGTATGTCGATGGGTGGAGGAGCCCCGGCCTCATCCCTGGCGGCGGACGCGGCTGTCGCCCGCGCCGTCCTGCCGGTGCAGACGCCCCGGGCCGAGCTGCTGCAGGTCTGGACAGGACCGTACGAGGGCGTGCCGCCCTGGGACCGGGTGACGGCCGAAAAGCTCAAGACTGCCATTCTCGAAGGCATCGAGCTGCAGCGCGCGGAATACGCCGCCATCGCTGACAACCCCGAACCGCCGACCTTCGCCAACACCCTGGTCGCCGGCCAGATGGCGGGCGAACCCCTGGGCCGGGCCCTGGCCATGTTCGGCGTCATGACCGGAAACATCGGCTCGCCCGACTATCAGGCGGTCCAGCGCGAGGTCGCGCCGATCCTGACCCAGGCGGGCAATGAGATCACCTTCAACGAACGCCTGTTCCAGCGCATCAAGACGGTCGCGGACAACGCCGGCGCCCTTGGGCTGACCGCCGAACAGACCCGTCTGGCCGAGCGCAACCGCGACGCCCTGATCCGCAATGGCGCTGCCCTGAACGCCACGCAGAAGGCGGAGCTCGGCCGGATTAACACCGCCCTGTCCAACGCCTTCACCAGCTTCGGCCAGAAGGTCGTGGCCGACGAGAACGCCTGGACGGTGATTTCCACCGAAGCCGGGGTGGCCGGACTGCCGGCCTCGAACAAGGCCGCCGCCGCCGCGGCCGCGCGATCGCGGAACCTCGAGGGCTGGGCCATCGTCAACACGCGCTCCAGCGTCGATCCCTTCCTGAGCTTCGCCGACGACCGGGCCCTGCGTGAGCAGGTCTGGCGCAAATTCGTCAACCGCGGCGACAACGGCGACGCCAATGACACCAATGCGACCATCGCCGAGATCGTCCGCCTGCGCGACCAGCGGGCGAAACTGCTGGGCTTCGCCAACCACGCCGAATGGCGGATGCAGGACACGATGGCCAGGACCCCGGCCGCCGCCATGGGTCTGATGAACCGCGTCTGGGCCCCGGCCAAGGCGCGCGTCATCGAGGAGGTCGCCGACATGCGGGCGATCGCCGGTCACGAGATCGAGCCATGGGACTACCTCTACTATGCTGAGAAGGTCCGGAAGCAGAAGTACGACCTCGACCAGAACGAGCTGAAGCCGTATTTCGAACTGAACAACGTCAAGCGCGGCGCCTTCCACATGGCCGGTCGCCTGTACGGCTTCGACTTCACACCGGTGCCGGCCGGCAGCGTCCCCGGCTTCCATCCGGACGTCGAGGTGTTCGAGGTCACCAACAAGTCCGACGGCAGCCATGTCGGCCTGTTCTACTCCGACGACTTCTCGCGCGCGGGCAAGCGGTCGGGGGCCTGGGCGACGACCTACCGCTCCTATTCGACCTATGACGGCGTCAAGAATGTGCTGTCGTCGAACAACAACAACTTCACCAAGGCCGAAGGCGGGGAGCCGATCCTGATCTCGCTGGACGACGCCCAGACCCTGTTCCACGAGTTCGGACACGCCCTGCATTCGCTGTCGGCGGCCTACACCTATCCGTCGCTGGGCGGCACGCCGCGGGATTATGTGGAATATCCCTCGCAGGTGCATGAGCACTGGGTGCTGAGCCGGCCGATCCTCGACGGTTACATGAAGCACGTCGAGACCGGACAGCCGATGCCGCAGTCGCTGGTCGCCAAGATCGAGGCGTCCAACACCTTCAACCAGGGCTACGATACCGTCAGCTATCTGTCCTCGGCCCTGGTGGACATGGACCTGCACACCCAGGCGACCCCGCCGACGGATATCGACGCCTTCGAGCGCGAAAGCCTGGCCCGCCTCGGCATGCCGAAGGAGATCGTGATGCGGCACCGCCTGCCGCAGTTCAATCACCTGTTCACCTCGGACGCCTATTCGGCCGGCTACTACAGCTACCTCTGGTCAGAGGTCATGGACGCCGACACCTGGGCCTATTTCGAGGAGTCGGGCGACGTCTTCAATCCGGACATCGCCAGCCGCTACAAGGCCATCATCCTGGCCGAGGGCAACACCACCGACCGCGCCGATGCCTATCGCCGCTTCCGTGGCCGCGATCCGGACGTCACGGCCCTGCTCAAGGTCCGGGGCTTCCCGACGAGCTAGGGCG
>CAZFQC010000099.1:0-1936 GCA_964520795.1 uncultured Brevundimonas sp.
CGATCTGGACGCCGTCGCCGCCCTTGCCGCCGTCGGCTTCCCCGACCATTTCGAGGGCCGCGAGTGTTTCGGGAACCGTCTGGCCCTGAACCCGGCGGGTTGTTTCGTGCTCGCGGGCGAGGTCGGCGAGCCGCTTGGCTATCTCGTCGCCTATCCGTGGACGGCCGACGCCGCCCCGGCGCTCAACACCCTGATTGATGCGATCCCGGAGGATGCATCGGTGATGTATCTGCATGACCTCGCCATCAGCCCGGCGGTGCAGGGCGGCGGCTGGTCCCGTCCGATCGTCGAGCGGCTGGCGCAGGACGCCCACGCCGCCGGCTGGCCGGCCCTGACGCTGGTGGCCGTCAACGACGCCGCGCCGTTCTGGCAACGGCACGGCTTCGTGGTCGCCGACCCGCCGGGCATGGCAGACAAACTGGCGGGCTATGGCGAGGGCGCCCGCTATATGGTCCGGCGGCTGACCGCCTAGCTGCGGGTCCAGCCCTTGGCGGCCATGCAGCCGCGGAAGGCTTCGCTGCGCTGGCCCTTGCCGGTCGAGGCGCGGCATTCGGCGCGGGCCGAGTCGAACGGCTGGGCGTTCTCGCCATGCCAGGCCAGGTCGTCATTGTCCCCCGCGTCGATCACGGTGACGCAGGCCGAGGTCATGAGGGCGGCCGACAGGGCGGCGAGGGCGAGAAGGCGTTTCATGTGAGGCTCCTGTCGCAGGAGGTTGAAGGGAGGCCCCCTCATCCCACCGCCAGGCTTCACTGTCCCGTTACAACGGGGTCAGGTCGATGAACCGCCGATGAACCGCAGCCGTCAGCCCGCCGGCATGACGGGCGCGGGTGCCCAGCTGCGGTCCGTCTGGCTGGAACAGTCGGGCAGGGGCTCGGTCGCCGGCGGGCTTTCGGCGCCGCCGACGGCCATCCAGATGCCGAGCCACTGACCGCGGTAGTCGTCCACGCCCACGGGCCAGTCCATGTCCGGAACCGCATTGGCGATGCGCCGGTCCAGCGCCGAATTGCCGGTCGAACGGACGATGACGGCCTCGGCCACATGTGTCGGGCGGTCCCGGTCCCAGCGGATACAGAGGCCGGCGACGCCGCGCCGTCCGTTCATCGAATCCTGGAGGATGGGGGTCGGGGCCGGCGCGGGTGCCGTGGCCAGCAGGCCGGAGAAGAGGATGGCGATCATTCGGAACTCCTTGCCCCGGGGCTCAATCCCGCGTGGCGACCATCATATAGTTGATATCGACGTCGTCACCCTCGCGCCAGCGATCGGTGAGGGGATCATAGACCAGGCCGTATGGTCCGGCGACCGAGACCGGCTCCTCCGCCAGCATTGCCCGGAGCTCGTCAGGCTTGAGGAACTGGTTCCAGTCGTGCGTACCGGCGGGCACCCAGCGCAGGACGTATTCCGCCGCGACCTTGCCGAGGGCCAGCGCCTTCAGGGTCCGGTTGAGGGTGGCGACGATCATCATCCCGCCCGGCTTCACCAGCCGCGAACAGGCGCGGATGAAGGCTTCAGGCTCGGCGACGTGTTCGATCACCTCCAGCGTCAGCACCACATCGAATGGCCCGGCCCCTTCGGCCTCCAGCTGTTCTACGGTCGCGGCGCGATATCCGATATCGAGTCCCTGCTGTTCCGCATGGGCCCGCGCCTTGCCGATGTTCTCGGCAGAGGCGTCGACGGCGGTGACCTCAAACCCCAGCCGCCGCATCGGTTCGGCGATCAGCCCGCCGCCGCAGCCGATGTCGAGCAGGGTCAGGCCGTCGAAGGCGGCGCGCGTCTTCACATCCCGCCCGAACCGCTCCGCCGCCCGGTCGCGGACAAAGGCCAGCCGGGCCGGATTGAATTTGTGCAGCGGCGCGAACGGCCCGCGCGCGTCCCACCACTCCGCCGCCTGGGCCGAAAACCGGGCCACGTCGGCGGGATCGATGGAGGGGCCGTGGGC
>CAZFQC010000099.1:2036-8330 GCA_964520795.1 uncultured Brevundimonas sp.
TCATCCGCCACCAGCACCTGCCGCACCTGCTGGTATGACCGGTCGACCATCCGCGCGATGTCGGCCCGCGAGTGACCGGCGGCGGCCAGTTCGCGGATGCGGTCCGAGATCGACTGGTACGGGGTGGAGTTCATCAGTTACTCACTTACTCCATCCTCCGGCAAGAGACAAGCCGCGCGGCGTTGTGAAGCTGAGCACGCACGGCTAGAAGCCGGTTCGACCATCCATCCATCCGGAGCCCACCTCCCGACATGACGCGGCCCGCTACGACGCGACTGGTGATGAAGTTCGGCGGCACCTCCATGGGCGACCTCGAACGCATTCGCCGCGCCGCCCGCATCGTCGCGGCCGAGGCTGCCGCGGGCAAACAGGTTGCTGTCGTCGTCTCCGCCATGGCCGGCAAGACCAATGAGCTGGTGGCCTGGACCGACGGCGCGGGCCGTCCCGGGCAGGGCATCGAGCCGTCCGATGACGAATACGACATCGTCGTCGCCTCGGGCGAACAGGTCACGGCGGGCCTGCTGGCCCTGACCCTGCGCAACATGGGCCTGAACGCGCGCAGCTGGATGGGCTGGCAGATTCCCATTCTCACAGACGACGCCCACGGCCGCGCCCGCATCGAGGACGTGCCCGGCGATGTCCTCGGCGCCGCCATGGACAAGGGCGAGATCGCCGTCGTCCCGGGCTTCCAGGGCGTCAGCCGCTCGGGCCGGGTCACTACCCTGGGCCGGGGCGGTTCGGACACCTCGGCCGTGGCCGTGGCCGCGGCCCTCGACTGCCCGTGCGACATCTACACCGACGTCGACGGCGTCTACACCACCGACCCCCGTATCGAATCCCGGGCCCGCCGGCTCGAGAAGATTTCCTACGAAGAGATGCTGGAAATGGCCTCGCTGGGGGCCAGGGTGCTGCAGACCCGCTCGGTCGAACTGGCCATGGCCAGGCGCGTGCCGCTGCGGGTGCTGTCCAGCTTCATCGAACCCGACGAAAACGGCGTCCTGCCCGCCAAGTCCGGCACCCTGATCTGCGACGAGGAGGAAATCGTGGAAAAACGCATCGTATCCGGCGTGACCATGAGCCGTGACGAGGCCCGCATCACCCTGCTGGGCCTGTCCGACCGGGTCGAGGCCCCGGCTGACGTCTTCACCCGGCTGGCCGGGGCCAGCGTCAATGTCGACATGATCGTGCAGAGCCAGGCGCGCAGCGAGGGGGCGGTCAATCTGACCTTCACCACCGGCCGCAGGGACGCCGCCCGTGCCGCGGAACTGATGCGCGCGGCCCAGGCGGAACTGGGGTTCGAGGAGCTGCGCGTCGATGAGGATGTGGCCAAGGTCTCTGTCGTCGGCGTCGGCATGCGCAGCCATGCGGGGGTGGCCCAGACCATGTTCCGGGCGCTGGCTGACAAGGGCGTGAAATTTCAGGCCATCTCGACATCCGAGATCAAGATCAGCGTATTGATCGACGCCGCCTATGCGGAACTGGCCGTTCGTGCGCTTCATGCGGCCTATGGACTCGAAGAAGTCTAGAATTTGAGCCGGACGGCGCCCATCTGCGGCGTCGTTCATCAGGAGGGGCCATGCCGGTTGGCGGATTGACGACGGGGCCACGGAACCTCCTTCGCCAGATTCGCGAAGCCATGGCCGGCGCGTCCCCGGCCCAGGACCGGCTCGACACCGTCGTGCGCATCATCGCCCAGTCGATGGTGGCCGAGGTCTGCTCAATCTATCTGCGCCGCGCCTCGGGCGAACTCGAACTGTTCGCCACCCAGGGCCTGAAGCCGGAAGCCGTCCACACCACCCGCCTGCGCCCCGGCGAGGGCCTGGTCGGTGAGGTGGCCCGCACCGCCGCCCCCATCAGCCTGTCGGACGCCCCGTCCCACCCCAGTTTCGCCTATCGGCCGGAGACGGGCGAGGACCCGTACCACGCCTTCCTCGGCGCCCCCCTGCTGCGCGGGGGCCGGGCCATCGGCGTGCTGGTCGTCCAGAACCGCTCCGAGCGGCGCTATGACGACGAGGAAGTCGAGGACATCCAGACCATCGCCATGGTCCTGGCCGAAACCGTGGCCTCGGGCGAATTGCTGGCCCAGGACGAGCTGCGCGATATCGAAGTGGCGCCGCACCGGCCCGAGCGCCTCAAGGGCCAGCGGTTCGCCGAAGGTCTGGCCTATGGCCACGTGATCCTGCACGAGGCGCCGGTTCCGCCCGAGAACCTTCTGGCCGAAAACCAGCAGGTCGAGGAAATCCGCCTGCGCGAGGCCCTGATCGGGCTCAAGGCCGGCATCGATTCCATTCTCGACGGCGGCCAGGGCAAGCTGGCCGGCCTGCCGTTCGAGGTTCTGGAAACCTACCGGATGTTCGCCGACGATCGCGGCTGGAACCGGTCGCTGGAGGAGGCGGTGCGCACCGGCCTGACCGCCGAGGCCGCGGTCGACCGCGTCCGCAACGAACACCGCGCCCGCTTCGCCCAGGCCCGCGACCCCTACATCAAGGAGCGGCTGCACGATTTCGAGGATCTGGCCAACCGCCTGCTGCGGGTGCTGGCCGGAGACCGGCCCGGCGAACGCGATATCCCGCCCGACGCCATCCTTGTCGCCCGCAACCTCGGCCCGGCCGACCTGCTGGAATATCCCCGTCACAAGCTGCGCGGCCTGTTGCTGGAAGAGGGATCGGCGGCCAGCCATGCGGCCATCGTCGCCCGCGCGCTCCAGATCCCCTGCGTCGGCCGCGTAATGGGCCTGCGCGATCGCCTGTCCGAGGGCGATCTGGTCATCGTCGACGGCGAGACCGGCGAGACCTATCTGCGGCCCCGCCCCGACATGCTGGCCGCCGTCCAGTCGCGCATGCTGGTCCGCAGCGCGCGCCAGGCCGAGTTCGCCAAGCTGCGCGACGTCGCCGCCGTCACCCTCGACGGCACCCGCATTACCGTCCTGACCAATGCCGGCCTGGCCGTCGATCTCGAGAACCTCGACGCCACGGGAGCCGAGGGCATCGGCCTGTTCCGCACCGAATTCCAGTTCATGGTCTCCGAGGAACTGCCCCGGCTGACCAGCCAGACCGCCCTGTACAAACTGGTGCTCGACACCGCCGGCGACCGGCCCGTCACCTTCCGCACCCTCGATATCGGTGGCGACAAGGTCCTGCCCTATCTGGAGACGGAGCGGGAAGAGAACCCGGCCCTCGGCCGCCGCGCCATCCGCCTCGGCCTCGACCGGCCCGGCCTGCTGCGGCTGCAGTTGCGGGCCCTGCTGACCGCCGCCGCCGGCCGCGAGCTGCGCGTCATGTTCCCGATGATCGCCACGGTCGACGAGTTCCGGGCCGCCCGTGAACTGGTCGACATCGAATGCGCCTGGGCCCGGCGTCGGGGCAGGGCCCTGCCCGCCCTTCTGCGCGTCGGCGCCATGATCGAATGCCCGTCGCTGCTCTGGCATCTCGACGCGCTGCTGCCCCTGACCGATTTCGTCTCGGTCGGGACCAACGACCTGTTCCAGTACATGTTCGCCGCCGACCGCACCAACCCGCTGGTGTCGGAACGCTACGACCCCCTCTCGCCTCCGGCGCTCCGCGCCCTGGCGGAGATCCAGAAGAAATGCGCCGACACCGGAACACCCGTTTCCGTATGCGGAGAACTGGCCGGACGTCCGCTCGAGGCCTTCGCCCTGCTCACCCTGGGCTTCACCCGCCTGTCGGCCCCGGCCGGCGGTGTGGGACCGGTCAAGCGGATGATCCTCTCGGCCGATCTGACCGCCGCCCGGCGGGGCATGGCCAACCTGCTTGGCTCGTCCGCCGGCTCGATCCGGGGCGAGCTCGAATCCCTGGCCCGGAAGTTGAACGTCACGATCTGAAACGTCCTGGTCCGACACGCCGGGATGCCTAACAAATCGTTGATCGGGCGGCTCTAATGAGTTATCCACAAGCCGGAACGTGGTGGTCTGCGGGGGCAGGCCCGAACTGTCATCCCGATATGATACAGGCCGCGAGTTCGAGTATGGCGATGCGTGAGGAAACCTCCCGCTCGCCGAGTGTGGGGTCAGGCGTAATGGCGCTGGATACGGGGGCAAGCCCCGAAGAGCTCAAGGCTCATCCAGACTGGAAGGATGTTGTTCCTTCCGTCACGGACGCGCCGACTCTGGGCGACGGCCTGCGTATCGCCCGTGAATATTCCGGCCGGTCGCTGGCCGAACTGTCCAGTCTGACCCGGGTGCCGGCGCGCTATCTGACCGCGCTCGAGCAGAACGACTTCTCCACCCTGCCTAACCGCGTCTTCTCGATCGGCTATGTGCGCGCCTACGCCGGCTCGCTGGGCCTCGACGAGCAGCTGGCGGTCGAGCGGTTCAAGCGCGAAAGCCCCGATCCCTCGGTCCCGCTCCAGGCTCCGGTCGGGGTCGCCTTCGAGGAGGTTCGCCGCTATTCGCCCCGGCTGATCGCGGCCGGCATGGCCCTGGTTCTCGCCGTCGTCGGCTGGAACGTCTTCCAGCGCGTCAGCCTGATGCGCGCGCCGCAGCCGTCCGACCTGACCGCCATTCCCGAAAGCTGGACCCTCGGTGCCGTGCCCGGCCAGTCGAATGCGCTCAGCCTGGCCGCGCCGCGCCCCGCGCCGCCCGACCAGACCATTCCGGCCCTCTACATCACGCCCGGACTCGAGGCCGAGCTGACCGGCGTCGATCCGGCCTCGCCCGAAGCCGTCGCCGCCGCCGCCGCCGGGGCCCCGCCGGTGCAGCGGGCTTTCAATCCGCGCGGTGCCATCTATGGCGAATCGGCCAACGCCTCCCAGGTGGTGATCCAGGCCCGCAAGGCCGCCAGCCTGGTGGTCCGCATGGCCGACGGCCGGGTGTTGTTCGCCCGCCAGCTGGCCGCCGGCGACGCCTGGCGCGCGCCTGCGGGCGTGGCTGCCGTGATCGACGTATCCAGCCATTTCTCGGACTTCGACGTCTATCTGAACGGCGAACACGGCGGGACCCTGACGGCTGAACAGACCCCGCTCAGCCAGCTGAACGCCCGAGCCCAGACCCTGGCCCGTCAGGCCGCGGCCGAGGTCGTGGCCCGCACCCAGGCCGCCCAGGTCGAGGCCGAAGCCCGCGCCGCCTCGGTCCAGACTGCCATGGTCACCGCCACCGGCGGCTGATTGCGGCAGTCTGCCGTCGTGGCCATGCCGCAATCGAACGCCTATGTTGCGGCCGCATGAGCTCTGACCTTTCCCACGTCCGCCCGTGGCGCCACATCGAGCGCCGCAAGAGCCGCCAGATCATGGTGGGCAATGTCCCCGTGGGCGGCGACGCGCCGATCACCGTCCAGTCGATGACCAATACGCCGACATCCGACGCGGCCGCCACGCTCGAGCAGATCCGCCAGCTGGAAGAGGCGGGGGCTGACATCGTCCGCGTCTCCTGCCCCGACGAGGCCTCCACCGCCGCCTTCCGGACCATCGCCCGCGAGTCCCGTGTCCCGCTCGTCGCCGACATCCATTTTCACTACAAGCGCGGCATCGAGGCGGCCCGGGCCGGCGCTGCCTGCCTGCGCATCAATCCGGGCAATATCGGCTCGGCCGACCGGGTCCGCGACGTCATCCAGGCCGCCCGCGACCACGGCTGCTCCATGCGCATCGGCGTCAACGCCGGCTCGCTGGAGAAGGAGCTGCTCGAGAAATACGGCGAGCCCTGCCCCGAGGCGATGGTCGAGAGCGCGCTCAACCACGCCCGCATCCTGCAGGACCACGACTTCCACGACTTCAAGATCTCGGTGAAGGCCTCCGACCCCTTCCTGACCGTCGCCGCCTACCAGCAACTGGCCGAGGCCATCGACTGCCCGCTCCACCTCGGGGTGACCGAGGCCGGGCCGCTGCGCTCGGGCACGATCAAGTCGTCGATCGGTCTGGGCAACATGCTCTGGGCCGGCATCGGCGACACCATCCGCGTCTCCCTCGCCGCCGACCCGGTCGAGGAGATCAAGGTCGGCTTCGACATCCTCAAATCGCTGGGGCTGCGCCACCGCGGCGTCAACATCATCGCCTGCCCCTCCTGCGCGCGTCAGGGCTTCAACGTCATCGAGACCGTCGGCATTCTCGAGGAGCGGCTGGCCCATGTGACCACGCCCATGTCGCTGTCGATCATCGGCTGCGTCGTCAACGGGCCGGGCGAGGCCCTGTACACAGACGTCGGCTTCACCGGCGGCGGGGCCGGCTCGGGCATGGTCTATGTCAACGGCAGGATGGCCCACAAACAGCACAACGACGGCATGATCGACCACATCGTCGAACTGGTGGAGGCGAAGGCCGCCGAGCTGGACGCCGCGCGGGCGG
>CAZFQC010000100.1:0-8282 GCA_964520795.1 uncultured Brevundimonas sp.
CGATCGTGCCGATGTTGCAATGCGGCTTGGTGCGTTCGAACTTTTCCTTGGCCATTCTCTTCTCTCCGTCCCCTGAACAGGGGGCTTATCCGTTGATTTCAGGGGGTGATTTAAGCGGAATACTTCTTGATCACTTCGTCGGCGACGTGTTGCGGCACCGGCTCGTAGTGGTCGTACTGCATGGTGAAGGCCGCGCGGCCCTGCGACATGCCGCGAAGCGTGTTCACATAGCCGAACATGTTGGCCAGCGGCACGAAGGCGTTCACGACGGTGGCGTTGCCGCGCATGTCCTGACCCTGGATCATGCCGCGACGGCCGTTCAGGTCGCCGATGACCGAGCCGAGGTAGTCCTCGGGGGTCACGACCTCGACCGCCATGATCGGCTCGAGCAGCTTCGGCGCGCCCTTGTCCTTCAGTTCGCGGAAGGCGGCGCGGGCCGCGATCTCGAACGCCAGCACGCTGGAGTCGACGTCGTGGAACTTGCCGTCCGTCAGCGTCGCCTTGAAGTCGATCAGCGGGAAGCCGGCCAGCAGGCCGCCTTCCTTGATGGACTCGAGGCCCTTCTGGACGCCCGGGATGTATTCCTTGGGCACGGCACCGCCGACGATCGAGTTCTCGAACACGAAGCCAGAGCCGGGTTCGCCCGGCTCGAAGGTGATCATGACGCGGGCGAACTGGCCCGTACCGCCGGTCTGCTTCTTGTGCGTGTAGTCGATGTCGACCTTGCGGCCGAGCGATTCACGGTAGGCCACCTGCGGCTGACCGATCGTGGCGTCGACCTTGTAGGTGCGGCGCAGGATGTCGATCTTGATGTCGAGGTGCAGCTCGCCCATCCCCTTGAGGATGGTCTGGCCCGACTCGTGGTCGGTCGAGACGGTGAACGAGGGATCTTCCGAGGCCAGCTTGGCCAGGGCGACGCCCAGCTTCTCCTGGTCGGCCTTGGTCTTGGGCTCGACCGAGATCTCGATCACCGGCGCGGGGAATTCCATCTTCTCGAGGATGACGGGCGACTTCAGGGGATCGCACAGGGTGTCGCCGGTGCGGGTGTCCTTCAGGCCGGCCAGGGCGACGATGTCGCCGGCGTAGGCTTCCTTGATGTCCTGACGGTCGTTCGAGTGCATCAGCAGCATGCGGCCGACGCGCTCCTTACGATCGCGGCTGGAGTTCAGCAGGCCCATGCCGGTTTCCATCTTGCCGGAATAGATGCGGCAGAAGGTCAGCGAACCGACGAAGGGGTCGTCCATGATCTTGAACGCGAGAACCGACAGGGGCTCGTCGTCCGAGGCGCGGCGCACGACCGGCTCTTCCGTCTTGAAGTCGATGCCCGGGGTCGGCGGGATGTCCAGCGGCGACGGCAGATAGTCGACGACGGCGTCCAGGAGCGTCTGCACGCCCTTGTTCTTGAAGGCCGAGCCGCACAGGATCGGATAGAAGGCGCCGGTCAGAACGGCCTTGCGGATGCATTTCTTCAGCACTTCGAGCGAGGGCTCGGTGCCGTCCAGATAGGCTTCCATCGCCTCGTCATCGAGCTCGACGGCGTTGTCGATCAGGTACTGGCGAGCGGCGACGGCCTTGTCCATCAGGTCGTCCGGGATCGGGCCGACGGTGAAGTTGGCGCCCAGGGCGTCGTTGTCCCAGACCACCGAGTTCATGGCGACGATGTCGACCAGACCCGACAGCGAGGACTCCGAACCGATCGGGAACTGGATCGGCACGGCCTTGGCGCCCAGACGATCGCGGATCGACTGAACCGAGGCGTCGAAGTCGGCGCCGATCTTGTCCATCTTGTTGACGAACACGATCCGCGGCACGCGGTATTTGTCGGCCTGACGCCAGACGGTTTCGGTCTGCGGCTCAACGCCGGCGTTTCCGTCCAGCACCGTCACGGCACCGTCGAGCACGCGCAGCGAACGCTCGACTTCAATGGTGAAGTCCACGTGGCCGGGGGTGTCGATGATGTTGAGGCGCTTTTCTTTCCAGAAAGCGGTCGTCGCGGCCGACGTGATGGTGATGCCGCGTTCCTGCTCCTGGTCCATCCAGTCCATGGTCGCGGCGCCGTCGTGGACTTCGCCGATCTTATGGTTCTTGCCGGTGTAGTAGAGGATGCGCTCGGTCGTCGTCGTCTTGCCCGCGTCAATGTGGGCCATGATGCCGAAGTTGCGGTAGTCCTCGATCTTGTGGGTGCGGGACATGAAAGCGTGCCTTGAAGTGAGTTCAGGACGCGTTGGGCGCCCTCGGGGAGATCGTCAATGTCCGGATATGCGGGCGCGGGCGATTTAGCTCAAACCGCCCGCCCCGGATAGTCCGTAGATAGTCACCGCCAGTGGCGGTTTGAAGGCGTTACCAGCGGTAGTGGCTGAAGGCGCGGTTGGCTTCGGCCATCTTGTGGGTGTCTTCACGCTTCTTGACCGCGGTGCCGCGGTTGTTCGAGGCGTCCAGCAGTTCGGCGGCCAGCTTTTCCGTCATGGTGTTCTCGCCGCGCTTGCGGGCGGCGTTGACGAGCCAGCGGATGGCCAGGGCGCGGCGGCGATCGGGGCGAACCTCGACCGGCACCTGGTAGGTGGCGCCGCCGACGCGACGCGACCGGACTTCAACGGCCGGAGCCACATTGTCCAGGGCGGCGTGGAACGTAGCGACGGGCTCCTGTTCCTTCTTCTTGTCGGCCAGGATCTCGAACGCGCCGTAGACGATGTTCTCGGCGACGGCCTTCTTGCCCTCATACATGACGTAATTCATGAACTTGGTGACGATCAGATCCTTGTATTTGGGATCCGGCAGAACTTCGCGCTTCTGTGCGCGGTGACGACGGGACATGGGCTTGGCCTTCTAAATCGGTGTCGGACGGCTGGCTCTCGCCAGCGAATGGAATGGGCTGGTCGCTTACTTCGGACGCTTGGCGCCGTAGTGCGAACGGCGCTGCTTGCGGTCCTTGACGCCTTGCGTGTCGAGCACGCCGCGCAGGATGTGGTAGCGCACGCCGGGAAGGTCCTTCACGCGGCCGCCGCGGATCAGGACCACCGAGTGCTCCTGCAGATTGTGGCCCTCGCCGGGGATGTAGCACACGGCTTCGATGCCGGTCGTCAGACGCACCTTGGCGACCTTGCGAAGCGCCGAGTTCGGCTTCTTCGGGGTCGTCGTATAGACGCGGGTGCAGACGCCGCGGCGCTGCGGACAGCCCTTCAGGGCCGGGACCTTGTTACGGACCGGCTTGGGTTGGCGCGGCTTGCGGATCAGCTGGTTGATAGTCGGCATTCGAAACTCGTCTCTTTCAATCGATGGAGGCGTGTGCCTTTCGGCCGGAGCGCCTCATGAGCCTTCTTTTCGGACAGCACTGATGCGCCGCCCCGGGTTTGGTTTCGAGGAGAGAGGCGACCGCCAAACGAAAAAACCGGAACGCGCGCTTCGGGCGTTCCGGCGGGCACAGCCCGTCCGCTCAATTGTCACGATCCCGGAACCCGGCGGACCGGGAACCTCGAAAGTGCGCGGCTTCTACGCGTGGGGGGGCGGAAGGTCAAGGGCGGCGGCGTCCCGGCGGGCGGTCGGGCCGGCAGCCGGGTCGTGACAGGCCCCATTACCGCCACGCTCACCCCATCTTTTGGGGGCATGGCGGGTGGAAAGCGATCTGGGGGGCCGGCGTGGGTGTGGCCCGCCCGTGCGGAGCGTTGGCGCAAGCCGGTCATCGTCGCCGTGTCCGTCCTCGGCCATGCCGCCCTCTTCTCATATCTCGGCCTGCGCGCCATGGGACTGTCGCTGTCCGGTCTGATCGCGGACCCGGATCCCGTCATCTATGTCGAGATCACACCGAGGCCGCTGTTGCCCGGTGAGGTCGCCCGCGTCCGGCAGCCCCCCGAGCGGCCGCAGGACCGCGCTGCCCCTGCCCTGCCGGGCTCGCCGACGGCCGATCCCGACCGGCCGGTCCGGGATCCGGACGATGAGAACAGCCCCGCGCCACCCGCGCCCCGCATCGGTGCTCCGGCCCCCGGCGCGCCCGCGCCGCCTCCGGATGTCGAGGCATGGGCCGTGCGACCCGAATCCCTCGGCGACCGCGTCGGCCGCGGCCTGCGCACCCGTGGTCCCGGCTGCAGCTCGCCCACCCTGCTCAGCGCCGCCGAGCGCGCCATCTGTGATGACCGCTTCGGCCAGCGCGCGGCCGCAGCCGCCCCCATAGACGACACGGCGGGCAGCCCCTTTGCCGCCGAAGGAGCCCGTCGCCTGGCCGACTATGATCGACGTCGCCGTCCCTTGGCGGGCGGCACCGGCAATGTCGGTCCCCAGGACGGCCCCGGCTCCAATTTCGGCATGGGAGTCGCGGGCGCGCACCTCGATCCGACCTTCCGCCCGGACTCGACACAGAACATCCGCACCGACCGCCGCGACGGGGAACGTTAGCGGGTCAGTCCCTCAGGGGTAGTATTGCGCGCAGTTCAACTGGGTCCATTGCGGCCGTTCAATCGCCGTAATCCGCCCGTCGGCTGACATGGTATAGCAGGCCCTCGGGATCGCGACACCGCCACTGGTAGCCGGCATCGGAGTTACCGGCTCCCAGGCAATGACCGGTGCCAGGCCGGTCGCAGGACGCAAGGATATCCCGGGCGAACCGGATGAACCGGTCACCCCGGAGGAACCGGTTGACCCGGATGAGCCTTGCGATCCCGGCTCACCTGAAGAACCGGGGTTGTAGGCACCGTACGTTTCCTTGTTACCAGTGGGATGCGGCGGCGGCTGTGTAACGCCGCTGCCCAAACACGACGGGCAGTCCTGGCTAAAGGCCGGCCCCGCCAGCACAAGAAGGGCCATCGCTGAGACGAAACCCTGAACTCCACGCGACATCCCAAATCTCCCTGCGAGATATCCGTCGGCACCCCCGCCAGAGCCCCAGATAACGGCAAATTCCGGCAAGACTCCACCCGGGGGAAAGAAAAAGGGCGGCCCCGTCTCCGGAGCCGCCCTCTTCACTTCAGTCCTGGACCCGTGGATCAGGCCTCGCTGTTCTCCAGCTCCAGCGCCAGGTCGGCGGGAAGCGGCTCGATGGCGGCTTCACGCGTCGACGTCAGCTCAGCGTCACGCTCGTTGGCGATCTTCTGCAGGGCGCGGAGGTAGGCGCCCGTACCGGCCGGGATCAGGCGGCCGACGATGACGTTCTCCTTCAGGCCTTCCAGCGTATCGACCTTGCCGTTGACCGAGGCGTCGGTGAGGACGCGGGTGGTCTCCTGGAAGGACGCCGCCGAGATGAAGCTGCGGGTCTGCAGCGACGCCTTGGTGATGCCCAGCAGGACCGGCTGGGTGGTGGCGATCCGGCCGCCACGCTTCTCGACCTTGGCGTTCTCGAGCGCGGCTTCCGCCACTTCGACCGTGTCGCCACGGATCAGGGTGGTTTCGCCCGAGTCGAGGATCTCGACCTTCTGCAGCATCTGGCGAACGATCACCTCGATGTGCTTGTCGTTGATCGGCACGCCCTGCAGTCGATAGACCTCCTGCACTTCGTTCACGAGATACTCGGCCAGGGCCTCGACGCCCTGGATGCGCAGCAGGTCGTGCGGATCCGGGTTGCCGTCGATGATGTAGTCGCCCTTGTTGATCAGATCGCCGTCGTGGACGGAGATGTGCTTGCCCTTGGGAATCAGGAACTCGACGGCCTCACCCTGTTCACCGTCGGCATTGACCTCCGGGGTGATCTTGATGCGGCGCTTGTTCTTGTAGTCGCGTCCGAATTCCACGCGGCCGTCCATCTCGGCGATGACCGCGCAGTCCTTGGGACGACGGGCTTCGAACAGCTCGGCCACCCGCGGCAGACCGCCGGTGATGTCGCGCGTCTTGGCGCCCTCGGTCGGGACGCGGGCGATGATCTCGCCCGGCTTGACCACATCGCCGTTGTTCACGGACAGAACCGCGCCCACCGGCAGCAGGTAACGGGCGTCAGAGCCCGAGGCCAGCTTGGCATAGGCATCACCGGAGGTGACGCCCATGGCCGGACGCAGGTCGGCCCCACGCGGGCTGGCGCGCCAGTCGCTGACGACGCGCTGGGCGATGCCCGTCGCTTCGTCGGTTTCCTCGCGGACCGACAGGCCCTCGACCAGGTCCTCGAACCGGATCACCCCGCCGACTTCCGTCAGGATCGGAGAGGTATAGGGGTCCCACTCCGCCAGACGCTGGCTGCGCTTGACCTCCGAACCCTCGACCACCCGCAGACGGGCACCGTAGGGGATCTTGTGGCTCTCGCGGTCCTTGCCGTCGACCACGATGGTGACGACGACGTTGCGGCTCATGGCCACCAGATCGCCGTGCGCCGCCTTGACGGTCGGGCCCGTGATCTTGGCGACGCCGGGGTTGGTCGCCTCGTAGAACGAGGTTTCCGCGACCTGGGCCGTACCGCCGATGTGGAAGGTCCGCATCGTCAGCTGGGTGCCGGGCTCGCCGATCGACTGGGCGGCGATAACGCCCACGGCTTCGCCGATGTTGACGTTGGTGCCGCGCGCGAGGTCACGCCCGTAGCAATAGGCGCAGATGCCGGCCTCGGCCTCGCAGGTCAGGGCCGAGCGGACCTTGACCGACTGGACGCCGGCCTGGTCGATGACCTCGACTTCTTCTTCCTGCAGGTAGGTGTCGGCCTTGAACAGGACGGTGTCGCCACCCGGCTCCTTGATGTCCTCGGCCGCATAGCGACCCAGGACGCGCTGGCCCAGCGAGACCAGCACGTCGCCGCCTTCGACCACGGCGCGCAGGGTGATGCCCCGCGTCGAGCCGCAATCGTCCTCGGTGACGATCGAGTCCTGCGCCACGTCGACCAGACGACGCGTCAGATAGCCGGAGTTGGCGGTCTTCAGCGCGGTGTCGGCCAGACCCTTGCGGGCGCCGTGGGTGGAGTTGAAGTACTCGAGGACGGTCAGGCCTTCCTTGAAGTTCGAGATGATCGGCGTCTCGATGATCTCGCCCGACGGCTTGGCCATCAGGCCCCGCATGCCGCCCAGCTGCTTCATCTGCGCCTGCGAACCACGGGCGCCGGAGTTGGCCATCATGAACACCGAGTTGATGTCCGGGTTCTGGCCCTTGGCCAGGACGCGGGGCTGGGCGATCTCGCCCATCATCGCATCGGCGATCTTGTCCGTGGCCTTGGCCCAGGCGTCGACGACCTTGTTGTACTTCTCGCCCTTGGTGATCAGGCCGTCGGCATACTGTTGCTCGTACTCCTCGACCTGGGTCCGGGTGTCGGCGACCAGAGTGGCCTTGGCGGCCGGGATGACGATGTCGTCCTTGCCGAAGGAGATGCCGGCCTTGGCGGCTTCGCGGAAGCCCAGCTGCATCATCTGGTCGGCGAAGATGACCGTCGCCTTCTGACCGCAGTGGCGATAGACCTGATCGATCAGGTTGCCGATTTCCTTCTTGGTCAGGTTCTTCTCAAGCAGGCGGTAGCCGATGTTCGCATTGTGCGGCAGCAGCGCGCCGAGCTTCATCCGGCCCGGTGTCGTGTCGATGACCCTGGTGATGACTTCGCCGGCGGCGTTCATCTCGGTCCAGCGCGCCTTGATCTTGGTGTGCAGGGACACCACGCCGGCGTCGAGCGCCGCGTCGATCTCGCCCATGTTGGCGAACAGCTTGCCTTCGCCCTTCTCGCCTTCCTTGATCAGCGACAGGTAGTACAGGCCCAGGACGATGTCCTGCGACGGCACGATGATCGGCTTGCCGTTGGCGGGCGACAGGATGTTGTTCGTCGACATCATCAGCACGCGCGCTTCCAGCTGGGCCTCGAGGCTCAGCGGGACGTGAACGGCCATCTGGTCGCCGTCGAAGTCGGCGTTGAAGGCGGTGCAGACCAGCGGGTGCAGGCGGATGGCCTTGCCCTCGATCAGCTTGGGTTCGAACGCCTGGATGCCCAGACGGTGCAGCGTCGGCGCGCGGTTCAGCAGGACCGGGTGCTCGCGGATGACCTCGTCGAGGATATCCCACACCTGCGGCTGCTCGCGCTCGACCATGCGCTTGGACTGTTTGACGGTGCCCGACAGGCCCTTGGCGTCAAGACGCGCATAGATGAACGGCTTGAACAGCTCGAGCGCCATCTTCTTGGGCAGGCCGCACTCGTGCAGCTTCAGCTCGGGACCCACGGTGATGACCGAACGGCCCGAATAGTCGACGCGCTTGCCCAGAAGGTTCTGGCGGAAGCGGCCCTGCTTGCCCTTCAGCATGTCGGCGAGCGACTTCAGCGGACGCTTGTTGGCGCCCGTGATGACCCGGCCGCGGCGGCCGTTGTCGAACAGGGCGTCGACCGATTCCTGCAGCATCCGCTT
>CAZFQC010000101.1:0-8218 GCA_964520795.1 uncultured Brevundimonas sp.
TAGAGCCGACCGCTCATAACGGTCTGGTTGGGGGTTCGAGTCCCTCCGCGCCTACCACCTCATGAAAACGGCCCCGGACGCGCTACGCCGGGGCCGTCTTCGTTCCGGTTTCGGGCGTCAGCGGCTGAAGAGGCCGCCGCCGCCGCTCCAGCGCCGGTCGCCGCGGTTGCGTTCGTCACGGACGTAACGGCCGTCGCGGGTGTAGTAGCCGATGCCGCTCTGGTACTCGCGGTAGCCTTCCAGCTGGTAGCCGTCGTCCTGGTAGGGCAGGCCCAGCAGGCCGTCCTCGTCTTCCCACCAGTTCGGCGGATAGGGACCGTACATGCACTGCCAGCCGTCGCCGTCGCGCCAGTAGGGCTCGTAGCGACCGCGATAGCGGTCGCGGAACTGGGCGCTGCACAGATAGCGCGACCAGACCCGGTTGCCGCTGGCTTCCACCGTGGCGCGGTTCTCGGCGTAGACCACCTCGCGCACGCCCGAGAAGACGTTGTTGGTCACCACAGCATGACCCGAGGCGGCAGCGACGCCGACCTCGGTCGCGCGGATGCGGCTGTCGGTCAGCCGCAGTTCGCCGTTGTAGAGCACCACGCCCTTGTCCGAGCGTCCGACGCGGCTGTTGGTGATGGAGACCGAAGCCCCCTCGATGGCCACGCCCTCGACATAGCCGACGACCGCCGTGTTCTCGATCTCGACCCGGCCGTACTCGCGTCCGGACCGGACGACGATGCCGATCGAGCGCGGTCCGAAGGCGTTGGGGGCCCCCGTGCCTTTCAGGGTGACATTGGACAGTCGCGAGGTCTGTCCGCCGGCGGGTGCCAGTTCCAGTCCGGACTGGGCGCCGGTGACGGCCAGCTCATGCGCGTTCAGCACCGCGCCGTCGGCGACGATCGCGGGCGCGATGGTCTCGGCGTCGATGATGGCGTTGCGGATGTCGATCAGGCCGCCGTCGGCGTAGATGGCCGCTTCGTCGCCGCCGTGGCGGAAGGCGACCCGGTTCAGGACGATCTCGGCACCGTAGCTCACGATACAGGCGGCGTCGCCTGCACGCGGCGAGGCGAAGATCATGTCGCGGATCTCGACGCGGACGCCCTGCGACACCGTCATGCAGGGCAGGCCGTCGGGTGCCGTCAGGGTAGGCTCCGGATTGCTGCCCCAGTCACGCGGATCGAATCCGCCCTCGCCGATGATGGTCAGGGGCTTGTCGATGTTCAGCCAACCGACGCAGGCACCGCCGCGGGCGCGGATCACAAGGGTGCCGCCCGGGCGCACCCGGCGCACGGCGTCCTCGACCGCCCCGGTGCCGGGGTTGCCACCGCAGTCGATCAGCACGATCTCCTCGCCGCCGGGCCGCAGGGGACCGGGGCGCCAATCGGGACGGTGCTGACCGTAGTCGTAGCGACGGTGCTGCGAACGACGATTGCGCGAGCCGCGCGTGGGCGGATCCAGCAGGACGCCGAAATTCGGACGGGTCTGGCTTTCGACCTTGGCGGCGACCTGGGCATGGGCCGATCCGTCGCCGATCGCGAAAGCGGTGACGGCCACGGCGATCGCGGCGGCCCCGCCGATGAGGCTGAGGACGGTACGACCGGGGGTGCGGTGGGTGATCATGCTTCCGCCCTCCTAGCGGCGCTGCTGCGAACGGGAGACCTGGGCCAGCACCGCCTGCAGGCGGCCGGCCGAGGGGCCGAAGCCGGACAGGGCGGAGTCGATGCGAAGGGCGACGGCCTGGGCCTTGTCCTGGTCCGCCACACCCGCGACGCCGAGCGCGAAATAGCTCGACATGGCGAATTTGGCCTCGGGACTGCCCTGACGCGCGGCCTCCTCGAACCATTTGAAGGCGCGAGCGTAGTCGGCGGGCAGGCCGACGCCCTCGGCGTACATCACCGCGAGCACAAGCTGGGCCTCGGACGAGCCGTTGATGGCGGCCATCTGGATGGCGCGGACGCGTTCCAGGTGGGACAGCCGGCCCTCCATCGGATGGCCCAGCATGGCTTCCAGCGTCTCGACCTGGCGTTTGGACAGGTCCTCCGGCCGGTTGGCGACCGTGTCGGACACGCCGAGATAGCGCATGGCCCGACCGATGTGCAGGAACGGCAGTTCGGTGGCCATCCGCCCGAGAGCGTATTCATAGGCGTCGCCGCGCGGACGGCTTTCGTCCGAGAAGGGCACGCCCGATTGCGGGGCGGTGTTGGGGTAGAATTCGAACGGCGGCGTCCACTGCCGCGCCTTGGTCTCGACGAACCGCTGGTAGGTGTCGCGGCTCGGGGCGGAGCGTTCGAAATCCTTCAGCAGCACATAGGCACCCACATCGCCGGTCTGCACCGCGAGGTAGTTGTACAGATAGGCGTCGACGTCGTTGCGCTGGAACAGGTTGATTGCCGAATAGTAGCCGCGGCGATTGCGGTCCCGGCTGTTGCCTCCGGTGCTGCGGCCCCAGGCCTCGCGGGCCTCGCGATTGTCCTCCGGCTCGCCGAACGGGCCGTACAGGCCGTCGTGCAGTCGCGCCAAGGTGCGGTAGCCATAGGCGTCCTGGGTCGACAGGATGTAGATGACGCGGTCGCGCACCGCCTCCTGCTCTTCCCGGGTCATCTGGCCCAGCTGGCGATCCAGCCGCTGATAGGCCATGTGGCGCTCATAGGCCCGGCAGTCGTCGTATTTCGACAGCGGCCGCCATCCGCCGAAGCCGCCGCGGTCGACGCGGTTGATCGGGGCGTAGCCCTCGTCATTGGACAGCGCCATGGCGTACCAGGTGGCGCTTTCGATCGGGTCCTCGATGTTCTTGTCGGTCGCCCGGATGGCCGCATAGCGGCCGCCCAGCTCCAGCTGGGCGAAGAAGTCGCCGCGGAAAGCGGCGCGGCGCAGGGCCCGCAGGCCGGTTTCCTGGGCGTTGAATTCCGACCCGGTCAGCGAGGCGGGACGCGGACAGGCGTCCGCCGCGGCGTCGCGCTGCCAGAACTGCATGCCGCCGCCGCCGCCGTTGCTGTTGCCGCATGAGACCATGCCGAGCGCCGTCAGGGCCAGAACGCCTGCGACAGCCGCGATGGCCACGGGACCGCGGCCCCGACCGAAACGGGAGCCGCCTTCCTGGTTGGATCGACCCTCGCTCATACTCCCCCTCGCACGACCAAAGCGGGCAGCCTCAAGCCCATTGCGCGTACCTCTGCGCGATATGGACAGTCCGGCCCCGTTAACCTTCTGTCAAGGTAAACGCCGGTTTCCGTTAAAGCGTTGCCGCATCGCGGCCTTTTTGTGACTCCGGGATAGTTTTCCACGGGAATCAGCAGGTTGGTTACTCGCGCGTCAGGGGAAAACGCCCCTCTCGCCAGTCGGGCGGCGGCCTCCTATATGCGTGAGCCGGACTTCTGGAGCGCCCCGATGACCTATGCCGCCCGCGACGATCGACCCGCCGACAAGGCCGCGCGCTATGCCGAGGTCGAGGCCGAAATTCTGGCCGTTCTGGACGGCGAACCCAATCGCACGGCGCGCATGGCCACAGTCGCCTCCATGCTGGCCGACGCCTTTCCCGTCTTCTTCTGGACGGGCTTCTACGTCGTCGACCCGGACAAGGCCGACGAGCTGGTGGTCGGCCCCTACCAGGGTACGCTGGGGTGTCTGAGAATCGCCTTCGGCCGCGGCGTCTGCGGCACGGCGGCGCGGGACCGCGCGACGCAGATTGTCGCCGACGTCCACGCCTTTCCCGGCCACATCGCCTGCGACAGCCGCTCGGCCAGCGAGATTGTCGTGCCGGTGTTTGACCGCGCCGGAGCCCTGATCGCCGTGTTCGATGTCGATGCGACCGAGACAGCCGCCTTTGACGCCGTCGACGCCGAGGCGCTGGAAAGGCTGCTGGACCGGGTGTTCGCGGCCTGAGCCGCGTCTGCTAAGGCGTCGGTCGAACAGGAGATCGAAATGTCTGATCGGGTGATCGCAATCACGGGCGGCCATGGCGTGCTCGGACGCGCCGTGGTCGAGGCGGCGCTGGCCGACGGCCTGAAGGTCGCCGTCATCGACCATGCCGCCGGCCAGTCCGTTCCCGAAGGCGTACTCGAACTGGGCGGGGTCGATCTGACCGACCCGGCCGCCGCGGCGAGGGCGATCGACGCCGTGGCCACGCATTTCGGCCGGCTGGACGCCCTGCTCAACATCGCCGGCGGCTTTGTCTGGCAGACCACCGACGACGCGGAACCCGCCTGGGGCAAGATGTTCGCCCTCAACCTGACCACCGCCCTGAACGCCAGCCGCGCCGCCCTGCCCCATCTGAAGGCATCGCCCGAGGGCCGGATCGTCAATGTCGGAGCCAATGCGGCGCTGAAGAGCGCAGCGGGCATGGGCGCCTATGCCGCCTCCAAGGCCGGCGTCCACCGCCTGACCGAAAGCCTGGCCGAGGAGCTCAAGGACACGCCGGTCACGGTCAATGCCGTCCTGCCCTCGATTCTCGACACGGCCCAGAACCGCAAGGACATGCCCGACGCCGATCCGGCGAAATGGGTCGCCCCGGCCGACCTCGCCCGCGTCATGCTGTTCCTCGCCTCGCCGGAGAGCCGGGCGATCACCGGGGCGCTGATCCCGGTGACGGGCAAGGTCTGATGGCCGACACTGCCGAACTGGCCCGCAGCATCCTCTATCTGCCGGCCAGCAATCCACGGGCGATCGAGAAGGCGCGCGGCCTCAACGCCGACGCCGTGATCCTCGATCTCGAGGATGCGGTTGCGCCCGACGCCAAGGCGGAGGCCCGTCGGGCCGTCGTCGCTGCGCTGAAGGCGGGCGGTTTCGGTGCCCGCGTCGGCGTTCGAATCAATGGTCTCGACACGGTCTGGGGTGCCGACGATCTGGCCGCCCTCGCCGGCCTGAACCCCGATTTCGTGGTCGCGCCCAAGATCGAGAGCCCGGAGGCCGTGAGCGAGGTTGCCGCCCGCCTGCCTGCTGGCGTTCCCCTCTGGATCATGGTCGAGACCCCGCTCTCGGTCCTGCGGCTCGACGCCATAGCCGGCGCCGGCGCGCCCTTGGCCGCCCTCATGCTCGGCATCAACGATTTCGGCGAGCGGATGAACCTGGTCCTCGGCCCCGACCGCGAGCCGCTGAAGCCCTGGCTCGCCGCCGTGGTTGCCGCCGCCCGCGGCCATGGCCTGCTGGCCATCGACGGCGTGGTCAACGCCACCGACGACGCCGATCGTCTGCGCACCGAATGCCTTCAGGGTCGCGCCTTCGGCTTTGACGGCAAGAGTCTGATCCACCCGACCCAGATCGACGCCGCCAACGCCGCCTTCTCGCCCTCGCCGGAAGAGGTCGCGCGAGCCCGCGAGGTCGTCGCCGCCTTCGCCTCGGCCGACGCCGACGGCAAGGGTGCGATCCGGGTCGGCTACCGCATGGTCGAACGCCTCCACCTCGACGCCGCCCGCCGCCTGCTGGCCCGTCATGAGGCGGCCTCGACGCGGCCCGAAGTCCGGCCTATCTAGTCCGTCCAGAAACACAACCCGGCCCTCATCCAGTGAGGTGCCGCGCGCCGAGCGATAGGGCCCAACCACACATGCCTCACGCCGTTATCGTCGCCACCGGCCTGTTCACGCCCGACCAGTCCATCTCCAACGCCGAGCTGGTCGCCGCCTACAATGCCTATGCGGAACAGTTCAACGCCGACCACGCCGCCGAAATCGCCGAGGGCGACGTCGCCGAACTGACCCCCTCCTCGGTCGACTTCATCGAGAAGGCCTCGGGCATCAAGTCGCGCTTCGTGCTCGACAAGGCCGGCGTCCTCGATCCGGCCCGCATGGTCCCGCATATCCCGGAGCGCTCCAACGACGAGCTGTCGATCATGGCCGAGATGGCCGTCGCCGCGGCGCGCGAGGCTATCGCCGCCTGGGGCAAGCCGGTCTCGGAGATTGGCGCCGTCCTGTGCGCCGCCTCCAACATGCCGCGCCCCTATCCGGCCCTGTCGATCGAGGTGCAGCAGGCGCTGGGCATCGACGGCTTCGCCTTCGACATGAATGTGGCCTGCAGCTCGGCCACCTTCGGCATCAAGACCGCCGCCGACTTCATCGCCTCGGGCTCGGTCAAGGCCGTGCTGATGGTCAACCCCGAGGTCTGTTCGGCCCATCTGAACTTCCGGGACCGCGACAGCCATTTCATCTTCGGCGACGTGGCCACCGCCGTGATCGTCGAGTCCTCGGACCAGGCCGGTCCCGGCGGCTGGGACGTGCTCGGCACGCGGCTGAAGACCGTCTTCTCGAACAACATCCGCAACAATTTCGGCTTCCTGAACCGAACCGCAGAATCCACCGAAGCCTTGGCCGCCCCGGCCTCAAGTAGCGAAGCGGTAGGCCAGACAGACAAACTTTTCGTCCAACAAGGACGAAAAGTATTCCGGGACGTGGTGCCGATGGTTTCCGACATGATCGTCGACCATGCCAACGACCTCGGCCTCGACCCCACGACCCTGAAGCGGATGTGGCTGCACCAGGCCAATATCAACATGAACCAGTTCATCGGCCGCAAGGTGCTGGATCGCGAGCCGACGCCCGAGGAGAACGTCATCATCCTCGATGAATACGCCAACACCTCCTCGGCCGGCTCGATCATCGCCTTCCATCTGCGCCAGCAGGACATGGTCCCGGGCGACACCGGTCTGATCTGCAGCTTCGGTGCGGGCTATTCGGCCGGGACCGTCTTTGTAAGGAAGCGCGCCTGATGGTGGACCGCAGCGATATCGGCGCCGTCGTCGACGCCATGTATGCCTGTATCTCGGGTCCGGCGGGGCCGCGCGACTGGACCACCCAGCGCGAGATCTTCCACCCCGACAGCCGTCAGGCCCGCACGGGCCTCGACGCCGACGGCCGCCCGACCATGATCGTCATGGGCCGGGAGGAGTACCAGGCCAATGTCACGCCCTTCTTCGCCGAGAACGGCTTCTTCGAGGTCGAGATCAGCCGTCGGATCACCGAATTCGGCAATATGGCCCACGTCTGGTCGGTCTACGAAGCCCGCACGGCCCCGGAGGACGCCGAGCCCGAGCGCCGCGGGATCAATTCGATCCAGCTTTGCCGGGGCCCGGACGGCCTGTGGTCCATCCTGCACATGATCTGGGACAACGAGCGTCCCGGCCTCACGGCGTCGGCGTAGCCGCTGCAGCGGCCGGGGCCACCGTCGCCGGCGCGGCGGCCGGCGCATTCGCCGGATGCGTCGCCTTCCACTCCATGGCCATGCGGATGCGGTTCTCGACCGAGGGGTGGTCGTAGAACAGGATCTCCTCGATCGCCGAAGGCGACGGCGCGCGATACTCGGCCGTCTTGATCAGGGCCCTGGACAGGCCGTCCGGCTCATTGGCGTGGGTCAGGGAGAACTGGTCGGCGTCCTGCTCGATCACCCGGATCATGGTGTTGGTCACCGGCGTCAGCAGCAGGCCGATCACCGCGCCGATCGCCGCCAGCACGGGCAGGCCTGCGGGGTCGGAAATATCGCCCACCCGGCCCGCGCCCAGCAGCCGCTTCGCCACCGGGAACAGCCGGTCGATCAGCCAGAAGACCAGTCCCGCCAGCAAGATCAGGATGCCGGTCATCCACAGGGAGTGCATGTGGACGTAGTGGCCCATCTCATGCCCCACGACCCCGCGCACCTCGGCCAGGTCGGCCCCCTTGGCGAACATGACGTCGCTCATCGCCACCCGCGCCGAACCGAACAGGCCCGAGACATTGGCCGTGTAGCGGTCCGACTGTTTCGAGCCGTCGTAGATGAAGATCTTGTCGTCCGGCGTGCCGGTGGCATGCGCCAGCTCGACCACGGCGTCGCGCATCGCGCCGTCCGGGGCCGGGGTGTAGGTGTTGAACAGCGGCTCGATCAGGATCGGCGAGACGATCAGCATGAAGACCACAGCCACAGCCGTCAGGCCCGCGCCCCAGGCCCACCACAGGCTCCGGGCCCGGCGGATGATGAAATAGAGGCCGACGATCAGCAGGCCGGTGAAGACGGTCGAGATTCCGGTGCTCAGCGCTGCCTCGCCCAGCCAGCCGACCAACGGCTGTTCCGTCAGCCCGTACTGGGTCTCGCGCCACCAGCCCTGGTAGATCGCCCAGGGCAGGGTCAGGACGAAGCTGATCAGCAGATAGACGACGCCGACGACCAGCGAGACCAGTTTGGGCCGCTTGCGCCGCCGCTCCATCCGGTCGCGAATCCCGCTGAGAAGGCCGGTGCGGATGATGATCCAGGCCACCACGATCGAGACGAT
>CAZFQC010000102.1:0-5031 GCA_964520795.1 uncultured Brevundimonas sp.
TCTAATACGGCCGCTGCGGGACGCCCATCAGGGTGCCAAGGTGGATGGCCAGCACGATGATCGCCGCACCGGAAAGCAGCATGATGAAGCGCCACGGGATCATCCGGACGCCGCGCGGCGGGTCCCACGGCCGCGATCCCCGCCAGCCGGCGAAGACCGCCAGGGCCAGGGCGGCGACGAGCAGGGCGAGGGTGACGGTCAGACTCATCCGCGCGAGGTGGTCCGTGGAGGGGCCCGGCGCAAGGGCGAAATCCTTGCCGGGAGGTTAATCTTCACCGGTCATTAACCACGTCGGCGCGAGATATTCATCGGTTCGCCGCGCTTTCCACAGGAAGGTGGGCCTACCGCTATATCTTGGGGTTAACCGCGCGTTTACACCCCGCATCTTGCCGTTTAGCGTTCGAATTATGGGTCGGGAGTCGAATCAGTGAGCGCAGCCGCGGCGCCTTGGAGCGTGAAGGGCATCGAGCCCAAGGCGCGCGAGATCGCCAAGGACCTCGCCCGTCGCTCCGGCATGACGCTCGGCGAGTGGCTGAACACCATCATCATGGAAGACGGCGACGATGAGGACGGCGGCTTCACGCCCCTTTCGCGTCGCCCCCATGCCGGCGAAAGCATCGACCGCCGCGGTCGCAGCCGGCGCGTCGACGACGCCTATGGCTCCGGCGCGAGCGACGACCAGCTCCATCGCCTCGGCGCCTCGATCGACGCCATCGCCGCCCGGCTGGAGGCCGCCGAGCGTCGCTCGACCATCGCCATCCAGGGCGTTGACCAGGCCGTCTCGGGTCTGGTGCGCCGGCTGGAAAGCCAGGACCAGACCGGCAAGGCCTATGGCCGCCGCATCGACGACATCGCCGAGGAGTTGCGCGAGGGGCACAAGCGTCTGCGTCGCTTCGAGCAGGAAGTCGGGCCCCAGACCGCCGAGACCTTCGGCAAGGTCGAGACCACCATGGGTGCCCTCGCCGGCCGCCTGTACGACATCGAGGAGCGCCAGCGTTCCAGCGTCAACGAACTGCGCCACCGGATGGACGCGGTCGAAAAGGTTGCCGGACCGGGCGTGGGGACGGAGCTTCTGGCCCAGGTCGGGCAACGGCTGGACCAGGCCCAGAGCCGCACGGCCGAGGCCCTGCGCAATCTTCAGGCCTCCTTCGCCGGGCTGGACCAGCGGCTGCGCGCCGCCGAGTCCCGGGCCGAACCCGAAGGCACCCGCGAGGCCGCCCGTTTCGAAAAGCTGGCCGAAACCCTGAGCCGCCAGGTCGAGGGCAACCGCGCCGAGATGATGCGGCGGCTCGACACCGCCGAGACCGAAGGCCGGATGGACCGCATCGAGCGCGCCGTTCTGGCCATCGGCGATCAGGTCAAGACCTCGGAAGAGCGTTCCGCCAAGGCCGTCGAGGCCATGGGCCGCGAGGTCCTGCGGATCGCCCACAACCTGAACGGCCGGGTCCAGTCGATCGAGACCGAAACCCCGGTCCGGTTCGAACAGCTGAGCCGCAAGGTCGAGACCGACATGGGCCGGTTCGCCCAGGGCATCGAGCAGCGGCTGACCGCGACCGACGATCGTCACGCCCTGGCCCTTGAGAAGCTGGGCGGCGAGATCACCCGCATCTCGGACCGGCTCAGCGAACGCATCGCCCAGTCCGAGCGGCGCTCTCAACAGGCGCTGGACGATATCGGCCGCCGCCTGGCAGACAGCTCCGCCCGCATCGAACAGGGCTATGACCGCGCGTCCGGCGAGCTGGCCGAACGGATGCGGATGTCCGAAGAGCGCACGGCGGCCCTGATCGCCGAGGCGCGCGACAATATCGACCGCCGCGCCGAGCCGGCGCGCGCGGCGCCGGCCGCCGCCACTGCTGCGCCGGACGGCGACTGGCGCGCCGCGGCCTTCCCCGACACGGCCTTCCCGGGCGCGCCGTTCACGGACGCGGTCTTCGACGATCCGATCTTCGCCGAACAGCAGGCCTGGTCTGCCGGACTGGCGCCGCCTGAGCCGGAGCCCGCGCCCTTCCCGGCCGCGACGCCGGGCGGGGAAGCGCTGAGCGCCGACGCCATCTTCGACGCCGTGATGCGTGGTCCGCGCGTGGACGATACGCCGGCGGCGTCCCCGGCCGCGCCGATGGTCGCCTCGACTCCCTTCGGCAGCCGGGCCTCCGAACCGTCGCCGGCCGAGGCCGCGGGTCCGCCGCCCGAGATTCCCGCCTTCACGCCGCCGCCCTTCAATGCGGCCGCCGAGGTCGGGCCGGTCCAGATCCCCGCGGCACAGACCGCCTTCGGCCAGGGCTTCGGCGGCGCCGATGTTTCCGATGCGCTGCAGGCGACGGCACCCGGAAGCTCCAACGGTGCCGCCTTCGACGATTTCGAGGGCGAGACGGACTTCGTCGATCCCCGCGCCCTGCGCGCAGCGGCGGCCCAGGGGCGCGCCTCCTCGACACGCCAGACCATCGACGCGGCCCGCGCCGCCATGGCCGCCCCGGTCGCCGAGGCGCCCGCCCGTTCCGGTTTCGGCCTGAAGCGCGGCGGCAAGTCGCGCCTGCAGGAGCGGCTGGACAAGCAGGCGTCCAGGGACGGCGGCACGGTTCGCAAGGCGCTGGGGGCCTCGGCCATCGCCGTCCTGCTGACGGCGGGCGGTGCCTATGCGACCGGACAGTTGACCGGATCGGGCATCACCTTCCCCGGCCTCACCGATGCGACGACGGCCCGGCCACTGGCCGCGCTCGCCGTGGTACCGGCCGCCCCCACGTCCGCCGACCTGGCGCGGGGCGAAGAACTGTATCAGCAGGCGACAATCCAGCTGGACGCCGACGAGCCCGCCGGGGTCGAGACGCTGAAACAGGCCGCCGCGACCGGCTACACGCCGGCCCAGCTGCATCTGGCCGGCCTCTACCAGGACGGCGACAAGGGGCTGCCGGTCAATCCGACAGAGGCGCGCGTCTGGGCCCGCCGGGCGGCGGACGGCGGCGACGCCCGCGGCATGCACGCATACGGCATGTACCTGTTCGACGGCGTCGGCGGCAGCCAGAACCGCGGCGAGGCCCTGAACTGGCTCGAACGGGCCGCCGGGCGCGGCCTCGTCGACAGCCAGTACAATGTCGCCAAACTCTATGAGACCGGAGACGTCGGCATCGCGCCCGACCTCACCCAGGCCTACAAATGGTATCTGATCGCGGCGCGCGCCGGGGACACCGACGCCCGGTCCGCGGTCGAGCGCCTGCGGACCTCCCTGCCGGCCTCGGCGCGCGGCCAGGCGAGGGCCGAGGCCGAGCAGTTCAACGTTGAGCCGCTGGGCTGAGCCGGACCGGCCGATCTTTTCTGTCTCATCGGGTGGCAGGGGCCGTCCGGTGGGTCTAGGACACCAGCACTTCCGTCGTCGCCTTTCCGGCGCCTAGCCTCAGTTCCAGCCGAAGGCGCGTCCTTTGGATATCTATCTGCCGATCGCCGAGGTTTCGGTGAACTGGCCGCTCCTGGTCCTGCTGGGTGCGACGGTCGGATTCGTGTCCGGGCTGTTCGGCATCGGCGGCGGCTTCCTGATGGCCCCGATCCTGATTTTCCTCGGCATTCCGCCCGCGGTGGCCGTGGCCAGCCAGGCCAGCCACGTCGTCGCCTCCTCGACCTCGGGCGTGATCAGCTACACCAGCCAGAAGGCGGTCGACTATCGCATCGGCGGCGTCATGGCCTTCGGCGGGGTCGTTGGCGCCCTGCTGGGCGTTGAGCTGTTCCGCTATCTGCGCCTGCTCGGCCAGGCCGATATGGCGGTGGCGGTCTCCTATCTGCTGTTCCTCGGCGCCATCGGCTCCCTGATGCTCTACGAGAGCCTCGGCCAGATCCTGCGCCGGGTGCGCGGCGAGGTCGTTCCGCACAGGGAACGTCGCCGGCCGATGTGGTTGTATGGCCTGCCGCTGAAGATGCGCTTCCCGCGTTCGGGCCTCTACATCAGCGCCATTCCGCCCTTCGCCCTGGGCGCCTTCGCCGGGATCCTGTCGGCCATCATGGGGGTCGGCGGCGGCTTCATCCTGGTGCCGGCCATGCTCTATGTGCTGCGCATGAAGGCGGGGGTGGTGGTGGGCACCAGCCTGTTCCAGATCATCATCGTCACGGCCATGACCACCATCCTCCAGGCCGGCCGCAACCAGACCGTCGACATCGTCCTGTCCACCCTGCTGCTGGTCGGTGGGGTGGTCGGGGCCCAGTACGGCGCCCGGCTGTCGGGCCGGTTCCGCCCGGATGTGTTGCGGGCGGTGCTGGGGCTGATCGTCCTGCTGGTCGGCATCCAGATGGGGCTGGAGCTGTTCGTGCGGCCCTCCGACCTGTTCGCCTTCGCTCCGGGAGTGCCCGAGTGATGCAGGCGCTTCCTCCGCCACCTCCGGCCATCGTCGCCCCGGCGCCGGAACGCTCGGTCGCCACGGTCGACCAGGTGCGCGTTGCCGCCGCCATGACGGATGCGCGGGTGATGGTCGATTCCAGCTTCCGCGGCGCCTCGATCGTCCTCTACGGCGCGGTGTTCAATCCGACCGACAAGCCGGCCGATGTGGTGGTCGTGGTGCGGGGTCCGGACGGCCCTGTCCGCCTGGTCAAGAAGACCCGCAACATGGGCTTCTGGCTCAACAGCCGCCCGGTCCTGTTCGAGGGCGCGCCGGGCTTCTACATGACCGCCTCGACCCGGCCGCTGTCCGACATAGCCGACTTCGGACAGTTGCGCCGACTGGGCGTCGGCGTCGACCATCTGAGGATCGCCGCCCCGCAGGAAAGCCGCACCGTCACACGCTACGGCGTGCGCGATGTGGTCGTCAGCCGGCTGGGCGAGGACTATCTCGACTATCGCCGCGCCGTGATCCGGCTGCGCGAGGCGGCGGCCCTTTACAACACCGATCCGGACGGGGTGGAGTTCGTCGATGCCGGCCTGTTCCGCGCCGAGCTGGACCTGCCCGCGGTGGCCCCCACCGGCCAGTATTTCGCCGAGGTCTGGCTGTTCCAGGACGGCGAGCCCGTGTCGGTCTCCAACCTGACCCTGACCGTCGAAAAGGTCGGCCTCGA
>CAZFQC010000102.1:5131-8185 GCA_964520795.1 uncultured Brevundimonas sp.
TCGATCACCGCCCGGTTCTGGTCTTCCGTGCCCACCGTGATCCGAAGGCAGTCGGGCAGGCCGTAGCCGCCGACGGGGCGGACGATGATGCCCTTCGAGTTCAGATACTCATTGGCCGCCGCGGCGTTGCGCGCCGGATCCGGGAAGCGGACGAGGACGAAATTGCCGGCCGAGGGGAAGACGTCGAAGCCGAAGCCCTTGATGGCCTGGGTCAGGCGCGGACGCCAGGCGTGGACCAGATCGCGCGAGGCCTTCTGGTGCGCCTCGTCGCCGAGGGCGGCGACGGCGGCCTCGATGCCGGGGACCGAGACGTTGAAGGGCAGGCGGATGCGGTCGACCGCCTCGCAGACCTTCAGCGGCGCATAGCCGAAGCCGATGCGCAGGCCGCCGAGGCCGTGGATCTTGGAGAAGGTGCGGGTGACGATGATGTTCTCGCTGTCGCGGGCGAGGGGGAAGCTGGTTTCCCAGTCCGGCTCGGCGACGAACTCGGCATAGGCCTCGTCGATGACCAGCAGGATGTGCGGCGGCAGGGCCTCGTGCAGGCGGCGGATCTCTTCGGCCGTATTGTAGCTGCCGGTCGGGTTGGACGGGCTGGAGACATAGACGATGCGGGTGCGGTCATCGACCTCGGCCAGGATGGCCTCGGGCGTCAGCCGGAAATCGGGCTCGGGGGCCAGCTTGACCGAGGCCTGGTTGGCCAGCGCGCTGATGCGATAGGCCAGGAAGCCGTATTTGCCGCTGACGATATTGTCGCCGGCGGTGAGATAGGTCTGGTTCAGCAGGGCGAAGACCTCGTCCGAGCCATTGCCGAAGATCAGTCGCTCAGGCTCCAGTCCGTGATGCTCCGCCACGGCGTCGCGCAGCTTCATCGCGCGGCCGTCCGGGTACATGTGGATGTTGCCGATGGCGGCAGCATAGGCCTCGCGCGCCTTCGTGCCCGCGCCCAGGGCGTTCTCGTTGGACGACAGCTTCATCGGCTCGGCCACGCCCTCGATGCGCGACTTGCCGCCGACATAGGGGGCGATGTCGAGGATGCCGGGCTTGGGAATCGGGACGTCGGTCATGGGGCGCTTTCAGAACTGGGGGGCGGCGCCGATGACGCCGGAGAGGCCGCCGGGCGCGGATGCAAGCCGCCCGTCCTCGGCCTGCACATAGCCCGCGAGCATGAACAGCTTCAAGCCGCCCGCCGCGATCAGCGGGCTGGCGGCCAGGCCGGCGGCACCCAGGGTCTCGACGATCCGGGCGTCCGGGGCCTGGCTGTCGGTGGCCCAGAAGGTGCGGTCGTCGCCGGTCGGACCGGGTTCCGTCCGCTGCACCAGCAGGGCGCGGGGCAGGCCGTGGCGGTCGTCGGGCAGGGCGGCGACCACGCGCACGGCGGGCTCGGCCAGCAGCCGGCCCCACCAGGCCTTGCCCGGCGTCACGTCCAGCAGGGCGCGCGATCCCTCGCGGACGGCGGCCAGCGCCTGTTCCGGCCCGGCGGCGACGCGGGCGGCCAGGCCGAAGCGATCGGCGGCCAGGGTCTGGCTGGCAGCGCCCCAGACGACCAGTGGCGCGCCGGTCGCCGCGTCAATCCGCCCCAGCACCGCGCGGACCGCGGCGGTCGCGGCGGGAGACAGGTCTTTCAGCAGCTCACGCAGGGCGATGGCGTCGGCGTCCGGCGACGGACGGGGGCCGGCGGCGACCCGCTGACGGACCGCCTCGGCCACGGCCCGATCGAGGGCCAGTCGTTCGGCGTCGGCCTGCGGCTCAATGAGCATCAGAACAGCCGCGGCGCCGGAGCCAGGGCGAACGGCCCCAGCCAGGTGCGGCCGTCGCGGAACTGCACCACCAGATCGACCGGCCGTGCGCCCGTGGCCGCTGTGGCCGCCGCCGCCCCGGCCGCGCCCATGCGGTTGACCGCGCCGGACTGCGACCGGGCCAGGCCGGCGATGGCGGCCATCGGCTGCTCGGCGCGCAGGGCCAGCGACCCCTGCAGCCGGCCGTCGGCCCGGGCCGAGAGGCTGTCGCTGGAGATCAGGGCGGTGCTGTCCCCGGCCTTCAACCGGCCCCGGACGGCAGTGAACCGTCCGCCCGCCTCGGTCCAGGCGGCGAAGACACCGGCGGCGTCCATGCCCTGCAGCCGGCTGGCCTCGACGATGGTGCCCTCGACATCGGCGCTGAGCATCCCCTGTCGGGTCGCGCCCTCGACCGGGCCACCCGGACGGCCGCGCGCGTCGACGAGGCGGAACAGCACGTCCAGCTCGTCGGTCGAGGCCTTGCCGTTCGTCAGATGCGGCCGGGTCTCCAGCTGGATCCGCTCCGCCGAGACGATGGGGTAGGGCTCGGCGCCCTCGAGCGGGGTGAAGGTCGGGCGGATCATCTCGGCCCGCAGGTCAGGGAAACGGTCGCGCAGATGGCTGATGCTGAAGCGCAGGCCGTCGCCGGCGATGGCGATCCGGCCCTTGTCGGCCCGGGTCAGGGTCAGGCCGTCGGGAACGACGACCACCCAGTGGTCGGGGTTCCAGCTGCTGGCCTCGGCCACCAGTTCGGGCGCCGCAACGCCGTGGCCGGAGGGGGCGAGGATGTCGGCCTGCGGCATCGAGACCCGCGTCCGGAACGGCCAGCCGGTGGTGCTGACCGGGCCGTGGGTGATGGTCCAGCCGTCCTGCCGCAGAACCTCGACCTGGGCCGCCAGCCGCGTCTCGACCTGGTCGGTCAGCCAGAACCACCAGCCCGTCCAGGCGGCCAGCAGCAGGCTGACGATCAGGAAGGGGACGGCGAGGCCGCGGCGGGAGTGGCGGGGGGCGGTGTCGGTCATCGCGGCTTCGTCTAGTCCGGCTTGAGGAAGGTGCCAACCAGTTCGACCGCCTCGGCCAGGCCCATGCGCTGCACTTCCGTGCCCGGCGGCAGGCTGGCGAACAGCCGGGTCGGGGCGGCGGCGTCCAGCATGACGAAGACGCCCCTGTCGTCGGCCCGGCGGATCAGCCGGCCGAAGGCCTGGGCCATCTTCGCGCGGGCCAGGGCGTCGTCGAAATTGCGCCCGCCCGCGCCCTCGCCGCCGAAGCGCAGGCGGCG
>CAZFQC010000103.1:0-8138 GCA_964520795.1 uncultured Brevundimonas sp.
TGCCTTGCCCAGCCGGGCGGCTTCCTCTAGGGATCGCGACCGAATTCGCGCGCCCTCCCGGCCGCGCCCCAGCCCCAGCGATCCCCCAATGGCAAAAATCAACGGCAACACCATCAAGCCCGGCATGGTCCTTGAGCACAACAAGGGCCTCTGGGTCGTGACCAAGGCCAGCCACGTCAAGCCCGGCAAGGGCGGTGCCTTCGCCAACGTCGAGGCCAAGAACCTCGAGACCGGCAACAAGCTGAACGAACGCTTCCGCTCGGAAGACAAGGTCGAGCGCGTGACCCTCGAGCAGAAGGAGTTCTCCTATCTGTACGAGCAGGGCGACGCCCTGGTGTTCATGGACGACGCTACCTACGAACAGACCGAGCTGCAGAAGGACTGGGTCGGCGAGGACCGCGTCGCCTACCTGCAGGACGGCATGAAGGTCGTCATCGAAATGCACGAGGAACGGCCCATCGGCCTGACCCTGCCCGACCAGGTCACGCTGGAAGTCGTCGAGACCGAGCCCACGGTGAAGGGCCAGACCGCCTCGTCGTCCTACAAGCCGGCCATCGCCAACAACGGCGTCCGCATCATGATCCCGCCGTACATGGGCGTGGGCGAGCGGATCGTCGTCGACACGACGACGGGCGAGTACGTCCGGCGCGCCGAATAGGTCTTAGTGAGTAGGGCTTAGGGCTTAGTCGCCGCACCGCTAAGCCCTAAGCCCTAACCCCTACCCCCCTTGAACTTCTCCGACTGTCCGGGCGCTTCCGCCTTTTGAGGACCTTCGGACCAGGAGCTTCCCCCATGGCCCTCGCCTCCGCCCTCGTTTCCGTCATGATCGACGCGGTCCGCAAGACCGCCCGGCCGATGCTGCGCGACTTCGGCGAGGTCGCCCAGCTGCAGGTGTCGCGCAAGGGTCCGGGCGACTTCGTCACGGCCGCCGACATCAAGGCCGAGGACACCCTGTACGAACTGCTGATGAAGGCCCGCCCGGGATACGGCTTCCTGGGCGAGGAGCGCGGCCTGATCGAGGGGACCGACAAGTCGCACATGTGGATCGTCGATCCGATCGACGGCACCACCAACTTCATGCACGCCATGCCCCATTTCGCGATCACCGTGGGGCTGCAGCGGACGGCCCCGGACGGCAGCTCCGAGATCGTCGCCGGCGTCACCTACAACCCCGTGATGAACGAGCTGTTCTGGGCCGAGAAGGGCAAGGGCTGCTATCTGAACGACCAGCGCATCCGCGTCGCCGCGCGCCGCGACCTGTCGGAAAGCCTGATCGCCACCGGCCTGCCCTTCATCGGCAAGACCGGCCACGCCCAGGCCATCAAGGACATCCACGCCATCGGCCAGCGCGTCGCCGGCATCCGCCGCCTCGGCTCGGCGGCGCTGGACTTCGCCTGGGTCGCGGCCGGGCGGTACGACGCCTATTATGAGCGCAACCTCCAGCCCTGGGACGTGGCGGCAGGGATCCTGTTCGTCACCGAGGCGGGCGGGGTGGTCACCACCATCGACGGCGAAGGTCGGCCGGAGACGGGGGCGCAGATCCTGGCGACGAATTCGGAGCTGCAACCGCAGTTGCTGAAGGTGCTGCGGGGCTAAACGGACTCCTTCTCCCCTGGCGGGAGCAAGACGCCCTCACCCGATCAGGCTTCTCGCCGCCGCCCGCGCCTCGTCCGTCACCACCGCCCCCGACAGCATCCGCGCGATCTCTTCCCGCCGCGCCTCGTCATCCAGCGCATCCACCGTCGTCGTCGTCATCCCGCCCGCGTCCGCCTTGCGCACCTTCCAGTGGGCGTGGCCGCGGGCGGCGACCTGGGGGCTGTGGGTCACGACCAGGACCTGGGCGCCGCGCGAGAGGCGCTCCAGCCGCGCGCCGACGGCGGAGGCGACGGCACCGCCGACGCCCTGGTCGACCTCGTCGAAGATCATCACCGGCTGGCGCTGGTCCTCGCGGCCGGCCAGGGCCGCCTTCATGGCGAGGGCGAAGCGGGCCAGTTCGCCCCCTGACGCAATGGCGTCCAGCGGGCCGAAGGGGGTGCCGGCGTTGGTGGCGATCTCGAAGCGGACGGTCTCGACGCCCAGCGGGCCGCGACGGCCGTCGGCCACCGGCTCGAAACCGACGCGGAAACGGGCGCGCTCCAGCTTCAGCGGGGCCAGTTCCTCCATCACGGCGGCGGTCAGCCGGTCGGCGGCGGCCTCGCGCGCCGAGGTCAGGAGGATGGCGGCGACGTCATAAGCCTCGCGCGCGGCGGAGGCGGCGCGTTCGGCGGCGCTGATGGCCTCGGCCCCGTCCTCGATCAGGCGCAGCTGTTCGCGGAAGCGGACGCGCAGCACCGGCAGGCTCTCGACCGAGGTGTTCAGCTTGCGGGCGGCGGCGCGCAGGGCGAACAGCCGCTCCTCGGCCTTGTCCAGCCGACCGGGCTCGAAATCGAAGGCATTGGCGGCAGCGTCGACGCAGGCGATGGCTTCCTCGGCCTCTACCATGGTGCGGTCGATGGCCTCGGCGGCGGCGGCCAGCTTCTGCAGCAGCGGATGCTCGGGGTCCGTCCCCGCCTGCCCGGCCCGCGTCCGCGCGTGCTCGACGGCGCGCAGGGCGGCCGACAGTTTCTGGGATAGCTTGTCCCCGCCGAGGGAGGCGCGGGCGTCGGCGAGGTCGGCGACGGCCTTCTCGGCGGCGCCGAGGATGGCGCGTTCGCCGGCCAGTTCGGTCTCCTCGTCGGCGCGGGGGTCGAGGTCGTCGAGGTCGGCGAGGTTCTGCGTCAGCTCCTCGGCCCGCGAGGCGGCGTCGGCGGCGGCGGCCTTGAGATCGGCGACGGCGCGTTCGGCCGTCTTGAGCTTTTCGGCGGCCCCGGCGACGCCGTCCAGCTGGGGCTGCAGGCCGCCGTAGGTGTCGAGCAGGGCGCGGTGGGTCTTCCAGTCCAGCAGGCCGACGGTCTCGTGCTGGCCATGGACCTCGACCAGGGCCTGGCCGATCTCGCGCAGGGCCGTCTCCCCCGCCGGCTGGTCGTTGACGACGGCGCGGCTGCGCCCGTCGGCGGCCAGGGTGCGGCGCAGGATCAGCTCCTCGCCCGGCGCGACGTCGAAGCCCCGCTCGCTGATCATGGCGATCAGGGCGGGGTCGTCGGGGGCGGTGAAGACGGCGGTGGCCGAGGCCTGTTTGGCCCCCGCCCGCACCAGGCCGGCGTCGGCGCGGGCGCCGAGGGCGAGGCCGAGGGCGTCGAGGATGATCGACTTGCCGGCCCCGGTCTCGCCGGTCAGCACGGTCAGGCCGCCGTGGACCTCAAGGTCGAGCACATCGACCAGCACGATGTCGCGGATGGAGAGGGCGGTCAGCATGAACGCGGTCCGTCGAGGGTCACGGGGCCGGAAACGCGGGGATCAGGATGAGGCAAGGCGAATCGATCTCCCGGGCGACGCCGGAGAATGCTGGCCATTCGCGCCCCGGGTAAAGACCGAGTCTAGCGGAACATATCGGAAACGTCAGCCCGGAATGATCCGGCGCAGCCAGCTTTCGCGCTCTGCGGTCGGGGCGACCTCGGGCGTACGGCCTTCCTCGGACAGCAGGGCATAGGCCTCGGCGTACCAGGGGCTGCCCGGATAGTTGAAGCCGAGCACGGCACCGTTGCGGGTCGCCTCTTCCTTCAGGCCGAGGACCAGATTGACCTCGACCAGCCGGAACAGGGCCTCGGGCGTGTGCGAGGTGCGCTGATAGGCTTCGTTGTCGATGACCGCCTTGTAGCGGTTGATCGCCGCCAGCGGCTGACCGGCGCGCTGGTAGTAGCGGCCGATGGCCATTTCCTTGCCGGCCAGCTGGTCGTTGACCATGTCGATCTTGACCGTGGCGTCGATGGCGAAGGAGGTGCCGGGGTAGCGGCGCTGCACGTCGCGCAGGCCGTCCAGGGCCGCCTGGGCATAGCCCTGGTCGCGGCCCACGTCGGTGATCTGTTCGAAATTGCACAGGGCCTTCATGTAGAAGGCGTAGGGCGCGCTGGGATTGCCGGGGAACAGCTGGATGAAGCGGTCCGAGGCGGCGATGGCCTCGGCGTAGTTGTTGTTCTGATAGTAGGCGTAGATCTGCATCAGGATCGCGCGGCGCGACCACTCCGAATACGGATGCTGCCGCTCGACCTCCTGGAAATAGTCGATCGCATCGGCCCAGCGCTGGCGCTCCATGCGCTGGTAGCCGGTGTTGTAGAGGGCCTCGACCGGGCGCTCTTCATAGGCCAGGCGCGGACGGTTCGGGCGGCCGGAACAGGCCGTGATCGTCAGGGCCGACACAGCCACGGTGGCCAGGATCAGGCCGGCGCGGAATTTGGATGCAGGCAAGGACGACCTCAACTTGAAATGCCGGCGGGCGCGGACCCGTCGGCGCCCCCGAAAAACGAGACGCGATCTCTACACCAGCGAACCTGCCCACGCCAATCCGCGAAGAAGAGCGCCAAAAAGGCGCGCCGCGCCTTGTCGCCGGGCCGTCCGCTGGTATGAAGCGCGCCAGCGCCGCGGAGGCATTCTCAGCCGGGCGATGACGGCGAAAGGATGACCGGACATGAAGCTGCTCTCTGGCAACTCCAACCGGACCCTGTCCCAGGCCATCGCCGACCACCTCGACATGCCCCTGACCAAGGCCCAGGTGAAGCGGTTCGCCGACAATGAGGTCTTCGCGGTCATCGAGGAAAATGTCCGCGGCGAGGACGTCTTCATCATCCAGTCGACCAGCTATCCGGCCAATGACAATCTGATGGAGCTGCTGATCATGACCGACGCCCTGGTGCGGGCGTCGGCGCGGCGGATCACGGCGGTCATGCCCTATTTCGGCTATGCCCGGCAGGACCGGAAGACCGGCGGCCGGACGCCGATCTCGGCCAAGCTGGTGGCCAATATGATCACCCGCGCCGGGGCGCACCGGGTGCTGACGATGGATCTGCACGCCGGCCAGATCCAGGGCTTCTTCGACATACCGACTGACAACCTGGTCGCCACCCCCGTGCTGGCCCAGGACATCAAGGACCACTATCCGCGCGGCGATGACCTGATGATCGTCTCGCCGGACGTCGGCGGGGTGGTGCGCGCCCGCTCGCTGGCCTCGCGCCTCAATGCCGATCTGGCCATCGTCGACAAGCGACGGGCCCGGGCCGGCGAGAGCGAGGTGATGAACATCATCGGCGACGTCCAGGGCCGACGCTGCATCCTGTTCGACGACATCGTCGATTCCGGCGGCACCCTGGTCAACGCCGCCAAGGCCCTGATGGACAAGGGCGCGACCGAGGTCTCGGCCTATATCAGCCACGGCGTCCTGTCGGGCCCGGCAGTGCAGCGGATCACCGACGGACCGCTGAAGGAACTGGTGATCACGGACTCCATCGAACAGCCGCACGAAGTTTTGAACTGCGGAAAAATCCGCACCGTTTCCGTGGCCCCGCTGATCGGAGAGGCTATCCGGCGAATCGCCAACGAGGAATCGGTGTCCAAGCTGTTCGATTAACAGTCGGAAAACGCTTCTACCCGCGTTATAAGCCCCTTCGAACTCCGGCACCTCGACGTGCCGTGCTTCCTAGTGGGGATTTCGCATGTTCAAGGCTCATCCGCGCCGCGGCCTGTCGTTGGCCGCTGCCGCCGCCGCCATCGTCATGGCCAGTTGCGCGACTCCGGAGCCTGAGCCGGCTCCCGCGCCGCCCCCGCCGCCCCCGGCCCCGGCCCCGCTTCCGGCGGTCAGCCTGAACGAGGGCGTGGCCCAGGCGGCCTCCATCTATGTGTCCTTCATGCGCGAGGCCGGGAGCATCCAGGCCGGCTTCACCAGCGCCGAGGCGATCCAGGCCGCCATCCGTCGCGGCGCCTCCTATGAACCGGCCCAGCTGTCGCGCGGCATGATCGCCTATGGCTCGATCCTGGCGCTGCAGTCGCCGGAGTTCGTGCAGGGCGTCCGCGAGATCGCCGCCGACCCCGCCAACCGCCGTCAGATCATCGACCGGATCCTGGCCGATCCCGCCTATGCCGCCACCCTGCCCGGTGCCGACGCCGCCGCCGGCCTGATCGTCGACACCATCGGTCGCGATTCAGCGGCCATGCTGGTGATCGCGAACGCCGTCGAGGAGGACGCCTACACCATCCAGGCCCGCAATGACCCGCGCCGCCGCTGGGCCACCGCCCATATCACCGACCGCGTGACCCGCCTGGAGGGGGCCAAGGCCCTGTCCGCCGTGCAGATGCTGCCGTCGGCCGAGGAATCGGCCCGCCTGTTCGCCGCCGCCAACTCGGGCGCCGGCCTGTCTCTGAACCCGGCGCGCTCGGGCCCGCCCTATACGCCCGCCGTGGCCCGCTCCCTGGCCATCGCCGCCCTGGCCGCGCTCGGCGCCGGCGGCGAGGACGCCCGGGCCAATACCGAGGCCCTGACGGTCGAGCAGAACAGCGAATTCTGCCTCAACATGTCCAAGCTGATGCTGTTCCAGTGCCTGGCCGCTTCGCGCCCCAGCTACGAGGACATGTTCTGCGTCGGCCGCCACGTCGCCCGCGACCTGGCTACCTGTACGGCCCAGAACATCACACCGGCCCCCGTCGAGGCCACCGCGAACGCCGCGACGGCCGATGCGCCCGATTCCGGCCCCGTGCAGACGCCCGTGGCGGAGGCGGCCGCGGCGGCTTCGGCCTCGGCGACCTCGGCCCTGAACAGCGGTCGCTGACGTTCGTTTCGATTCCGGCGTCGCAATGACGCATGGAGCGGTTGCGTCCACGCCGGTTGGCGTGTAATGACCCGCGCTCTTGAATTCAGGGTCCCTGGACCCCGCCGCGAGGGCTGACCGGTCAGCGCGGCGTTTGTGTTGTTGAGGCGAGGCGATGGCCGAGATCATTCTGAACGTGGACGTCCGTAGCGGCGTCGGCACCGGCGGCGCTCGCGCCGCGCGCCGCGCTGGCATGGTCCCGGGCGTGCTTTACGGTGGCGACAAGGCCCCCGTGGCCATCTCGGTGAACGAGCGCGACTTCCGCAAGTCGCTCTACACCGGCAAGCTGCTGGGTCACCTCGTGACGCTGAAGTACGGCTCGGAATCGCAGCCGGTCATCGCGCGCGATGTCCAGTTCGACCCGGTCACCGACCGTCCGCTGCATTTCGACCTCATGCGGGTTGATGAGAGCCAGACCATCAAGATCGAGGTCCCGGTCCACTTCATCAATCAGGACCAGTGCGAAGCCTTCCGTCAGGGCGCCGTGCTCGAAGTCGTCCGTCACGCCGTCGAGGTGAAGGTCCGCGCGGATCACATCCCGGAAGACCTGATCGTCGACCTGTCCGGCCACAAAATGGGCGACACCATCCGCTGGGCAGACCTCAAGGCTCCGAAAGACGTCGAGCCCGTCATCACCGACCGTGACTTCGTGATCGCCCTGGTCAAGTCGTCCTCGGCCGCCGTCTCGGCCGCAGCCGACGGCACCGATGCCGAAGGCTCCGCCGAGGGCTGATCGCCTTTCCACAAGATGCTACTGGAACGGCCCCATCCGGAAACGGACGGGGCCGTTTCCTTATCCGGACCTCGCGCCATGATCATCATCGCCGGCCTGGGCAATCCGGGCCCCAAATATCAGGGTAACCGCCACAACATCGGCTTCATGGCCGCCGACGAGATCGCGCGGCGCTGGTCGTTCGGACCCGAGCGGGCCAAATTCCAGTCGGTGATCCGCGAGGGCGAGGTCGCCACCGCCGCCGGGCCGGTCAAGGTCCTGCTGATGAAGCCCCAGACCTATATGAACGAGAGCGGCCGCGCCGTGGCCGAGGCGGCGCGCTTCTACAAGGTCCAGCCCGGGGCCGTGATCGTCTTCCACGACGAGATCGACCTCGCTCCCGGCCGGTTCCGCATGAAGACGGGCGGCGGGGCGGCGGGCCAGAACGGTGTGCGCAGCCTGATCAGCCAGCTCGGCCCCGACTTCCGCCGCGCCCGCATGGGCGTGGGCCACCCGGGCGCGCCCGAACTGGTGCACGGCCACGTGCTGAGCGACTTCCACAAGGCCGACCGGACCTGGCTGGAGCCCATGCTGGACGCCGTCGCCGGCGCCCTGCCCTTCGCCCTCGACGGTGACGACGACCGCTACCAGGCCGAGGTCATGCGTCTGGCCCCGGCCCCGAAATTCAGTCCGCGTCAGGCGGCGGAGAAGGC
>CAZFQC010000104.1:0-8087 GCA_964520795.1 uncultured Brevundimonas sp.
CCGGCAGCACCTCCGGCATCAGGGTCTTGTCGTGGGTTTCCTGCAACCAGACCTGCGGTTCGGCGTCGTCGCCCTTGTCCGAGGCCTGCACCGGCATGGGTGCGACGCCGGTCGGGTCGATGCCGTTGAAATTGGCCGCAGTGAAGGCCGCGACCGTGGTGTTGGCGAAGGCCAGCACCGTCTGGTAGCCGTCGCCGCCGCCGTCGCGGTCGACCTGCAGCAGGGTGCGCGAGCCGGACTGGATCAGCCGCATATGGCCGTCCCCGAACGGATTGTCGCCGCCGGTGTAGTTGGTCAGAGCCCCGCCCGCGATATAGGCGCTGAGGTCGACGATGTCGCCGCCGACGCCGGTCGTGAAGTCGCGCACGAGGTTGTCGCCGCTGGCCTGGAACAGGCCGCCGGTGCCGGCGAGGCGGACGGTGTCCACCCCGGTCCCGAGCGTCATGCGATGCACGCCGCCGAGGGTGTCATAGATGATCGTGTCGTCCCCGGCGCCCGCGTCGATGCCGATCGTCAGGGCACCCGAGACGGTGATGACATCGTTTCCGGCCTCGCCCTCAAGGGTGACGGTGTCGGTGAAGCGTCCGTTGCCGGTGAAGGTCAGGGCATCGTTGTCCGCCCCGCCGTTGAGCCGCACCGTAGTGGCGGCACCGCCACCGGAACGGGTGATCAGCAGGGTGTCGTTCCCGGCCTCGCCACGCAGGAAGTCATTGCCGCCGAGGGTGTCGGTGAGCTGGTTGGCCGCCGCATCACCCCGCAGTTCGTCGGTGAAGGCAGATCCGACCAGATGCTCGATCCCGGTCAGGCTGTCGAAGCCCGAGCCGCCGGTGTTCTGCAGGCCCAGGACGCCCAGGTTGACCAGCACCCCGGCCGAGGCCGTGGCGTAGGTCGCCGTATCGCCCTGGCCGCCCGAGCCGCCGTTGAGCACATCGTCGCCGTCGCCGCCGTCCAGCACATCATTGCCGGCCCCGCCGTTGAGCACATCGGCGCCGGCCAGACCCACGAGGCTGTCATTGCCGCCGTTGCCGTTGAGCACATCGATGCCCTCCGTCCCGGTCAGGCTGTCGACGCCCGCTCCGCCCTCGACCGGGGCCGGCAGAGGCGCCAGGCCGTTGAAGTTGAAGGCGGTGAAGTTCGAGGCAAACGTCTTCTGCAGCGTCATCACGGTGACGAAGCCGTCGGAGCCGCCGTCGCGGTCGATCTGCACCAGGGTATCCGCACCCGCCTGGACCAGCCGCATATGGCCGTCGAGGAAGGGGTTGTCGCCCGGGGTGAAGTTGGTGAGCGCCCCGCCGGCCAGGTAAGCCGTCAGGTCGATGATGTCGCCGCCGGCGCCCGCCACGAAGTCGCGCACGATATTGGCCGCGCTGCCTCCGAAGCCGCCGTCGGTGTCGGCGAGGATCAGGGTGTCGGAGCCCGAGCCCAGCTTGACCACGAAGCTGCCGCCCAGGGTATCCACGGTCACCGTGTCATTGCCGGCACCGCCGTTGACATTGGCCTTGAAGGCTCCGGTCGCCGAGATGACGTCGTTCCCGTCCTGGCCCTCGAACACCACCGTGTCGGTGTAGCGGCCGTTGCCGTTGAAGGTCATCGTATCGTCGCCGATACCCCCGGTCAGGGTGACGTCCGTCGCCGCCCCGTTGCCGGAGCGTTCGATCGACAATGTGTCGTTGCCGGCGCCGCCGATGAACCGGTCGCTGCCGCCGAGGGTGTCGGACAGGACGTTGTCGCCCGCGTCGCCGGTGAAATAGTCGCGGAAGGCCGAACCGGTCAGGTTCTCGATGCTCGAAAGGGTGTCGCGGCCGGCACCGCGCGTATCCTGGCCTCGACCCGTAATGGCAAGGTTCACCGTGACGCCTGAGGCGGCGTCCCTGTAGTCGGCCGTGTCTATACTGCCGCCACCGCTCAGGACGTCATCGCCCGCGCCGCCGTTCAGGATGTCATTGCCGGATCCGCCGTCTATGACATCGTTGCCCAGGCCCCCGATGAGCCGGTCATCCCCACTCTGACCGAACAGGGTGTCGTTCCCGGCGACGCCGGCCAGGGTGTCGTTACCTTCGCGGCCCTCAAGGACATTGGCGAGGCCGTCGCCGGTCAGTTGATCAGCGGCGGACCCACCCCTCAGGTTCTCGATATTGACCAGGGTGTCCTCTGCGACCCCTCCGACCGTGACCGTAATCGATGTGGCCCCATTGAGAGTCGCGACCACCGCCGCGGAGCGATCCGCATAGCTGGCCCGGTCGAGACCGCCGCGACCGTCGAGAACGTCGTCACCAAGCCCGCCTAGCAATATGTTGGCGCCGTCGTCGCCGATGATTGTATCGTCGAAGGTAGATCCGCCCACATCCTCGATATTGAGCAGGATGTCCGCACCGCCGTCGCCGTCGTCGCTGGCTTGTTGCAAGGACAGATCGACTGTCACCCCGCCGCCCGCGTTGGTGTAGGCGACGACGTCCTGGCCCTCGCCTCCGTCAATCGTATCATTGCCGGCCCCGCCAATCAGTCGGTCATTGCCGGATCCGCCCTGCAGGGTATCGTCACCGCCTGCGCCCTCGAGGACGTCATCGCCGCCGAGGCCAGACACCGTGTCGTTGCCGCCTGAGCCGGTGAGGGTGTCTGAAGCTTCGGTCCCGGTGTTTGAGCCTCCCTCCTCCTGCGTCGTGACATTGACAATAATTACCCGACCGCGACTGGAAGTGTTTTCAAAGAAATTCAGAACGCCCGGAAATTCACCGACAACGACGTCAACATCGCCGTCGTCATCCAGATCAACGAAGACAGGTTTGCTCCAGAAGCCGACATCGCGATCATTCAGTGGGTTTTCTGCATCTCCGCGCAACGTAAACACCGGAGCCGAACGCGTCCCTGTGTTCTCGAAATAGTTCAGTATGCCGTCGTAAGATCCGACGACGACATCGAGGTCACCATCGTCGTCCAGGTCGGCGAATGAAGGCGCGCTTTGTTGGAAGACAGTAGCACCTCTGAAGGGGTCTGCTGCGCCCGTGCGCGGGACGAAGGCCGCGGATCCTGCCGAACCAATGTTTTCAAAATAGCGCAGGGCACCGTCCTGTCCGCCCGCGACCGCGTCCAGGTCGCCGTCGCCATCCAGGTCGGCAAAGGTCGGTGTGGAATATCTGCCGACGTCGATGCCGCTGAACGGGTTCGAAGGCCCCGTGCGCTGGGCGAACGTCGGCGTTCCGATCGAGCCGACGTTTTCGAAGTAGTTCAGAGTGCCATCGCTTTCGCCGACGACGACATCGAGGTCGCCGTCACCGTCAAGGTCAACCAGGGCTGGTGCGCTGAATGATCCGACATCAACAGCGCCAAGCGGGTTCGCGCTCCCGGTGCGCTCCGTGAACGCAGGCGCCGATGCTGTGCCTACGTTCTCGAAATAGTTCAGATTGCCGGCATCCTCCCCGACGATCGCGTCCAGATCACCATCACCGTCCAAGTCAGCAAAGACAGGGGTGCTGTAGGAGCCGACATCGAAACTCCCAAACGGATTTCCGGTTTCTGTCCGGTCAACGAAGGTCGGCGGACCAAGCAGCCCGCTTCCGCCCGAATCCATGATGTTGATCGTCAGACTTCGGCTCGCCGTCGGCGTGTCGCTGGCATTTGCGTAGGTCAGGTTCTGAATCAGGGCGTCGATGGCCGCCGAGGTCGCCGAGGCGTTGAAGGTGATGGTCAGGCTCGCACCCGAACCGCCAGCCAGCGTCCCGATGATCACGCCGCCGTAAGTGACGTTCGCGCCCGACAGGCCGATCTGGCCCGCGCCGGAGCCTTCGTTGCGGACCGAAACCCTGTCCTCGGCCAGAAGGCCGGATAGGCTCAGGAAACCGCCGTCATAGTCGCCGTCGCTGTCGGTGAAGGTCACGTCGGCGTCAAGCAACTGCGGCGTGGTGTTGACGGTGTTCTCGGCGAAGGTGGCCGAGGGGCCGAAGCCGGTCAGTATGGGAGGTCCATCGATTCCGAAGCCATATATCACATAAGCTTCGCCGGCATTGAATCCGCCATCATCCCCATACATGCCTCCGACGATCAGATCGTCGAAGCCGTCGCCATTCACGTCACCAGCCGAGGAGACGCTGAAACCAGCAAAATCACCCGCTGCATCGCCTCGGATAACGAAGCCTTGGTTGGCTGAGAGTGTACGCAGGTCGAGCCGGCCGCGCGACGACCCGACTTGGCCGTAGATCACATAGGCTTCACCCGCATGTTCTCCGCCGCCGCTGGCATAAGGGGCTCCGACGATCAGATCGTCGATGCCGTCGCCGTTGACATCTCCGGCCGAGGACACGCCAGAACCAGCACGATCACCCGATGAAATCCCCTGGATGACAAAACCTTCGCTGCTGGAGAGCGAGTTCAGGACCAACCGACCGCGCGACGTTCCCGCCTGGCCATAGATCACGTAGGCCTCGCCGACGTCCTGCGCTCCAACATCCGCCTCCGACACCCCGACGATCAGATCGTCGATGCCGTCGCCGTTGACATCTCCGGCCGAGGACACGCTGGAACCAGCGCGATCACTCAATGAGTTCCCCTGGATGACAAAACCGTGGCTGCTGGAGAGCGTGCTCAGATCCAACCGGCCGCGTGACGTCCCAGCCTGACCATAGATCACGTAAGCGTCGCCATCCACTTGATCGTTGAAAGGGTTGAAGGATCCGACGATCAGATCGTCGATGCCGTCACCATTAAAATCGCCGGCGGAGGAGACACTCCAGCCGACAAAATCATTATCCACGAACCCTTGGATGACGAAGCCTTGGCTGGCGGAGAGTGTACTCAGGTCAAGGCGGTCACGCGACGTCCCGACCTGACCATAGATTACGTAGGCCTCGCCGGCACGGTCGCCGCCATCATCTCCCCCCACTGCCCCGACGATCAGATCGTCGATGCCGTCGCCGTTGACATCTCCGGCCGAGGACACGCTGTAACCGGCCTGATCACCCGCTGAATCCCCCTGGATGACGAAGCCTTGGCTGGCGGGGAGTGTAAACCCCAAGTCAAGTCGGCCGCGCGACGTCCCGGCCTGGCCATAGATCACATAGGCCTCGCCAGCATCTGGCCCGCCGTCATCACCCTGCCAAGCTCCAACGATAAGGTCGTCGAGCCCGTCGCCGTTGACGTCTCCCGCCCCGGAGACGCTCCAACCAGTCCAATCATTCGGTGCATCGCCCTGGATGACGAAGCCTTGGCTCGTTGTCAGGGAGGAGAGATCGATCAAACGCGCGGGCCCTGAATCCGGTGTGCTCTGGATCGGCAGGATCATGCTGGTCGTGGCGGTCCCGCCTTGGCCGTCATTCGCCGCCAAGGTTATCAGGGCTGAGGCTGGCGGGGTGTCGGTGTGGGCGAGGAAACTCACCTCGCTCGTGGCGTCGCTGCTCAGCAAGGCGTGGATTTGGGTGGCCGTGCCGGTGATGGTCACGGTGGCCGTGTCGGAACCGCTGACGGTCGCACCGCTGGTGCCAGCTGTGACGGTCAGCAGGCCGTAGTCGGTTGCGAGGGTGACGGTCAGTACATCGCCAGCGTCCGGGTCGGTGACGGACAGGCCGGTGTTCTTGAGGTTTAGGGCCATCTGTTCGGTGGCCGAAAGGCCGACGTTGAAGACTTGCGCCCGAAGTGCAGTGCCACTGGTTTGGCCAGCACCCTCTGGGCGAACCATCTGGCTGCTATCGTGCCAAGTTATGACAAACCCGCCGTTCGGCAAGGCGAAGGCCCGTGCGTCGGATTGGTTGCTATATGTCTCGGTGTTTACAGGGATTTCATTGCCGACCTTGGAGCCGTTGGCAGTGAAGACTTGCGCCCTGACGTCCAACACTCCAGCATAGTTGTGCTCGGGTACCGGCACGCTCAGTGTATCGTCCATCCAGGTAATAACAAATCCGCCATTCTCCAGCGCGATGACTCTCGGGTATCTTTGTTCGCCGGATGTTGTCGAATTAGCTAGTATTTCTGACCCAACTCTAGTCCCTGTAGATGTGAATACCTGTGCTCTAATATCGTAGTTTTCCTGCCCTGCGTAGTCTTCCCACACGACTACGAATCCACCGTTCAGAAGAGTTGTGATGACGGGACTGCCTTGAGTAAATCGCGTAGTTGTGTTTACCGTAAATCCGGAGCCGATTTTTGACCCGCTATCACTAAAAATCTGCGCAACTACGTCGTTTTCGAAATTTATCCATGTAACGACGAATTCACCATCTTCGAGAGCAGTGGTTTGTTGAGATGATGAGCCGGGAATTAAATCCGCAGGACCAATTTTGGCTCCAAGAGACGTAAAGGCTTGTACCTCGATGCCTTGATATTGAGAGGTGACTACGAAGCCGCCGGTCGACAAGGCGGCAATCTCTGGACGATACTGGACGGAGGAGGTCGTACTAGAGGCAAGAATCTCCGATCCAACCCGGATTCCGGACGCGGTAAAAACCTGAGCTTTGACCACAATGCCAAGGCCGCTGTGATCCGACCACGCAGCGACAAACCCACCGCCCGACAGCGCGGTGATCCTGACGTCTTCCTGTGCATCCGGAGTAGTGGTGTTGACCAGAACCTCTGTCCCGACTCTGGTCCCTGTGGCTGTGAACAACTGAGCCTTGATGGCGGAATAGCTGCCGTCTCCGGTTGCGCCGCCAATGCCCCGGCTGCCGTCTACCCATGTGATCACGAAGCACCCGTTTGAGAGCGACGTGATCTTAGGAGAGGACTGATCGCCGCTCGTCGCTGTATTCACCAATATTTCTGTGCCGATCCTGAGTCCCGTGACGGTAAACATTTGCATTTTGATTGCAGAGCCGCTTCTGTCACCATCTGCTCCACCTGTCCCCTGGCTCTCATCTCGCCAAGTGATAACGAATCCGCCGTTCGGCAACTTAGTTATTTGTTGATCGCCAAGGTTTCCCGCTGTCGAACTATTAATCAGGAATTCGTTCCCCGCACGAACGACTAGATGGTTGATCGCTACGCTTGGCCCACCCGTGCCGGCGAATGCCTGTGGCGTAGGGTTGCCAAGAGCGCCAAGGCCCGGAGCAATGGCAGTCTCGGCAAAGCGCGCGGCCACACTGTCCGGTCCGACCGCGCTCCCAAGATCGACCAGTGCTGGCATGCTGTTATCGCTGCTGTCGGCGGTCATGCGCCGGTCTGTCGCTGCCGCTGGTCCGCCGCGATTGAAGTCGGCGTCATAAACACCTGCCGGTCCGCTTGCGACGAGTGCCGTGTCCGCCCACACAGTCTCCGCGCCGGCTTTGGCAAGGACCGGAAAGCCGTCAAACTCCTCGGGGGCGGATGCGAGGCGACGGTCGTTCAGCCTGGAGGTCGACATGGAAATCCTCGCTCAGAAAGCGGTGCCGACCGAAATCCTGAAAGGCCGAGCGCCCGTCATCCAGCCAGACCGCGAATGGTTAACGAGAGAGACCACTGATCGTTGTGCGCAACAAGTCACTTTGCCGGCAGTGCGACCCGAGCGTAGCCCTCCTGTCCGACAGCTGCGGGCATCGCCACAAGCCACTATTGGTGCGCAGGTCTTCAGAGCTGCTTTGGTCGGCTCCTGATCGGGGGCGAGCAAACGTCGTTCATCAACCGGCCTGGCTGCCCAAGTACGCGCGGGGATTGGCTTCTTGTTGGTCGACGCGGGCATAGCCGTCATCGACCCGTTGCTCAGCCTGTCTGAGCGCCTCCATGATAGAAATGCGAGGTTGGTCGACCGTAAGGTCCGGACGGTCCTCATACACCCGTGGGCGAAGCTTGGAGGCCGCCCAGCGCCGGGTGTCGATCCTGATGCGCAGGAGTTGGAACCAGGCGGACCCATCGCGGCCAGAGAGGCCGGGAGGGATGGGTGTGTCGGCCTGGTCGATGATCTCTTCGGCAAGACGATCGCCCCAGTCCTCGACCGCCTGATGATAGAGCCGGGCCCGGTCCGGGTTCTGTCGGATCTGGAGCTTGGCCCTCGAAGAGGCGGGGGACGTGCTGAGGGCCATCATCCGACTTCCGGCGACGACAGAACCCGACTGGGCCCGACAGCGTCCGACCCGGCCCGACGGTTAACCACAAAGTCGGACGGGTCCCGGCGAAGAAGTGTTTGAATT
>CAZFQC010000105.1:0-4894 GCA_964520795.1 uncultured Brevundimonas sp.
GAACTCGGCGAGATCTTCATCGACATGCACAAGGAAGGTGCCGCCTTCCGCTCGTTGATGAACAATTTCGCCATCGCGATCTCGATCGGCCTGCAATACGGCGTGCCGCTGGAAGAGTTCGTGGACGCCTTCATCTTCACCCGGTTCGAGCCGGCCGGGGCGGTGACCGGCAATGATTCGATCAAGTCCGCGACCTCGATCCTCGACTACATCTTCCGGGAGCTGGGCGTGTCCTATCTGGACCGCCATGAGCTGGCCAATGCCGAACCCGACCCCTTGAGCGGCAACGGCCTCGGCACGCTGGAGGGCGACGGCGACGCGCCCGAAGCGGTTCCGGCCGCCCGGTTCATCTCCAAGGGCTTCGCGCGAGGCGCGGCGCCCGACAATCTGGTCGTCCTGCCCTTTGGGCGGAAGCAGGACGCGCCCGTCGCGCCGGCCGTGGCCACCGAAGCAGTCGCCTGCCCGGCCTGCGGCGATTTCTCGCTGCAGCAGCGTGGCGCGGGCTGGATCTGCGACACCTGCGGCGCAGCGCCGTCGATGCAGGGTTGATCAACGAATTGGGCTCATGATGTCCGGCGTCGTGCCTCGCCCGACGCCGAGACCGGAGCCCGCCATGAAGCCGATCCTGACCGCCGCCGTTGTCGCAGCCCTCGCCGCAGCCGCCCTGCCTGCACTCGCCCAGAACGCCGGCCAGATCGCCCGGGTGCGCGGGGGAGGCAACTGCGCCGGCTGCAACCTGTTCCAGGCCGCACTGTCGGGGTTGGAGGCGAACGGGCTCAATCTGACCGGGGCCAGGTTGAGACAGGCCGATCTCAGCCTGAGCGTCATGAATCGCACCCGCTTCACCAACGCCGACCTGCGCGATGTCGAGGCCTATGGCGGCGTCTTCTCCAGCTCGAACTTCTCCGGGGCCAATCTGACAAACGCCAGCTTCGTCGGCGCCTGGCTGGACGGCGCGGCCTTCGGTGGCGCGACCCTGACCGGAGCCAATTTCTCGGGGGCGTCCATGCGACGCACCACCGGTCTGACGCAGGCCCGGTTGAACCAGGCCTGCGGCGACGAGGCGACTCAATTGCCCGCCGGCCTGTCCATTCCCCGCTGCTGAACAGCCCCGGACCTTACGGCGAATTAAGTAGGGTTTGCCGAGGTTTGAAGTCATGAAAGGGGCGTGAAACAGTTCGTCCTGCCCCCGTTCCGTCGCCTCCCGACCGCCGGCCTCGCGCTCGGCGCCGCGATGGCGGTTCTCGCGGCAGCGGGATCGGCCAGCGCCGAAATCCAGCTGCAGTTCCAGTACCAGGATCGCGACGTCGCCCGGATGGTGTCGCTGGGCGGGACCTGCAACCGCTGCGAACTGTCCGGCCGGGACCTGACCGGCGCGGCCTTCACCGGAGCCACCTTCACCAACGCCACCCTGGTCGGCGCCAATCTGCGCGGGGCGGAGCTGGTCGGATCGAATTTCTCGGGCAGCGACTTCAGCCGCGCCGACCTGTCGGGCGCCGAGCTGGTGGCGGCCGATTTCACCGGAGCCAATTTCTCGGGCGCGGATCTCTCGGGTGCCGAGGCCATGGGGGCGACCCTGGTGCGGGTGCGACTGGCCGGGGCCGATCTTACCGGCGCGGCGCTGAACGGGGCCAATTTGAACAGCGCGGTCCTGACCGGCGCGGTCCTGAGCGCGACGGAGCTGAACGCCGTCACCCTCGCCAACGTCAACGCCCGCTCGGCGAACTTCTCCGATGCGGAGATCGCCATGTCGAACCTGGCGAACGGCGACTTCCGGTCCGCGGACTTCAGCGACGCAACCCTGAACGGCGCGCGCCTGACGGGCGGGCGGTTCGGCGGCGCGGACTTCGGCGGTGCCTCGATGAACCGCACCGACATCCGCGGCACGGATCTGTCCGGCGCCCGCGGCCTGGACCAGTCCCAGATCAGCCGGGCCTGCGGCGACGCCAACACCCGCCTGCCCGCCCGACTGAACGTCCGCATCTGCCGCAGTGTCAGCTTGGTGCGGATCGCGCCGCCGGCCCCGCCCGCGCCCCCTGTCCCGCCGCGTTCGCGGAATGTGGTCGTGGCCAGCGCCGACCGCTGATTTCCGTCAGGTCTTGAGCGGCAGGGCTGCACGGATGTGCAGCTCCTTGTACTGACGCTCGGCCGCGTCCGAAGGCGCGCTCATCAGCAGATCCTGGCCCTGCTGGTTCAGCGGGAAGGCGATGACCTCGCGGATGGCGACCTGGTTGGCCAGCAGCATCACGATCCGGTCGATGCCGGGTGCCAGACCGCCGTGCGGGGGCGCGCCGTAGCGGAAGGCGTTGAGCATGCCGCCGAACTGCTCCTCGACGACCGAGGCGTCATAGCCGGCGATCTCGAAGGCCTTGAGCATGATGTCGGCCTTGTGGTTCCGGATCGCGCCGGAGCACAGCTCATAGCCGTTGCAGACGATGTCATACTGGTAGGCGAGGATGTCGAGCGGGTCCTTCGTCATCAGGGCCTCCATCTCGCCCTGCGGCATCGAGAAGGGGTTGTGCGAGAAGTCGACCTTCTTCTCGTCCTCGCTCCACTCGAACATCGGGAAATCGACGATCCAGCAGAACTTGAACTCGTCGTCCGAGATCAGGTTCAGGTCCTGACCCAGCTTGGTGCGGGCGTTGCCGGCGAATTTGTAGAAGACGGACGGGTCGCCGGCGGCGAAGAAGGCGGCGTCGCCCTTGCCCATGGCCAGGGATTTCATCAGGGCGTCGGTCGCCTCGGCGCCGAGGTTCTTGGCGATCGGACCGCCCCAGCCGCCCTGGTCCTCGGACCAGAAGATATAGCCGAGGCCCGGCTGGCCCTCGCCCTGGGCCCAGGAATTCATGCGGTCGCAGAAGGCGCGCGATCCGCCGGTCGGGGCCGGAATGGCCCAGACGGCGTTCTTCGCATCGCCGGCGAGGATCTTGTTGAACAGGCCGAAACCGCCGTCGCGGAAATGGTCCGAGACATCCTTCATCTCGATCGGGTTGCGCAGGTCCGGCTTGTCGGTGCCGAACAGGCTGATGCTCTCCCGGTAGGGAATGCGGACGAAGGGATAGGGATCGACCTTCTTGCCGTCGGCGAACTCCTCGAACACGCCGTGCATGACGGGCTCGATGGCGGCGAAGACGTCTTCCTGGGTGACGAAGCTCATCTCGACGTCGAGCTGGTAGAACTCCAGCGAGCGGTCGGCGCGCAGGTCCTCGTCCCGGAAGCAGGGGGCGATCTGGAAATAGCGGTCGAAGCCCGAGACCATGAGCAGCTGTTTGAACTGCTGGGGGGCCTGCGGCAGGGCGTAGAATTTTCCGGGATGCAGGCGCGACGGCACGAGGAAGTCGCGCGCGCCTTCGGGCGACGAGGCGGTCAGGATCGGCGTCTGGTACTCAAGGAAGCCCTGGCCGACCATGCGCTGGCGGATCGAGGAGATCACGCGCGAGCGCAGCACGATGTTCTTGTGCAGGGTCTCGCGGCGCAGATCGAGATAGCGGTGCTTGAGGCGGATTTCCTCGGGATATTCGGGCTCGCCGAAGACCGGCAGCGGCAGTTCGGCGGCCTCGGACAGGACCTCGACGCCGGTGACACGCAGTTCGATCTCGCCGGTCGGCAGGTTGGGGTTCACCACCGAGGCCTCGCGGGCCACGACCTCGCCGTCGACGCGGATGACGCTCTCGGCGCGCAGGCGTTCGACGGCCTCGAAGCCCGGCGTCTCGGGGTGCAGCACCAGCTGGGTCAGGCCGTAGTGGTCGCGCAGGTCGATGAACAGCAGGCCGCCGTGGTCGCGCTTGCGGTGGACCCAGCCGGACAGGCGGACATTCGAGCCCGCATCGGTCAATCGGAGGGCGCCGCAGGTGTGGGAGCGGTAGGCGTGCATGGTCGGTTCGTTCTGGATGACAGGCCGCAAGGGGCGCAATTCGGGAGGCCGGAAGGGCGCATCATCGCCCCGGAAAGTCAAGGTTTGCGGGCCTGAGAGGGGTCAAAAGACACGACCCGTCCGAAAATCCCGAAAAGCTGCCTTGTCGATACATTCGCCCCCTTCCCGCGCTTCTGACGGGCCCAGGCTGGCGGACCCCTGCGTCAGGAACGGACGCAGGCGGGATTTCGGCCGCGTCCGGACGGGATCGTGGGGCGGGAAGGCAGGGTCAGGGGTCGGGAAGGACCGGAAGATCGGGGGCGGGAAGAGAGCCCGCGCGTCCACAGAAGCGTGAGCTTGTCCACGGGCGTGCAACCCCTGGCGGCCCGTTTCTGCTAGGAGGAGACCAATGACCGCCCGTCCGACGCCCGCCGACCAGATGCGATTGCCGCTGCAGCGCGACCTGCCCGAGGGGGCCGAGGGCTTCGTCGTGTCGGACTGCAACCGGTCGGCGGTCGAGGCCCTGGCGGACTGGCCCAATCTGATCGGCGGGGTGATGGCGATCTGCGGACCCGCCGGTTGCGGCAAGAGCCGCCTTGGGCAGATCTGGGCCGAGCGGGTCGGGGCGGTCGCCATCCAGGGTGCCGAGGCGGCGCTGATTGATCCGCTGGAACTGGAGGGTCGTCCCGTGCTGCTGGACCCGGCCCGGGACGTGGACGACGAGACCCTGTTCCACCTGATCAACCTGGCCCAGGCGCCGGGCGGAGCCCTGCTGCTGATCGCGCGATCGGCGCCGTCGAGTTGGGAGGCCGCCCTGCCCGACCTGCGCTCGCGGCTGGATGCGGTCATAAGCGTGCCGATGGAGGTCCCGGACGACGCCGTCCTGTCGGCCATGCTGGAGGCGCGGTTCGCCGAGCGCGGCATCCGTCCTCAGAAGGACGTCATCCCCTGGCTGCTGCGCAGGATCGACCGGTCGGCGGCGGCGGCAGCGGCGGTGGTCGAACGGCTGGACGCCCTGCACAGGCCGGTGACGCGGGCGCT
>CAZFQC010000105.1:4994-8051 GCA_964520795.1 uncultured Brevundimonas sp.
AGCCCCAGCTTGGCCTTCAGGATGTCGTTGACCGCGGCCGGGTTGGCCTTGCCGCCGGTGGCCTTCATGACCTGGCCGACGAACCAGCCGAGCGACTGGGGTTTTTCGGCGACGCCGGCGGCCTTGTCGGGGTTGGCGGCGATGATCTCGTCGATGGCCTTCTCGATCGCGCCGGTGTCGGTGACCTGTTTGAGGCCGTGCTTCTCGACGACCTCGGTGGGCGAGCCTTCGCCGTTCCAGACGTGGTCGAAGACCTCCTTGGCGATCTTGGAGGAGATCACATTGGTCTCGATCAGCTCGACCAGCTGGGCGACGTGGGCGGCCGGCAGCGGGTTCTCGCTGAAGTCCTTGCCGTCGGCGGCCAGGCGGGCGGAGACCTCATTGGTCACCCAGTTGGACACCAACTTTGCATCCCTGCCCTTGGCCGCCGCTTCGAAATAGTCGGCCTTGGCCTGTTCCGAGATCAGGACCACGGCGTCGTATTGCGACAGGCCATAGTCGGCCATCAGCCGGCGGCGCTTGGCGTCCGGCAGTTCGGGCAGATGGGCCTTGATGTCGTCGATCCAGGCCTGTTCCAGTTCGAGCGGCAGCAGGTCGGGGTCGGGGAAGTAGCGATAGTCCATCGCCTCTTCCTTGGAGCGCATCGAGCGGGTCTCGCCGGCCGTCGGGTCGTAGAGGCGGGTCTCCTGATCGATCTTGCCGCCGTCCTCGAGGATCTCGATCTGGCGCCGGGCCTCGTAGTTGATGGCCTGGGAGATGAAGCGGAACGAGTTGACGTTCTTGATCTCGCAGCGCGTGCCCAGATGGCTGAAGTCGCCGGTGGCCTTGTATTTGGCGTACTGGCCCTCGCGGCAGACCGAGACGTTGACGTCGGCGCGCAGATTGCCCTTCTCCATGTCGCCGTCGCAGGTCCCGAGATAGATCAGGATGGTTCTGATCTTCTTGACGTAAGCCACGGCTTCTTCAGGGGAACGGATGTCCGGACGCGACACGATCTCCATCAGGGCCGTGCCGGCGCGGTTCAGGTCGACATAGCTCTCGGTCGGCGACAGGTCGTGGATCAGCTTGCCCGCGTCCTGTTCCAGATGCAGGCGCTCGATGCCGACGTTGAAGAAGGAGCCGTCCTCGGCCTCCACCTCGACGACACCCTCGCCGACGATCGGGAAATAGAGCTGGCTGATCTGATAGCCGGTCGGCAGGTCGGGGTAGAAATAGTTCTTCCGGTCGAACTGGCTGCGCCTGTTGATCTGGGCGTTGAGGCCCAGGCCGGTGCGGACGGCCTGTTCGACGCAGTATTTGTTCAGGGTCGGCAGCATGCCGGGAAAGCCGGCGTCGACCAGCGACACCTGTTCGTTCGGCCCCGCGCCGAAGCCGACGGCGGCGCCCGAAAACAGCTTGGCCTTCGACGCCACCTGGGCGTGGATCTCCAGCCCCATGACGATTTCCCACGGGCCGGTACGGCCCTGGATGAGTTTGGAGGGGGTGGTGGTGTCGGTCATGTGGTTGTCCTAGCGTTGTCGGCGGCGAGAGGAAAGTTCCGGTCTTGAGCCTGTCACGAAAAGACGGTTTGCTATCCGCTCAACACAAGGAACCTCCATGTCCAGACTCGCCATCGCCTTCGCCTCGCTCGCCCTGGCCGCCGTATCCGGGACCGTCATGGCCCAGACCCAGACCCAGACTCCGCCGCCGGCTGCCCCGGCCCAGGCCGCCGCCCGGCCGACCATCGCCAGCCCGATCAAGGACCTGCTGGCCAATCCCCAGACCCTGGCGGTGATGGAAAAGCACCTGCCCGGCGTGTCGGAACACCCTGCCCTGCCGCAGTTTCAGGACATGACCCTGGCCCAGGTGGCCCCGCTGTCGAACGGTGCCGTGACGCCGGCGATCATCGCCGCGATCGACGCCGACCTGAAAGCTCTCCCGGCGAGCTAGGGACACCGGAACCCTCTCCCGTCGGGAGAGGGTTCTCCGATCACCACCACTTCTGCGGCCTGGCCACAAACCCCGCCGCGTCTTCCAGAGCGCTGGCCACCTGGAACACCGTTGCCTCGTCCAGGGCCTTGCCGATGACCTGCAGTCCGAGGGGCAGACCGCCCTTGTCGAGGCCGGCGGGCACCGAAATGCCCGGCAGGCCGGCGAGGTTGGCGGTGACGGTGAAGATGTCGTTCAGATACATCTGCAGCGGGTCGATCTGCTTGTCGCCCAGGGCAAACGCGGCAGACGGCGTGGACGGCGTCAGGATGGCGTCGACCTTGTCCCAGACGGCGTCGAAATCCATGGCGATGCGGCGGCGGACCTTGAGGGCGCGGACATAGTAGGCGTCATAGAAGCCGGCCGAGAGGACATAGGCGCCGATGGTCAGGCGGCGCTGGACCTCCTTGCCGAAGCCTTCGGCGCGGCTGGTCTCGTAGAGGTCGGCCAGCGAGGTCGTTCCCTCGGCGCGGTGCCCGAAACGCATGCCGTCGTAGCGGGCCAGGTTGGATGAGGCCTCGGCCGGGGCGATGATGTAATAGGCCGGCAGGGCGTATTTCGTATGCGGCAGGCTGATCTCGACGATCTCGGCGCCGCCGGCCTTGAGCCAGGCCACGCCCTGGTCCCACAGGGCCTGGATCTCGGCGGGCATGCCGTCGACGACATATTCCTTCGGTACGCCGATGCGCAGGCCCCTGACGCCCTTGTTCAGGGATTGGGTCCAGTCGGGCGTTTCGACGTCGAGGCTGGTGGCGTCCTTCGCATCGTAGGAGCACATCGAGCGCAGCAGGATGGCGGCGTCCTCGACCGTCTTCGTGATCGGGCCGGCCTGGTCCAGCGAACTGGCGAAGGCGACCATGCCGAAGCGGCTGGCGCGGCCGTAGGTGGGCTTGATCCCGACCGTGCCGGTGAAGGCGGCGGGCTGGCGGATCGAGCCGCCGGTGTCGGAGGCGGTGGCCGCGAGGCACAGGTCGCCGGCCACGGCCGAGGCCGAGCCGCCCGAGCTGCCGCCGGGGGTGAGGTCGGCGTTGGAGGTCGTCGACTTCCAGGGATTGACGACCGGGCCGAAGGCGCTGGTCTCGTTGGACG
>CAZFQC010000106.1:0-8002 GCA_964520795.1 uncultured Brevundimonas sp.
ACGCTGTCACGGTTCAAGCACCTCTAACGTCCGCTTCGGGTCGGGAGCGGACTGACGGCCACGGGTGGGAAGCGGACAGTCCCAAAGGAAGGTGGCGGGACTGGCATTCCGCAAGATGTCTTGCGACTATGGGCGATGTTCAGGGCTGTGGTGATCGTGGTCATCGTCCTCCTCGGCGCAGGAGCCGTCGCCTATTGGCGGTTCAACCAGCCCTTGACGGACGCCGAGGCTTGCCGCCGGGGCAAGGAGTTTTTCTGCGACCAACTCGACGCCGCGCGTCAACTGAGTTGGGTAAGCACCGCTGATCCGGAAGCTGATGCTCGATCTGCCATTGAACGGGGAACACCGCCAATCCTCGGCTTGTATGGCTATGCCTCCTACACCCCCGGAGTTGTTCATCCGCTCCCAGAGACATGCGTCGTAAGGATGATCGAGGGCAGCAGCGACCATGCGAGCCAAGAAGTCCGCGTGCTTATCCGGCAAGCAGAGCAATACGCCCAAACGTATAATCGCATTGTCCTGCCTCACACCAACTGTGCGCCAGAACCAGTCTCTCAACCCTGATGTCCGCTTTGGGTCGAAAGCCGACCGACGCCTGAGGTTGGAAAGGGAACGTCAGCGGGGCAGTGCCAAAGCGGCCTGCACGATGTCATCCGGCGTTTCAAAAAGACGCTTCGCCAGCATTCGCACCGTCGTGCCGTCTTCAAACTCAAAGACGACGAACTGTTCACGCCAAATTCCGTAGCGAGGGCGATCATGCACCGTCCGCACGCTTGCCAGCTCTGACCGAGCCCTATGGAAGCGATCAGAGACGATCACATCTCCATCAACCCACACTACCCGGGTCCTCCCGGCCAAGGTCGTCCATAGCTCCTTGGCAGATAGCACGACAGCAATAGGCGAAACCAATGCAGCCCCTGCCCAACCGCGTCCCAAGTCTGACGTGTCGGGGGAGAAGGCGAGAACTACCCATGGCGCAGCCGCGAGCACGATCCAGATCGCAGCGCGCTTTGCGTGGTAGGCCGGATTCCGGTGGGCAATGATCAAGCGGTTTACTCTCAACGCTGACGATCTTCGCAGGTGTTCAAGAGTCCGCAATGGGTCGGGAGGAGACGGTCGCCTGAGGGTGGAAAGCGGACATCCACTTGCGACCTGATAGCCGAGCCTCGGCGTGGCATAGCCACTCCTCGCAGACGGAGTTGAAGACGTTGTTGACGGCGAGGATCAGCGATTTTCACTCTTTGCGATAAGTGCGACAGCCGTGCCGAGCAGAACGACGGCGAGCAGAATTCCAGTTCCCTCCGTCAACCAATCAGGCCCAACCAGCGACTGGCTATCGACAGCGGCCCAAAGTCCGCCTGCGGAAAGAAACAGACCGTAGGTGAACCAGCCCATCGGATGGATAGGAAAGGTCATCATGTGGCGGCGGCGAAACCACGGCTTGCTCATCCCAAGCTCCTTTACAGACTGATCGCCACCAGCTTCCGCGCCTCGACCGCAGACTGGACCGGCGGGTTCAACCTTCGGTGCCTTCGATGGGCAACCGTAGCAGTTGACCCAAGGTCCGCAATGGGTCGAAAGCAGTCTACAGCGGTCGCCCCGGAAGCGGACTTCCAATGACCTGCGCGGTCGGGCGAGGGGGTAGCGTCCGGTGGCGGCACCTGACAGGCTCTGCACCCGTGCGTCCGGACAGGGGGCGCCACGGATCCGGATCGGGGATTTCAGGCCCGGGGCGTCCTGCTCCCGGCCTTCAGCCAGAGAGGACCGCCATGCCGTTGCCTGATCCGGATTCCCGTGAAGCGCCCCATGCGGAGGACTGGGCCGGCGAGATGGGGGCAAGATGGCTGGCCAACATCGATCGCTTTGAATCGATGATCGCGCCCATCGGCGAAGCCCTGCTGGCCCGGGCCGGCTTTCAACCGGGCCAGCGCGTCGTCGACATCGGGTGCGGCGGAGGCGCGACCAGTCTCGCCATCGCCCCGGCGGTCGGTGCGTCGGGAGCCGTGGTCGGGATCGACATCTCGCCCGATCTGATCGCAAGGGCGACCGAACGCGGCGTTGCCGCCGGGGTGAAGAATGCCCGTTTCGAATGCGCCGATGCGTCGCTGTACGAGGCTGAAGCCCCCTTTGATCGCCTGTTTTCGCGGTTCGGGAGCATGTTTTTCCAGAAGCCCGGCCCGGCCTTCGCCAACCTGCATCGATGTCTGAAACCGGGGGCCCGCATCGATCTGGCGGTCTGGGGCCCGCCGCGCGACAATCCGTGGATGATGGAGGTGATGGGCGTACTCCGCAGGCATGTCGATGTCCCGCCCGCCGTGCCGCGTGCCCCCGGTCCGTTCGCGTTCGAGGACCTCGACTATCTGAACGCGGTCCTGGCAGAGGGCGGATTTTCAGGGACGGAGATCGTGGCCTGTTCCGGGCTTCAACCCCTCGGCGGTGCCGGGGCGACGCCGGAGGAGGCCGTCCGGTTCGTCTTCTCATCCCTTGCGGCCGGTCGCCTGCTGGAGGGCCAGCCCCGGGCCGTGCAGGATCGCGCCGGGGACGATCTGCTGTCGCTCTTCACCGCCGCGCACAGGCCCGGTCAGGGTGTGATGTTGGCCGGCTCGGCCTGGCTTGTCACCGCAAGGGCCTGAGGGGGGCAGGGTGAGCAGCCTTTATGAACGCCAGATCCTGCCGCGTCTGATCGGCTGTGCCTGCGGGGCGAAGCCCATCCGCAGGCAGAGGGCGAAGATCGTGCCCCGCGCGCGCGGACGCGTGCTGGAGCTCGGCATCGGCGGCGGCCTCAACCTGGCCTTCTATGATCCCGACCGGGTGGAGAGCGTCACCGGAATCGATCCCTCGGAAGGCCTGCGGTGCCTGGCGGAGGACGCCCCTCGACCGGCAGGCCTGACGGTCGGGATCGTCGCGGGACGGGCCGAGGCGCTGTCGTTCGACAGCCGGAGCTTCGACACGGTCGTCTGCACCTTCACGCTTTGCTCGGTCCAGAACCCGGCTGCGGTCCTGGCCGAGGCCCGCCGGGTACTCAGGACGTCGGGAACCTTTCTCTACAGCGAGCATGGCCTCTCGCCCGATCCCGGGGTGCAGCGGTGGCAGCGGCGCATCGAGCCCCTCTGGCGCCCCCTGGCCGGTGGTTGTCACCTGACCCGTCCGGTAACCGCCTCGATTGAAGCGGCCGGCCTCGTCATCGAGGCGGTCGAGACCATGTATCTGCCCGGGGTGCCCGGCCCGCTCGGCTGGTGCGAATGGGGCGAGGCCCGCCCGGGCTGATGGGTCTTCAGCCAGTCTGTCGCTTCAGGGTTGATTGCGGGGGGAAGAGACGTCGCCGCTATCCCTCCAGGACCACCTCAAACCCCGCGAAGATCATCCGCCTGGCGTCCCAGGGCGGTTCGGCGCCGCCCATGATCCGGTCGTCCTGCATCATCTTTTCCCAGCCGGCGTCCCGCGCGGCCTTGTCGGGCCAGCGGATCCAGCCGACGGCGACGGTTTCCCCGTCCTCCAGGGCGACCGCGCGCTTGAAGTCGGTGACCTTGCCGTCCGGAACGTCCTCGCCCCAGCATTCGGTGACCGACAGGGCTCCATGCTCCTTGAAGATCAGCGTGGTCCTGCGGGAGTGCTCCAGATACGCCGCCTTGTTGGTCGTGACGACGGGGATGACGGTGATGTCGAGAAAGGGCATGGGCGGCTCCGTGCGAGCAAGGGATGAGGGATTAGGGATCAGTGATGAGGGGCGGGCAAGGGGGCCCCACCACGTTAATCCGCCATCCCTCGGCCGTCGTTCCTTCCCTGACCCGCGTTCCGCCAATGGACTTCGGCCCCGACGCGCGGCATCCTCGGACCGTCGCCCGTGCGGAGGCCGTCCATGTTCAATCTCGCCTATCTGAAACGCCGAATGGGGCAGTATGCCGCCCTCTGGGTCGGCGGCTTTCTGCTGAGCGGCGCGGCCATATTGATGGGGCTGCTGGCCGTGGACCTGATGGTCGCGATCGACCGGGTCCTGCCGGTGCTGCTGGCCGCCACGGCCCTGGCGCTGGGGGTCGGGCTGGTGATGAGCCTGGTCTCGGGCGAGACCGTCGGGACCAAGCTCGTGGTGCTTCTGCTGGCGGTCCTGCTGACCTTGCCGCTGTTGTGGGCGCCGGTGTCGGCGGGGGTGGCCATCGCCTTCTTCGCCGACCGGTCGATCGAATATTCGGAGACCTATGCCGCCTTCCAGATCGGGGTGTCGCGGGTGCTGTTCCCGATCAGCCAGGCGCTGGGGCAGGCCGATCTGTTCGGCTGGGTCTGGACGGCGTTCCAGTGGGTGTCGAGCGTGGTCGGCTTCTTCTCCGCCCTGGCCAATATCTGGCCGGCGATCCGCCGGATCCTGGGCCCGGAGCCGGTGGCCGAGGGCTGAGGCCGTCGCCTCAGGCGAGGATGTCGAGCAGGCTTCCGTACATCTCGTCGGCGGTTTTCAGGACCGCGACATTGGCCTTGAACGCCGATTCTGCCGTGATGCGCTCGACCGCCTCGCCGGCGAGATTGGCGAAGGGGTCGGCGGCCGTGCGGGCGGCGCTGGCAGCGAAACGCTCTGTGGCTCCGGCGATTCCCGAGGCGGCGATGGCGAAGGCCTGCATGGGGCGGCTCCGGACGAGGGAGGCCGACTATCGGGCCGCGGGCCTTTCCCGATCCCTGACAGTCATGGTGAACGGCGGCGGCTTGACCGCGGGGCGGGGCGGGGAGAGGCTGGCGTCATGACCAGCCAGCCCGCGCCCGGCGAACGCTACCAGTCGTTCAACGCCTTCTATCCCTATTACATCCACGAGCACTCCAACCGGACGTGTCGACGGATCCACATCGTCGGCTCGGCGCTCGTGCTGGTGATCGTCGCGGTGGCGATCGCGACGCGGAACCCCTGGTGGCTGCTGGCCATGCCGCTGGTCGGCTACGGCTTCGCCTGGGTGGGCCATTTCTTCTTCGAGAAGAACCGCCCGGCGACGTTCCAGTACCCGCTGTGGAGCCTGATGGGGGACTGGCGGATGTTCTGGGAGACGGTCAGCGGCCAGCGGAAATTCTAGGCGGCCAGAATCCGCGCCGTCGCCGCCTCCATCTGGGCGTCGCGGCCCCGGGCGATGTCGAGGGCTGTGGTCGCGACGGCGATGTCGGGCTCGATCCCGGCGTCCGGCTGGGGCGTCGCGGGGAAGCTGGCGATCAGGGGCAGGTCGACCTCGAACCCTGACGCCGGCAGGCGCAGGAAGAAGAAGGCTCCGCCGTTGATGCCGCGCCGGTTGCCGCCGGTAGTCTGGCCCAGAAGGGTCGCCAGACCATTGTCCTTGACCGTCCGGGCGAACTGGAAGGTGGCCGAACTGTTGGAGGCGTCGCACAGGATCATCACCGGACCGCGGAAGCGCCGGCCCTGGGGCCGCAGCACCGTTCCGACCCCGGCGCTGTCGTCATAGCGGGTGAGGCGGTACAGGCCGCGATCATCGGGCCCGACGGCCTGGTCGCCCCAGTCGAGGAAGCTGCGGTCCCAGGTGTCGAGGTGCGGATGCAGGGCCTCGGGCGCGCGGCGATAGCGGGTCCAGCGCTGGTCCCCCGGCAGGGCGAGGTCACGGTCGAGCAGACGGCTGAGGATCAGGTCGCCGCAGTCCAGTCCACCCTCATTGCCGCGCAGGTCGACGATCAGCCCCCGAGCGCCGACGCCTGTCAGGGCATCCAGGGCCTGACCCAGCCAGGCCTCCCAGCCGAAGTCCGAATTGTAGAGCGCCCAGCCCGGCATGGTCAGGCGGGCGATCCCGTCGGCATCCTGCTCCAGGGTCCAGGGGTTTGCGTCGGGGGCGGTGTCGGCGGCGACGGCCATGGTCGCCTTGCGCTCGGCCAGGGTCAGCAGGCCAGCGTGGACAATGCGCCCGTCCGCCAGCGTGAATCCCGCGGTCTCCGCCAGGCCGGGCAACACCAGGGGCAGGTGAAGGTCGAAGGTCTCGAACCGGTCCTCGCCGCGCACCTCCATCAGGCTGACGCGCTTGCCGTCATTGCCGCCGTCGGCGCGGGCCAGGGGGACGAGGGCGGCCAGAAGCGCCTCCGTCGGAGTTCCGTTGATGGCGGAGATGCCGGTACCGGGCGGGAAGGCCTGTTCGACGCTGTCGTCGCCTGTGACGACCATACGGCCGCTGATCCAGCGAAAACGGAACGGGACCAGGGCACGCGCCGGGTACATCTGCGCCACGGTGGCGTCGGTGCTGTTGTACGGGCTGGGAAAGGTATGGCCGCAGCGGACGGCGGCGGTGACGCGCGTCAAGGCCAGCAGACGGTCCTGGAACGACCCGGGTACGCTCCATGCCGCCTCGAGTTGCGCGAACCGGTCGGCCATCTGTGCGGGCGTACTGTAGCGGTACAGGCCGGGATGCATCGTCTCCCAGGCGTGGCGCAGGATGCCGATGTCGCCGCGCAGATCGGCGGCTGACGCCTGGGCGTGAGCGGACGGTGCAGCGGCCGCGAGGGCCAGGCCGCCCGACAGCTGGAACAGACGGCGGCGGGACAGGAGAGGCATGAGGGACTCCGCAGGCAAGGCCGTCAGACTGGCGGAGTATCCCGGGTCGCGCGCCTCAACTTCGGTCCGGACGTGGAAGAGTCATGATCTGAGACCTGCCGCCGGTACTGCGACGGAGCCATGCCGAAGCGGGCACGGAAGGCGCGGTTGAAACTGGCCTTGGAGGCGAAACCCATGTCGAAGGCGAGGTCCAGCAGATCGGTACCGGGCCGTTCGCGCAGGGCGTCGGCCACACCCTCCGCCCGCAGGCCGTTGACGAAGGCGGAGAAATTCATTCCGAGGCCGAGGTTGATCGCGCGGGAGACCCGTCCGGTGTTGGTGCCCAGCAGCCGGGCCAGGCCGGGCAGGCTGAGCTCGGGTTCGCGCCACCAGCCGGCTTCGCGCGTGCGGTGCTCGAAGTCCGCGGCGACGGCGGCCCAGTCGCGCTCGGCGGGCGGCGCGGGCATTTCGATCGGGAGAGGTTCGAAGCCCAGACCGGCGTGCCGCCAGCCCTCGACACCGAGCGCCAGGCCGATGACGCCGAAGGCGAGGTGCAGCCAGAAGAATTCGAAATAGTCGAAGCGGCCGGTCGAGAGCCGCCATCCCTGCCAGGCGATCCAGAACGCGGTGGTTGCGCCCATGGCCACGAGGACGCGTGCCAGCCAGCGGGCAGCAAAGCGGTCGTCGTCGCTGCGCTGTTCGGCCAGTCCGGCCCGGTAGGCCCGCAGCAACCGCAGGGCGGCGAGGGAGTAGGCGACCAGTCCGACGGTCACGCCGAAGGAAACGACGTTCGACACCCACGGGCCGTCGCCCTGCTCCGCCCAGGCCATCTTGCGGTCGAACGGTAGCAGGAAGGCCAGGCTCAGATAGGTGAACTGGGTGAAGCCCGGCGCGAGATGCCAAAGCCAGTGCGCAGGCGGGCGACCCCGCACGAGGGCGTGGGTGTAGCCGTAGAGCAGGGGCGCCAGGAGCAGGGGCAGGGCGAGCGGCGCGAAGGTCAGCCACATCCAGGCGTCATAGAAGCCTGCAAAGCCGATGGTGTAGGGCGTCAACACGCCCGCCAGCACCAGCAGGAAGGCCGCAAGGACGCGGTTGGCCGTCCGGTTGCGAGGCTGCAGCGCCAGGGCGCCGGCGAGGGTCAGCATCTGCACGCTGAGCAGAAGCAGTAACGCCGTCCGCCAGCCGAAAACGAGTTGCGCGTCCCCCATGTGGAGAAGGCTAGCCCGTCGGCCTCATTCGGAGAATGCCCTTAGTTCGAACCCGCGTTCGTGCCGGCCGAGGCCATCAGTGTGGCCTGGCTGGGCTGGCTGTCCCAAGACGGCGGGCAGCCGTCGAAGCGGCCGGCGTTGACGATGGTCAGGCGGCGCTGGTTCAGGGGCATGGCCGGGGACATCGAGCCGCGGCCGTGGCCGGTATAGAGGTCGATCTTCTGGCCCTTGATCGCGCCGCCGGTGTCGGAGGCGTACCAGTAACCGTCGTGGATCGAGCCGTCGGCCATCC
>CAZFQC010000107.1:0-7955 GCA_964520795.1 uncultured Brevundimonas sp.
CCAGGGCCGTCAGCAGAATTGTCAGGACCAAGGTCTTCCCCCCTTGTCGTTCGATGCCCAACTGAGCACGATCGTATACGATACTCAATCCAGCGAAGACCGGAGCGGATGATGGCAAGCGTTTCAGGATCGGTTCCAGCCCCCATCGGAACGGCTGAACGTCAGGCGCGCCTTGAGGGTCTTCGAACCGGCATGGAGGCGGCGGGGGTCGAGACCCTGCTGCTCGGCTCGACGTCAAGCCTGCGCTATTTCACCGGCATCGACTGGTATGCCTCCGAACGTCTGGTTGGTGCCCTGGTCCATGCCTCGGGGGGGCTGGACTACATCACGCCGCGATTCGAGCTGGAGAAGGTTGAGGGCCTGATCAGCCTGCCGGGCGAAATTCTCAGTTGGGAAGAGGACGAGAGCCCCTGGCGGCTCGTCGCCGACCGGATCGGCCCCTCCGGGCGGATGGCGGTCGACGAGCGGATGGCGCTGGCCATGTACCGCAGCCTGAGGGCCGAGATCGACGACGCGCGCCTCGCCGACGCTGCACCGCTGATCCATCCGCTGCGCAGCCGGAAGTCGCCGGCGGAAATCGCCCTGATGTCCCATGCCAAGGCCATCACCATCGAGGTCCACCGCCGCGCCCATGACCAGCTTCACGCCGGCCAGCGCGCCTCGGAGGTCGTCCGCTTCATCGACGAACAGCACCGGGCTCTGGGCGGTTCGGGCAATTCCTTCTGCATCGTCTCCTTCGGCGAGGACACCTCCCTGCCGCACGGCGGCGAAGGCGACCGGGCCCTGGCCGAAGGTGACGTGGTACTGATCGATACCGGCACCCGGATCGACGGCTACAGCTCGGACATCACCCGCACCTATGTGTTCGGAGCGGCGAGCCCGGATGTGCGTCGTGTCTGGGAAGCCGAAAAGCGGGCCCAGGCCGCGGCCTTCGAGGCGGCCCGTTCCGGCGTGGCCTGCGAGGCCGTCGATGCGGCGGCGCGCCAGTCGCTGGAGGCGGACGGCTTTGGCCCGGGCTACAGCCTGCCGGGCCTGCCGCACCGCACCGGCCATGGCATCGGTCTGGACATCCATGAGGGGCCCTATCTGGTGAAAGGCGACCGGACACCGCTGGCGACGGGGATGTGTTTCTCCAACGAGCCTATGATCGTCGTGCCGGGCCGGTTCGGGGTACGGCTGGAGGATCATTTCCACATGACCGACGCCGGGCCGGCCTGGTTCACCCGGCCGCAGCACAGTCTGGATGATCCGTTTGCCGACGTGCCCGTCTGGCCGGCACGCTAGGCTTCCGGCAGTTGGGCCCTGAGGTCGACAAGCGTGGCCCGGATGTGCGCCCGTGCTTCCCGGCGCACGGTCTCGGTGCGACGCTCCAGCCAGGCCTGAAGCAGCGTCGCGTGCTCGTGACTGGCCCGGTCCAGCCGGCGGTTCTCGCCGAGATGGACCCGTACGTAGCGCTCGGACAGGGCCAGCAGGCGATCCACGGTCTCGATGGTAACGCCCCGGCCTGAAGGCCGCACCAGCGCGAGGTGGAACTCCCGGTTGCGACGCCCGACATCCGCCAGACCGTTGCGCAGTGCGGCGTCGAGGGCGGCAAAGGCGGTTCGGGCCGCCTCATGCGCGGCGGCATCAGCCTCAAGCGCACCCAGCACACAGGCATTCGGCTCGATGCGCAGGCGCAGGTCGAAGACATCCTCGGCGTCGGCGCGCGACATCGGCCGCACGATATAGCCGCGGTTGGGATGGGAGATGACGAGGCCCTCGCTCTCCAGCCGCGCCAGGGCCTCGCGCAGGGGGATCTTGCTGACCCCCAGTTCCAGCGCCAGGGCGTCCTGACGGATCGGCATGTCGGCGCGCAGGCGGCCGGAAAGGATGCGCTCGCGGGCCTCGATGAAGACCTGGTCGGGAAGGGCGCGCGGCGCGCGGATCGTCATCCTCAGACCACCTGGAAGCCGTGGGCGAAGACGTCCTCGTCGTCGATCCAGATCTCGTTCCGCCCGGTGGCGATGGCCGACCCCTCGACCGAAGGGATGATGGCGGGGTGGCCACCGACCTCGGTCTCGGCCTCTACCCGGCCGATGAACCGGCTGCCGATGTAGCTTTCGTGGACGAAGGCCTGGCCGACCGGCAGACGGCCGGTCGCATGCAGGTGAGCCAGCCTTGACGAGGTGCCGGTTCCGCAGGGGCTCCTGTCGATGGCCTTGTCGCCATAGAAGACGGCGTTGCGGCCGTCCGCGCCCTCGCCGCGGGGCTTGTCGGCCCACAGCAGGTGGGAGACGCCGCGAATGGTCGGGTCGAGCGGATGGACGGGCGTATAGGCCTCGCGCAGCAAGGCCCGGATGACCGGTGAAAGCTGCAGGATGCGGGCGGCACCCAGATCATCCAGCCCGGTGTAGGCACCCTGGGGCTCGATAATGGCGTAGAAATTTCCGCCATAGGCGACGTCGATGTTCAGGGGGCCGAACCCGGGCACGTCAATCGCAATACCCCGCTGCGCCACATAGGACGGCACATTGCGGATGCGGATGGAGCGGACCCGGTCGCCGTCCTGTACATAGTCGAGCTCAATCACCCCGGCGGGGACTTCGGCGATGACCTTTCCGGGCGTGCGCGGTTTTATCAGGCCGTACTCCAGGGCGAAGGTGACGATTCCAATGGTGCCGTGGCCGCACATCGGCAGGCAGCCGCTGGTCTCGATGAACAGGATGCCGACATCGGCGTCCGGCGTGGTCGGCGGATAGAGGAAGCCGCCGCTCATCATGTCGTGGCCGCGCGGCTCGAAGCAGAGGCCCGTGCGAATCCAGTCGTAGCGGGCCATGAAGTCCTGACGCCGGGCGCTCATACTGTCGCCGGTCAGCTCGGGCCCGCCCTCGATCACCAGCCGCACGGGGTTGCCGGCGGTGTGGCCGTCGATGCAGCGGAAGACGTGGCGCGCCACGGCTAGAGTACCGGGCGGGTCGCGGCGGCCTTCTCGACCATGGCGATCACCTCGGCCCGGCGGGCACCGACCAGCGGATGCCGTGGCGGTCGGACCCGCTCGTGGCCGCGTCCCATGACCTGTTCGGCGATCTTGATCGACTGGACCAGGTCGTGATCGGCGTCGAGGTGCAGCAGGGGCATGAACCAGCGATAGATGGCCAGGGCCTTGGCCAGGTCACCGTGCTTGAACGCGTCCCACAGCGCCAGCGACTCCTTCGGGAAGGCGTTGGTCAGACCGGAGACCCAGCCCCGGGCACCCAGCATGAGCCCTTCCAGCGCCACGTCGTCGAGGCCGGCGAACAGGACATAGCGGTCGCCGAACTCGTTGAGCAGGTCGGTGAAGCGGCGGGTGTCCGGCGCGCTCTCCTTGAGGGCCACGACATTGGGCAGGTCCGACAGGGCGTGCAGGGCTTCGAAGCCGATGCTGACGCGATAGGCCGGCGGGTTGTTGTAGAGCATGATCGGCAGGCCGGTGGCTTCGGCCACGGTGCGGAAATGGGCAGCCAATTCGGCCTGGGTCGGAACATAGACCATGGCCGGCAGGACCATCAGGCCGTCGGCACCGATGGCCTCTGCGTCGCGGGCGAAGGCGGCGGCGCGCCGGGTGTCCAACTCGGCGACCCCCGCAATCACCGGCACACGTCCGGCCACGGTCTTGACCGTCGCGGCCAGCATGGCGCGCTTTTCGTCGGCGTCGAGGGAGTTGTTCTCGCCCACTGTGCCCATGACGATCAGGCCGTGCACGCCGTCGCGGATCAGCCCGTCCTGGACGGTGGCCGTGGAGTCGAAATCGATAGAGAAATCCGCCGCAAATTGCGTCGTGGCGGCGGGGATTACGCCCTCCCAGGAAATCGACATCGGGTCCTCGCTTCCAACAGCTTAAGTCATTATCGTATACGATCTTGAAGTCGAGGCAACGGGAGTCCGATGCAACCAAAGTCCTGGCTCGTTATCGGCGGCGGTCTGGTCGGGGTCGCTTCGGCGTTGCGGCTGCAGGCCGCGGGGTTCGCTGTGACGCTGATCGACCCGGGCGATCCGCGCCGCGCCGCCTCGTTTGGCAACATCGGCCATATCGCCGCTGAACAGGTCTCTCCCCTGGCATCGACGGAGAGCCTGCGAACCTTTCCCGGCCGATTGTTCGGTCTGGGCGGGCCGCTGGATTTCCGCTGGCGCGACGCCGGCCTCTGGGGACCCTGGGCGCTAAGGTTCATCGCGGCCTCCGGCCCGGCACGCCACGCGATGGGACAGGCGGCCCTGACCGCCATCCTCGCCCATGCCCTGCCGGCCTGGCGGCGGCTGGCGGCATTCTCGGGCGCGCCGGACATCGTCGGCCGCGACGGCCATGCGGTGGTCTGGATGTCGGAGCGCGCGGCGGAGCAGGGCCTTCGCAACTGGGAACGATCGCCGACGGGCAGCGCCGCCTACCGTCGCATGAACCCGGACGATCTCTCTCCATATGCCGCCGTGATGCACCACGCACCGGCCGCCGGCATCCGCTTCTCCGGGACGGCCCAGGTCAGCGAGCCCCAGGCGGCTCGTGATGCCCTGATGGCGGCTTTCAGGGCGCACGGTGGAGAGGTGGTTGTCGCCCGGGTCGCGCGTCTGTCGAGTGGCGACCGCGTGACCGCCCACCTCGACGGCGGCGGCGTGCGCGAAGCCGAGGGAGCGCTGGTCTCGGCAGGGGCATGGGCGGGCCGGCTGATGCGCGGCCTCGGCGTCACAGCGCCGGTCATCGCCGAGCGCGGCTATTCGGTGCAAAGCGCCGCGCATGCGTGGGGCGAGACCCTGCCGCCCACAGTGTTCGAGGAGCATTCGATGGTGGTCTCCCGCTTCACAAGCGGTCTTCGCGCCTCCAGCTTTGTCGAGTTCGGCACCCCGGACGCGCCAGGCGATCCACGCAAATGGCGCTATCTGGAGCGGCGACTGGAGCAACTCGGCATCGGGTTTTCACCCACGCCGGACCGCTGGGTCGGGCCGCGGCCCACCCTGCCGGACTATCTGCCCGCCATAGGCCGGCTGGAGCGCGATCCACGCATTCTCTACGCCTTCGGCCACCAGCACCTCGGCCTGACGATGTCGGCGATCACGGCCGAACTTACGGCCGCACTGGCGCAGGGTCTCGAGCCTCTGGTCGACCTGAGGCCGTTCCGGATCGAGCGGTTCGGTCCCGGCGCAGGCGACTGAGACGAAAATACTGGCCGTATTGCGGTTCGGGGCGGCTGTACCGGTTGCATCGCCCGGACCACGACGCTCAAATGCCCGCGGCCACGCAAGGCCTGTTGGAATGCTGATGGCCGCGTCGCCCTTCCCCGCCTACGTCAGTACGCGCGGGTCCTCGCCGGAAGTGGATTTCGCCGGTGCCCTTCTGGCCGGGGTCGCTCCGGACGGCGGGCTCTACGTCCCGTCGTTCTGGCCCGAAGTGTCCGGGACGCAACCGAATGGTCCAGGGGCTGCGGCGCTGGCCGAGGCCATACTGACGCCCTTCGTCGGAAACGCGCTGCCGGCCACGGTTCTGGCCAAGGCGACGGCGCGGCTGCAGGAGCGGTTCCTGCATCCCGGGACGACGCCTCTGGTCGAGCTGGAGCCGGGTCTGTTTGTCCTGGAGCTGTTCCACGGTCCGACCGCGGCCTTCAAGGACTACGCCATGCAGATGGTGGCCGTGCTGGCGGAGGCTGCGCTGGCGATCAGCGGTGAACGCCTTCTACTGTTGACGGCCACCAGCGGTGACACGGGCGCGGCGGCGGTTCGGGCCTTCGGCGGCCTCGACCGGATCGAGCTGGTGGTGCTGCATCCGCTGGGGCGGGTCTCGCCGGTGCAGCGGTTGCAGATGACCACGAGCGGCGCGACCAATGTCCTGAACCTGGCGGTACGCGGTGACTTCGACGACTGCCAGCGGCTGGTGAAGGGTTTGCTGGCGCACAGCCAACTGACTGCGGGGCGGCGGGTCAGTTCCGTCAACTCCATCAACTGGGCCCGGCTGGCAGGGCAGATCCCCTATTACGCGAGCGCGGCGCGATCGTTGGGGAGCCAGGCCGCGCGGGCCGTCTATGTCGTGCCGACGGGCAATTTCGGCGACGCCTTCGCCGGCTGGGCGGGACGGCGGATGGGACTGCCGATGGGCGGACTGGTGGCGGCGACGAACCGGAACGACGCCCTGGTGCGCGCGCTGGAAACGGGCGTCTATGAGCGCGCCCAGGCCACACCGACCGCCAGCGTCAGCATGGATGTCCAGGCCCCTTCGAATTTCGAACGGCTTGTGTTCGAGGCGTCGGGCCGGGACAGCGCCCTGACGCGGGGCATGTTCGAGGATTTCGGACGCCATGGGCGAATGATCCTCCCCGGAGACCTGCTCTCGGCCTTGCGGCGAGAGGTGTCGGCCGTTTCGGTGAGCGAGGCGGAGACGGCGCGGGAAATCTCGCGGACCTGGTCGGCGGCCGGTCGCGTGATCTGTCCGCATACCGCCGTGGCCTTGCATGCGGCGCGGCAGCTGGACCGGTCAGCGGGCCCCGTGGTGGTGCTGTCGACAGCCCACCCGGCCAAATTCCCTGAGGCGGTCGAGGCGGCTCTCGGGTTCGCACCGGCGCGGCCGCCGCAGCTCGAAGGCCTCGAGGGCAGGGCAGAGCGGTTCGGCACTGTGGACCCGAACCTGGAGGCGGTGCTTGCCGCCATCGGCTGACGTCAGGCCGCCATCGCCTGTGCCGTCCACCAGTCCAGACGGCGGATGAAAGGCAGGGGATCCTTGGGAGTCACCAGGGCCTTGGGATCATGAAACAGGCGGTCGTGCAGGCGCGTCAGGGTGAAACGCACCGCGGCGATCGCACCTAGCTCCGGCAGGGCGGTGCGCTCATCGGCGCTGAGCGGCCGAACGGACTCATAACCGGACTGGAAGGCCTTCAGGGCGGCGGGCAGGGGCGCGCCCTCTTCGTCGAAACCCCAGGCCGAGAGTGCGATGGCGAGATCGTAGGCAAGAACGTCGTTACAGGAGAAGTAGAAGTCGATGAGGCCGCTCGGGGCGTCGCCCTCGAACAGGATATTGTCGGGGAAATAGTCCGCGTGGACAGGCCCCGTCGGCAGGGTCACGGCAGGGCCCGACGCCGGGCCGTCGAGCCAGGGCGTCATGCGGCGAAGCAGGCCCAGGTCCGCAGCGGCCGCGCGCGACTGGCAACGCGCGAACAACCCGCGCCGGGCCTCGGGCCCGACGGGATTGGGCCGTGTCAGGGGAAGGCTCGCTCCTGCGATATGCAGACGGGCGAGCAGGACTCCTGCGGCAGTCTGATCAGCCAGTGAGGGCGTCCGCTTCCAGGCTCCGGGCAGCCATTCGAGAATGACGGCAGGTCGGTTGTTGAGGCAGCCAACCGCCTGGCCGGATTCATCCCGCAGCGGTCGTGCGCAGGGCAGGCCCGCTTCGGCCGCATGGGCGGTGAAGCCGAGACAGAAGGGCAGGGCGGCCTCGTCCGTCCGGCCTTCGAACAGGGTCAGGACGAACCGGCCCTGGTCTGTATCCAGCCGGTAGTTGGTGTTCTCCACCCCCTCGGCGATCGGCGTCAGCGCGCGCAGCGGGCCGAGGCCGAAGCGACTGATGAAGGGCTCGGCGTCGGCCGCTTCGACCGGGGTGAAGACCGCCATGTCAGCGGACCTGACGCGCGCGACGACGGGTGGCCAGATCAGACAGGTCCGCCAGAAGGCTTTCCGCCGTCGCCCAGCGCCCGGCCCCGCGGCCCTGACAACGGACGACCGATCCATCGACGGTGATGACCTTCAAGGCGTTGCTCTCTCCCTTCAAGGCGGCGAATAGCGGGTCCACCGGATCGGCGACCAACCGAACCTCGGCGACCAGCCGGCCGTTGTCCATACGGCAGCGACACAGTTGCCGCGCGCCGGCGGGCAGAGAATTGGCCGCCGAGAGGATGTCGCGCGGAATTTCGCTCTCGTGCGGCATGACGCCGAAGGCCTCGAAGGCGAGCAGACGCACCTTGGCC
>CAZFQC010000108.1:0-7926 GCA_964520795.1 uncultured Brevundimonas sp.
GCGTCGGAGCTGGCGGTGGTCGTCGCGCCCGGCGCCGAAGCCCTCGCGGCCGAGGCGCTCGCCGGTCTCGACGGCTGGGTCGCGGTCCCGGGCGGCGCGACCCGCGCCGCGTCGGTCCAGGCGGGTCTGGAGGCGCTGACGGCTCCGGCCGAAGCGCGTGTTCTGATCCATGACGCCGCCCGCCCCTTCCTCGATGCGGCGACAATCGGCCGGGTTCTTGCCGCCCTCGACACACACCAGGCTGCCCTGCCTGTCCTGCCCGTCGCAGACAGCCTGCGCCGCGGCGCCGGTGACCTGATGGGTGCATCCGTTGACCGGGACGGGCTCTGGCGGGCCCAGACGCCGCAGGGTTTCCGGCTGGGGACCATCCGACGCGCCTGGGCTGCCTGGCCCGTCGGCTCGCCGCCGACCGATGATGTCGAGGTCGCCCGCGCCGCCGGACAGACGGTCGCCATGGTCGCCGGTGACGCGCGATTGATGAAACTCACCTTCCCCGAGGATTTCGCCATGGCCGAGGCCCTGATCCCCCGCCAGACCCGCGTCGGCCAGGGCTTTGACGCCCATCGCTGGGGACCCGGATCCTCGGTCTGGCTGTGCGGCGTCGAGATCCCGCACGACCAGACCCTGATCGGCCATTCCGACGCCGATGCCGGTCTGCACGCCCTGACGGACGCCATCCTCGGCGCCATGGGCGATGGCGACATCGGCGATCATTTCCCGCCCACTGACCCGCAGTGGAAGGGTGCCTCGTCCGACCGCTTCCTGATCCACGCCGTCGAGCGGCTGACTGCGCGGGGCGGGCGGCTGGTCAATGTCGACGTCACCCTGGTCTGCGAGCGGCCGAAGGTGAAGCCGCACCGTCAGGCCATGCGCGAACGGCTCGCCGAACTGCTCTCGCTTCCGCTCGACGCGGTCAGCGTCAAGGCGACCACGACCGAGGCCATGGGCTTTACCGGCCGGGGCGAAGGCCTCGCCGCCCAGGCCATCGCCACGATCGAGCTTACTGGCTCCTGAGCGCCTGAAGCTCGGGCGTGTCGAACATGCTGCGCTGGAGCGAGCCGAACAGATTGACGTAGTCGTCGGTCCAGGGCCGCACGGTGGTCCGGGCCGGGGTGTTCCAGCGGGAGTCTGCCCGGAAGTCGGCCAGCCCCTCTGACGTCGGCGACAGGATCAGGGCTTCGGTCGAGGCCTCGGCCATATCGGGCGTATTATCGCTCTCATAGTAGAGCTGGTGCAGGCTCGGCTTGCCCAGCGCCTGGGCCGCCGCCACGGCGGGCATGGTGATGTCGAGGTTGCGGTTCGACAGGTGCAACAGAACCACGCCGTCCGGCTTCAGCAGGGCCAGATAGCCGGCGATGGCCTCTGCCGTCAGCAGATGGGTCGGCACGGCATCGGACGAGAAGGCGTCGATGATCAACAGGTCGTAGGACCCCGGCGTCTCCTTCGCCAGCGTCAGACGGGCGTCGCCCAGCACCGTATTGACCGGGCCGGAGGCGCAGTTCGAGATGTAGGTGAACCACCGCGGATCACGCGACAGCCGGTCGACCATGGGGTCGATCTCGAAAAAGGTCAGGGAGTCCTCGGTGCGCTTGTAGGCGGCCATGGCACCCGACCCCTGCCCCACCACGCCGATCTTCGCGGGACCGCGACGCTCGACCATGTCCGCCGCCTGCCCGATCGGGGTCGCGGCGGCATAGTAGAGGGTGGGCACGCAGTCGAAGGCGTCGTCTCGGGCCTGGGCACCGTGCAGGGTGGTGCCGTGCATCAGGACATGGACGTCGCCGCCCAGCCGCGGATCGGGCGAATTGGCCACCCGCATCACGCCGAAGAAGCTGCGCTCCGAATAGCTCCAGTCATAGCCGCGGGCGATCCACTGGGCCGACAGGGTGATCATGACCAGGATGGCGGTGAAGGCCAGCGCCCGGTCGCGCAGCAGGAAGGCGCAGATGGCCGCCGGCATGAGCATGACCATGGTCAGCTGATCCATGCCGAGCGGGAAATTGGCGTAGAACCAGCCGCGCGCGCCGTCATTGGAGTCGAGCCAGAACGACAGCAGGACCGGCGAGGCCGCCACCACGGCGGCGGCGACCAGGGCCCCCAGTGGGGCACCGGTCAGCCTGCCCTTGCCCCACGGCCGGGCGAGCCCGACCAGCACCAGCACGAGGGGATATTCCCAGACCATGTTGAAGATCACCGGTGCCAGCAGGGCGGTGAAGGCACCGCCGACAACCCCGCCCAACGACATCAGCAGGTAGAATTCCGTCAGCCGGTCCGGCGGCGGCCGCCGTGCGGCCAGCAGCTGGTGGCACATCAGGGCGGCAAAGAAGAAGGCGATCAGGTGCAGGCCGAAGGCCAGCGACCAGTTGGCGGACCGGAAGGCCACGATCAGGACCACGATGGCGCCGGTTGCCCCCTGGATGATCAGGGTGATGTTGAGCGGAATCCACGGCCGGTTCTGGAAGGCGATGACAAAGGTCAGCAGATACAGCGCCAGCGGCAACACCCAGAGGAACGGCGCCGAGGCGACATCGGTCGACAGGTGGGAGGTCACACCCAGCATCAGGCTGGACGGCGCCGCCGCCAGCAGGACGAGCAGACCCTTCTCACGCCATGAGATCGGGGCGCTTGCCTCGAGCTGCGCCGGCTCGGCGGTCTGGTCCAGGCGCCGGCGCCAGACCGTGAAGGCCAGGGCCACCACCATCAGCGCAAAGAGGACATAGCCGCCGCTCCAGCCCCAGCGTTGTCCTGACAGGGTGGCCAGCGGCTCGATCAGGATCGGATAGGACAGCAGGGCCAGAAAGCTGCCGAGATTGGAGGCGGCATAGAGGACATAGGGGTTCTGGCCGTCGGCATGGCCGGCGCGGACCCGGGCGTACCAGGCCTGCAGCAGGGGCGCTGTCGCCGACAACACGGCGAAGGGAGCACCGACCGACAGGGTCAGGGTGGCCAGCAGCCACATGATCGGCGCGGCGGGGTCCGGATCGCCCAGCAGGCCGTTGATGCTCAGCGGCAGGAACAGGGCGGCGACCAGGAGCAGGCCGAGGTGAATCCCGACCTGCAGCTTGATCGACCCGACCCTTTGCAGCAGGTGGGCGTAGCCATAGCCGGCCAGAAGCGCGGTCTGGAAGAAGACCATGGCGGTGTTCCACACCGCCGGGGAGCCGCCCAGCATGGGCAGGACCAATTTGGTCACCATTGGCTGGACCACGAACACCAGCGCGGCGGAGGTGAAGATGGCGACCGCGAAGAGGATGGGCGTCAGCCGGTCCGGTCCGCCCGATACGATGCCCGAGTCCCCTGTGGTGTCGCTCATGCCCGCCCCGTATGCTGGCGCCGTCCCCGGGCGCATTCCGCCACCCTGAACCGACTCGCCGCCCTTTCGGAAGACCTCGAACGCATGTTTCCCGACGACGTCCAGACCCTCGCCCGGCAGGTGATCGAAACAGCCGTCGCGCGGGGTCTGACCATCGCCACGGCCGAGAGCTGCACCGGCGGCCTGGTCGCCGGCGCCCTGACCGCAATCGCGGGTTCGTCGGCCGTCGTCGAATGCGGCTTCGTCACCTACAGCAACGCCGCCAAGACAGGCCTGCTGGGCGTGCCCGCCGAGCTGATCGCCACCCATGGCGCCGTGTCGGAACCTGTCGCCCGGGCCATGGCCGAGGGCGCCGTGGCCCGCTCGGCGGCCCGGCTCTCCGTCTCGGTGACGGGGATCGCCGGCCCCGGCGGCGGTTCGGCGGACAAGCCGGTCGGACTGGTGCATTTCAGCGCGGTCGGCCCGGCCGGCGTGATCCATACCGAGCACCGCTTCGGCGACGTCGGACGCGAGGCGGTCCGGCTGGCCAGTGTGCGTGTGGCCCTCGGCCTGCTGCTCGACCGGCTCGGCGCATGATCATCGACGCCCGCGGCCACCGCTGCCCGACCCCCAGCCTGAAACTTCAGAAGGCGATACGCATGGCCCCGCCCGGCGCCCGGCTGACCCTGCTGGCCACCGATCCGATGGCGCGGATCGACGTGCCGCACCTGATGGCCGGACTGGGCGGTGAGGTCGTCTCGATCGAAGAGGCCGACGGCGTCCTGACTATCGTGGTCGCGACGCCCGCCGCTCGGACAGACTGACGACCGAGTCCGGCAGGGGCTCATCGGGCTCGATTTCGGGCGCGCCCATGGAGCGGGCGACGATCTCCATCTCGGTGGCGAAGGCCCCGCCGTAGAAGATGGCGTTGACGTTCCACGACAGCCAGATCAGCAGCACGACCACCGCGCCGACCGAGCCATAGGTGGCCCCCAGCGGCGCGATCTGTTCGACGTAGATGGCGCACAGCCAGGAAGAGACGGTCGACATCACCGTGGCCACGACGCCGCCCGCGATCGACGGCGCCCAGGCCACCGGCGTGCGATGGGACATGGCGTAGCGGTAGAGCATGGTCAGGCCGATCGCGAGCCCGAGCGCCGGCCACAGGCCATCCAGGGGCAGCCCCCCGCCGGCGACGTCGGCCCCACCGGGACCGGCATGCTCCAGCAGTCGCGAGGTCACCACCGCACCGGACACCACGGTGAACAGCAGGAAGGCGGCCAGGGCGACGAAGAAGGCCAGCAGATTGAATTTGAAGAAGCCGTGCGGCTCCTTCTCGTCGTGGATCAGGTTCAGCCCGGCCAGCAGGGCCTTGAACCCACGGTGGGCGGCGTAACCACCGATGACCACGGCGAAAAAGCTCTGGGCCGAAACGGTCCGCGCCGATGCGTTGGCGAGGCGCTCGATCTCGAGGCGGAAAATGGCCCGGGCGGCCGTCGGCATGACATCGGCGAGCGCCGCCGCCTGCTCGCTGACCTGGGTGATGGACAGCACGGCCTTGTAGAAGCCGATCAGGATGGCGATGGCCGGAAACACCGCCAGCAGGGCGAAGAACGACACCCCGCCCGTATAGAGCATCACGTCGCGACCCCAGCTGCGCGTGAACGCCTTGACCGACAGCCGGCCCCAAAGCATGGGCACCGCCCAGCGGGCGGCCGCGTCAATGTCCGATTTCGCCTGCAATCCGGTCCTCGCACCCTGCAAGACCGCACTACTACCCCAATTCGGTCGAGGGGAAACCTGCCGTGGAAAGCGACGGACTGCCCGTTGCCTAGAGGCGCCGGCCGTCGCTATGGTCCGCCGCCATGAGACCGCGCCCGAGCCGGGCGGCGGCTGGAGATTTCGACCTTGGGTTCCGATCCGCGCATTCTGGTCGTCGCCCCCGACGACGGCCTGATCGGCCCGCTGTGTCAGGGTCTGGACGCCCTTGGTTGGCGCACGGTCACAGCCCGGTCCCTGGCCGGCGCCATCCAGGTCCTGATCGACTGGCCCCTCGAGACGGTGATTCTCGACGCCCGGTTGCCGGACGCCGAGGCGGGGATCAGCGCGCTGCGCCAGACGGTGTCGCCCCGACGCCTGCCGATTCTCGCCATCGGCTCCGAAGCCGCCGCCTGGGGGCCGGGACTGGCCGACATCGTCATGTCCCATCCGCCCCACGCGGCCCAGGCGGCCCTGCGGCTGGAAAACCTGGTCCGGTCGGCCATTGCCGAGGAGGAGGTGTCCCTGCGCGAGGCCACTTTCGCGGCGCGGGGCCAGCCCCTGCCGATCGTCGATGTCGACGCCACGCCCTTGCGGGTTCTGGCGGCGGGCAAGCCGGACCGGCATTTCCTCGCCCTGTCGAACGCCCTCGCCGAGCGGGGTTGTGAGGTCGTGGCCGCGCCGACGCCCTACACCGCCTTCGACTATCTGCATGAGCGGCCCTTTGACGCCGCCGTCCTGTGGGGCGCCGAGGATCATACCCCCGCCCTGTCCATCGCCTCGGGCATGAAGCGAAACACCCGCCTCTATCACATCCCGGCGGTGCTCTATCTGCGCGGGGCCGGCGAGATCAATCTCTCCGAACTGTACAACCGGGGCTTCGCCGACGTCGCCGCCGCCGATACGCCCGAGGACGAGACCGCCGAGCGCATCACCGCCCTGGCCCGCGCCCACCGCCGCCACGTCGCCATCCGCAAGGCGCTGGAAAGCGCGCGCGGATCGGGGCTGACCGACCCGGCGACCGGCCTGTTCACCCCCGAACTGTTCGCCAGCCATCTGGCCCGCATCGCCGAGGGAGCCCGCCTGCGCCGGCGCCCGCTGTCGGTCGCGGTGTTGCGCGTCTCGGAAACCGAAGCCGTGATCGAGGCCCGCAAGGGCGGATGGCTGGACCGCGCCCTGCCGCAGATCGGAGCCATGGTCTCGCGCCTGATCCGGACCGAGGACACCGCCGCCCGGCTGTCGCCCGACGTCTTCGCCCTCGCCCTGCCGGCGACCCAGGGGCCGGCCGCACGGATCGCCGCCGACCGGATCGCCGCCGTCATCGGCTGCACCGCCTTCGACGCCGGCCCCGACCGGTCGCCTTTCGTGGTCGAGTTCGAGGTCGGGGTCGCCGAGGTTTCCACGGGGGAATCGCCGGCCGCTGTCCTGGAACGGGCCTCAAGGGACGTAAGGGCAACGGCCTGACGTCCATTTGACAATATTTTTTGTCTAATGCAGTTTGTGGGCCATGACGGCCCGACCGACCGCCCTGCTCGACGATCTGGACACCGCCCTTCTGGCGTTGGCCCCCGTCCGTCGTCGTATCCTGGCGGCCCTGACCGAACCCGCCTCGGCCGCGGGCCTTGCCGCACAGCTGGGCCTGCCCCGCCAGAATATCGGCTATCACCTGAATGCACTCGAGGCCGCGGGTCTGGTTCAGCTGTCCGGGGAGCGCCGCAAGCGTGGCTTCACCGAGCGATTGTTCGTGGCCGCCCGCAACCATGTCCTCGACCCGGCCCTGATGCAGGCGCCGCCCGATCCGGATGCGGTCGAGGCCCAGGATCGCCACGCGGCTGACCATCTGATCGCCACCGCCTCCAGCCTGGTCCGGGATGTCGCCCGCATGCGCCAGGACGCCGCCGCCGAGGGCTCACGCCTGCTGACCCTGACGGTCGAGGCCGATGTGACTTTCGCGGCCCCCGCGGACTTCGACGCCTTCACCGAGGAGGTCAGCGCCGCCGTGACCGCCCTCGCCCGCAAATATAACGCCCCGTCCGGGCGTCGCTACCGGCTCACAGCCGTCGCCCATCCCGCCGTCGCCAAATCCGCTCCAGCCAGGAACTGACCGCCATGACCGAAGCCGCCGCCCAGCCCATGGAGGACCATGTCCTCGTCGAAGTCACCGTTCCCGCCCCCGCCGATGCGGTCTGGGCCGCCCTGCGCGACCCGCAGAAGATCCACCAGTGGTTCGGCTGGGAGACCGACGGCCTGAAGGACGAGATCGACTTCATCTTCATCACCCACGCCGAGGCGGACGATGTGAACCGGGTGGTCACCTTCGTGGGCGTCAATGACCGCTATGAGGTCGAGGCCCGGGGCGACGCCAGCATCGTTCGGGTCGTACGCTCGGCCCCGGCCGGCGACTGGTCCGACGTCTTCGACGGCATGATCGAGGGCTGGATCTCCTTCACCTGGCAGCTGGCCTTCGCCTTCGCCCGCCATCCCGGCCAGACGCGCCGCACCGTCTTTTTCTCGGGTCCGCCCCGTGAGGACCGGCTGGCCCGGTCGCTGCTCGGCCTGGACCCCGCCCCCGCCGCGGGCGAGCCCTGGTCGATGCCACTGGGCCCGGACGCCACGGCGGCCGGCGAGGTCTGGTTCACGGCCCGTCACCAGATCGGCGTCACCGTCGACGGCTGGGGCGACGGCCTGCTGGTGGTCGTGGACCAGCCGCCGACGGAAAAACACCCGCGCGGCACGACCATGCTGACCCTGACCAGCTACGGCCTGTCAGATGCGGCCTTTGCTGACCTGCAGGGCCGCTGGCAGGGCTGGTGGGATGCGCGGTTCGAGAGTGTGGCGCCGGGTTGCGACTGAGCGGAGCCCTACTCCCACTCGAT
>CAZFQC010000109.1:0-7820 GCA_964520795.1 uncultured Brevundimonas sp.
CCGCGCTGGCAGTCCCTAGGGGAGTCGAACCCCTCTTTTCAGGTTGAAAACCTGACGTCCTAACCGATAGACGAAGGGACCGCTGCGCGGCGAGCGGGCGATATAGCCGCCGATTCCGGACGGTGCAACCCTTCTCCGCCCCATTCTTCCTGAGAATGGGGCGGTGGCTCGGAGGCGCAGTCGAAGAGACGGAGGGGCGACCGGGAGAGCGATCAGGCCATCCGCGGATCGGCCACGTCCTCGATCTCGAATTGAACGCCCCTGCGGCCGTTCCAGTCATCGGCCTTCAGCCGCCCGACCACGCTCAATCCGCCCTGTCCGGACAGCAGCGACTGGCCACCGGGCAGGTCGGCGCAGCGCCAGGCGATGGCCTTGACCGAGGCTCCATCGGCCCCGACCAGCCGGCAACGCACATGGCCGCCGTTCATGGCCACGGCGTCGCGCGCCTGGACATGTTCGAGGGCGAACAGGGGCTCGGGATTGGCCGGGCCGAACGGTGCCAGCTGCTCGAACTGTTCGAACAGGGCCCGCGTCGCCGCGCCCGCGTCGATCAGGGCGTCGATCTCGACATGGTCCAGGGCGTCGGCGGCCGCCTGTTCGCCGATCATCCGGTCATTGAGGAAGTCCCGCAACCGATCGATCTGATCGGCCCGAACCGTCAGCCCCGCCGCCATGGCGTGGCCGCCGCCGGCGATCAGCACGCCGCTCTCCCACGCCGCCTGCACCGCCCTGCCCAGGTTCATCCCCGGCTGCGACCGGCCTGAACCCTTGCCAAGACCGTTCACTGCATCGACGCCGATCACCACCACCGGCTTGCGCCAGCGCTCGCGAAGCCGCCCGGCCACGATCCCGACCACGCCCGGATGCCATTCGTCTCCCGCGACCACCACCACCGCGGAACCATCGGCATGGGCACCGGTCGACTCGACCATGCGGGTGGCCTGATCGGTGACCTGTTTCTCCACCTCGCGACGGGCGATGTTCAGGGCGTCCAGCTCCTGCGCCAGCGCCGCCGCCTCGACGGGGTCGTCGGTCGACAACAACCGTGCCCCGAGGTCCGACTTGCCGATCCGCCCGCCCGCATTGATCCGCGGCCCGAGGATGAAGCCGGCGTGGTTCGACTTGGCAGGTCCCGGCTCGGTGCCCGCCGCCGCCAGCAGGGCCCTCAGCCCCGGATTGCCCCAGTCTGACATGACCCGTAGTCCCAGACTGGTCAGGGCCCGGTTGAAGCCCGTCAGGCCGGTGACGTCGCAGATCGCTCCCATTGCGGCCAGGTCCAGCCACTGGCGGATATCCGGCTGCTCGCGCGCCTCGAACATTCCGCGGCGCCGCGCCTCGCGGTTCAGCGCCGCCAGCAGGACGAACACCACCCCCGCCGCCGCCAGATTGCCCTGCCCCGAGTTGCAGCCTGGCCGGTTCGGATTGACCACGGCGGCGCAGACCGGCGGATGCTCACGCATCATGTGGTGGTCGATCACCACGACCTTCAGCCCGATCGCCGACGCATGGGCCACGGCCTCATTGGCCGCCGCGCCGCAGTCGACGGTGATGACCAGATCGGCACCGGAGGCCTTCAGCGTGTCAAAGGCCCGTGCGCTGGGGCCATAGCCCTCCGTGACCCGGTCCGGCACATAGATCGGCAGTTCGGCACCCATGGCCCGGAACCAGCGGACCAGCAGGGCCGCGCTGGACGCCCCGTCGACGTCATAGTCGGCAAAGACATGGATCGAGGTTTTCGCCTGCAGGGCGTCGAGGATCGCTTCTGCCGCCGCGTCCATGTCCATGAAACTGGACGGGTCGGGGAACAGGGCCTTCAGCGTCGGCTGCAGAAAGTCCGCGCCCTGGTCCGCCCGCACGCCACGCGCCGCCAGCGCCCGCGCCAGCGGCTCTTGCAGATTGAGCGCCTGCATATGGTCCCGGATCAGGCCGGACTCGGCGGGCCTCTGCCGCCATTCGCGGCCGGACAGGGAGCGGGAGACGCCCAGAAACGCTGGAACGGTGCCCCCGTCCGCCATCAGAGCGGCCGGATCGTTCGGATGCGCTGAACGGTCCGGGTCGAGGAATCCATCACCAGCGTATGGGTCGAGACGAAGCCGTCGGCGACCTTGACCCCGTCCAGCATGGCACCCTTGGTCACGCCGGTGGCGGCGAAGATGGCGTCCTTGGACACCAGTTCGTGCAGGTCATATTTGCGGTCGAATTCCGTGACGCCCGTGCGGGAGGCCCGCGCCCGCTCGTCGTCATTGCGGAAGATCAGCCGGCCCTGGAAATGGCCGCCGACGCATTTCAGCGCACTGGCCGCCAGCACGCCTTCCGGCGCCCCGCCCGAACCCAGATACAGATCGATGCCCGTTTCAGGCTCGGCCGTATGGATGACGCCCGCGACGTCGCCGTCGGTGATCAGCACCACCTTGGCCCCGACCTCGCGCAGGGCGGCGATCAGGTCGGCGTGGCGCGGCCGGTCCATGACGCAGACGGTGATCTCGGACGAATTGACGCCCTTGGCAGAGGCCAGGGAGCGGACATTGTCCTGGGGCGTCATGTCCAGATCGACGGTGCCGGGCGCGAAGCCCGGGCCGATGGCGATCTTGTCCATATAGGTGTCGGGCGCATGCAGCATGCCGCCGCCCGGCGACATCGACAGCACGCACAGGGCGTTGGCCATGGCCTTGGCCGTCAGGGTCGTGCCTTCCAGCGGATCGAGGGCGATGTCGATGGCCGGCCCTTTGCCGGTGCCGACCTTCTCGCCGATGTAGAGCATCGGGGCCTCGTCGCGCTCGCCCTCGCCGATGACGATCTTGCCGTCGATATCCAGCGCGTTCAGGGCCGTGCGCATGGCGTCGACCGCCAGCTGGTCTGCCGCCTTCTCGTCGCCGCGGCCGATTCCGGCATAGCTGGCGATGGCAGCCAGTTCGGTCACCCGCGCCGCATCTGCGGCCAGGGTCGAGGCGTAGGGGGCCGGATTGGCCATGGGGTGTCTCCTGGGACGAGGGGCGCCGGATTATGCCGTCCGGGCGAGCATTGGATGGGGGTCAGCGGCGATCCACCGGCGGCGGGGCCTGGCCCCGCTCGCGCGTACGCCGCACGAAGTCTTCAATTTCGGCGAGTGTTTCCGCCGTCACCGGTGCGACCGGAACGGCGTCGACGCGGGCCTGTACCGCCGCCGCAAAGACGGCCGGGTCATCGGTAATCTGCCAGTCGATTCGCGAGACCTCGCCCGCCAGCGCCCCGCCGGTGACCCGCAGCGTATTGACCTGGGCCGCGATCGCGACCGGCTCGGGCATGGGCTCGACCGAACGCGGGAACCCGGACCAGCGCGGATAGGTGCGGTTGGCGTCGGCCAGGGCCTGGACCCGCGGCGCGATCGGCGACGTGGCGTCGGTGGCCGGTTCGAACGAGCCCACGCAGGCCGTCAGACCGCCGCCTGCGACGACGGCGGACAGGGCGACTGCAATTTTCCGGCGCGACGCGTTCATTTCAGGGGCTGTCTTATGCGATGATCGCGACAGGCGGAAGGGCGCGCGGCGCGTACGACCGAACCTGACGAACTCCGGAGCTCTCCATGGCCAAGCGTCCGACCCCACCGACCGCCGACGCCCCGCCGCGCGCGCCGCGAAAGGCGGGTCGGCCAACCTCCGCCAAGCCCCCTCGCCCCCGCGCCAAACGGGTCGCGCCCGAGCCGGAGCCGACACCGCCCCCCGAAGCCGGTGCCGCCCTGGGAGAGGCCCCGCCCGCTGACGCCTTCGCCTTCCCCGGCACCGACCAGCGGGAGATGCTGGAGACCCTGTCGATAAACCTGGCCAAGGCCGCGATGACGGCCCAGTCGGCCATCGCCGAGGCCGCCCTGTCCCAGGCCGACCGCCCCGCCGCCCTCTCGCCCGACCCCTTCCACGTCGGCCCGGCCATGAACTCTGTCATGACCAGCCTGGCCTCGCGGCCCGACAAGCTGTTCGCTGCCCAGGCCGATCTGTTCAACCGCTATATGGACCTGTGGGCGTCCACGACCCGTCGCGCCGCCGGTGAGGAGACGGCCGCCGCGCCTTCGAAAGACAAGCGGTTCAAGGATCCCGCCTGGTCCGAAAACCCCGCGTTCGACGTCATGCGCCAGTCCTATCTGGTCACCTCGGACTGGATGAACGGCCTGGTCTCCAGTGTCGAGGACGTCGATCCCATGACCAAACGCCGGGCCGAGTTCTTCACCAAACTGCTGACCGACGCCTTCTCCCCGTCCAACTTCCTCGCCTCCAATCCGGTCGCCCTCAAGGCCCTGGCCGACAGCAACGGCGAATCGCTGGTCAAGGGGATGCAGAACTTTGCCGCCGACATGGAGCGCGGTGCCGGCAAGCTGAAGATCAGCCAGGCCGACTATGGAAAGTTCGTCGTCGGTGAGAACGTCGCCACCGCCCCGGGCCAGGTCGTCTGGCGCGACGAGCTGTTCGAACTGATCCAGTTCGACGCTGCCACCGACAAGCAGCGCGCCGTGCCGCTGCTGATCTTCCCGCCCTGGATCAACAAATTCTACATCCTGGACCTGCAGCCCGAGAACTCGATGATCCGCTGGCTCTCGGCCCAGGGGTTCACTGTCTTTGTCTGCTCCTGGGTCAATCCGGACGTCGACAAGGCCGGCTTCGGCTTCGACGACTATCTGGAAAAGGGCATCTACCGCTGCGTCGAGAAGGCGCTGGAGCAGTCGAAGGCCGACCACATCAACACGGTCGGCTACTGCATCGGCGGGACCCTCATGGGCGCGGCCCTGGCCCATATGGCGGCCAAGGGGGACAGGCGCGTCACCGCCAACACCTTCTTCGCCGCCCAGCATGACTTCGCCGAGGCCGGCGACCTGCTGTTGTTCACCGACGAGCACTGGCTGGGCGAGGTCGAGCAGCAGATGGATGCCGCCGGCGGCGTCCTGCCCGGCGCGGCCATGGCCGAGACCTTCAATGCGCTGCGCGCCAACGACCTGATCTGGTCCTTCTTCGTCAGCAACTATCTGATGGGCAAGTCGCCGCCCGCCTTCGACCTGCTGTTCTGGAACGCCGACCAGACGCGGATGCCCAAGAAGCTGCACATGGACTATCTCCGCTCCATGTACGGCCAGAACAAACTGGCCCGGGGCGAGTTCGCCATCGGCGGGGTCAAGGTCGACCTGTCGAAGGTGACCATCCCCCTCTATTTCCAGGCCAGCCGCGAAGACCACATCGCGCCGATGAATTCGGTCTATCGCTCGGCCCGCGCCTTCTCGAACGCCGACGTGACCCTGACCCTGGCCGGCTCGGGCCATATCGCCGGGGTGGTCAATCCGCCGTCGGCGAAGAAATACCAGCACTGGACCAACCCCGCCCTGCCCGCGACCCTCGGGGAATGGCAGGCCAAGGCCGAGGAGCATCCCGGCAGCTGGTGGAACCACTGGGCGGCCTGGCTGCACGAAAAGTCGGGCGACTGGATCCCCGCCCGCGATCCGAAGACCGGGCCGCTGAAGCCGATCGAACCGGCGCCCGGGTCCTACGTGAAGGTGAAGAGTTGAAGCGTCTCGAGCCGAACCTGCTGCTGGCCGTCACCACCGGCTTCGCCCTGGTTCTCGTCACCCTGACCGTCAGCGTCTATGGCGCAGGCGAGCCGCTGCGGAACCTGCTGCTGGCGGTGGCCTGTTCCGGCGGGTTCGTGCTGCTCAATCCGGTCCTGATGCGCACGATGAAGAGCCCGGCGCGTCCGCCGTTGATCCATCCCGACAGCCGCGGCATGACTGCGTGGGCCGGGCTGTTCCCGATGGTGGTGATCCTCTGCGCCGCCATACCGTTGCTCTGGCCCGGCCCGGACTACGGCCTGCTGGTCATCATCGCCGCGGTCTGGTTCGGGGTGACGGTCGAGTCCGCGCTCAAGGCCCGACGCGCCTAGTCTTCAGGTTCCTCGACGCCCAGCATCCGGAAACAGTCAGCCTCGCGTTTCAGCGCCTGGGCGACGTCCGCGGCCGACTCCGCCCGCGACGTCTGCTGCGCCGCCGCCTCGACCTCGGGAGCCAGGCCGGCCACATCGACGCCTTCGCGCTCCGCCGCCCGGGCAAAGGCGTCGAGCAGCAGGATCATGCCCACCGTGCGAAATCGCGATCCCGGGCGGGGCGGCTGCGCGTCGGGGATGGACGCCCACTGGCCCTCCTCCGCCGCCGTCTCGACGACCAGCATATGGACGACACAGGTCTTCAGCGTGGCCAGATCGGGCGGGTCCTGCCGCGGCCCGGCGACCCCGATGACAGCCGCCAGCACCCACTCAAACATCCCGGACTCCCGCTTCAGACCGGAAATCTACCGGGCGATCAGGCCGGGCGGAAGGTCAGGGCGACGCCGTTGTTGCAATAGCGCTTGCCCGTCGGCCGCGGGCCGTCATCGAAGATATGGCCCTGGTGCCCCAGACAGCGGGCGCAGTGATATTCGGTGCGCGGGATGCCGATGGCGAAGTCGGTCTTGGTCCCGATATTGGCGGCGATGACGTCATAGAAGCTCGGCCAGCCGGTGCGGGAGTCATACTTCCACTGCGACCGGAACAGCGGCAGCTCGCAGCCCCGGCAGACGAAGGTCCCGCTGCGATGCTCATTGTTCAGCGGACTGCTGCCCGGCCGCTCGGTCGCCTCACGCCGCAGCACGTCATAGGCCGCGCGCGGCAGCCGCTCGCGCCACTGGGCATCGGTGATCCGCCGGAACGGCGAGTTGGCATACTGCGCCTCGGAAGCCGTGGCTTCCTTGGGCGTACAGGCGGAGACGGCGAGCGCTCCGGCGGAGGACAACAGGGCGCGGCGGGAAAGATGGGTCATGGGCCTACATACGTCGGCAAGACCGCGGAGGTTTCAAGGGTTGGTTGCTGAGCCCGCCCGCGCCGCCCGCTCTGACGGCATGAAGTCGCGGTCGTCGGGGCCTTGAGGCCGCCCGGGGTTCAGAGAAAGGGCCCCACCTTCTTCTCCAGCAGCGCCACCAGTTCGGGCTGCATGAAGCCGTAGTCGTCGGGGATGTCGAGGCAGATGACGCGGGCGCGCTTCAGATGGGCCCGGAAGCGGCGCTGGAGTTTGGCGCGATGAGCGCGCTCCATGACGAAGATGATGTCGGCCCATTCCACCAGCTCGGCGGAGCAGTGCTCCTCGGCATCCGGCGCCAGGCCGGCGGAGGCGGTCTCGACGCCGGGCCGGGACGCGAACACCTGCTCGGCCGTGGGGGAGCGGAGGCGGTTGCGGGAGCAGAGGAAGAGGAGGTTGGTCAGGGGCGGTTGCTCTGATCCGCCGCCGCAACAAGTCTACGAGCGCGTTCGACTTCGTCACCGATGGAGAGAATGATCTCCTCCACGCTCTCGGGGCTCATTCGGTACGGGGCTGCAGCTAGCTGAAGGCAGGCGACTTTCGCCTCGGAAGACATCTGCCACCATCCTAGCGACGCGCCCTTGCTGGCAATTAACCGGGCGACCTCATGACGTGTGCGGGGGTCATCCGCAAAGGATTGCTGGTCTCCGGTGTGCAGTTCCGCCGCGAGCCGATTTGCGAGGTCTGCAATCCAGTCATTGAGGAGGGCGATGTCCTCGTAGGGCTCACGAAATTTGGTTCGTAGCAGCAACGACAAGAGCAAATGCTTCCCGGAGCGGCCCGAAAACGTGACGCTGTCCTCTCCGACTTCGATCCCGTCACGCAGCTTCATATCAGCCCCTAAAGCGGAATATTATCGTGCTTCTTCCACGGGTTTTCCTGCTGCTTGTTCTTCAGCGTCCGTAGCGCCCGGATCAGCCGCCTCCGCGTGCCGTGCGGCATGATCACGTCGTCGATATAGCCCAGGCCCGCGGCCACG
>CAZFQC010000110.1:0-7796 GCA_964520795.1 uncultured Brevundimonas sp.
ACCAGCAGCCAGCCCATGATCCAGGCGAAGACCTCGCCCAGGGTGCCATAGGCATAGGTGTAGGCGGAGCCGGAGACCGGCATGGTCGAGGCCAGTTCGGCGTAGCAGAGGCCGGCGAGACCGCAGGCGATGCCCGCGACCACGAACGACAGCATGATCGCCGGGCCCGCGTGGGCGGCGGCGACCTGGCCGGTCAGCACGAAGATGCCGGCGCCGATGATGGCACCGATGCCGAGGCTCATCAGGTTGATGGGTCCCAGAGACCGCTTCAGCTCGCTTTTGGCGGCTTCCTTCTGGATCTGGGCTACGGATTTCTTGAGGAACAGGCGGTTCCCCTTGGGCCTAAGGCCTTCTGCGGACATCGAGTCTCGCCCCCTGATACACGGCGAGTCCTCCCCGGACCGCCTTCAATGGCGCGGACGCTAGCGGCGTGGGGGCGCGCTGGCAACGCGGTTTCCGAAGGGTGAACGCCGGACGACGGTTTCGTGAAGGGGCGTCCAACGTCTAGAGGCTAGGGCGATGCTGCCGATCCATGCCGTACTTGAGCCGCTGAAGGCCGCCCTGGTGGCGGGCAACAGCGCCGTGCTGGCCGCGCCACCGGGCGCGGGCAAGACGACGGTCGTGCCGCTGGCGCTGCTGGACGCGGACTGGCTGGGCGGAGGGAAAATCCTGGTGCTGGAGCCGCGCAGGCTGGCGGCGCGGGCCGCCGCCGAGCGGATGGCGGCGACGCTGGGCGAGGCGACGGGCGAGACGGTCGGCTATCGCACGCGGCTGCAGAGCCGGATCGGGCCGGGGACCCGGATCGAGGTGATCACCGAAGGCGTGTTCACACGGATGATTCTGGACGATCCGGGGCTGGAGGGCGTCGGGGCGATCCTGTTCGATGAATTCCACGAGCGGTCGCTGGACGCCGACCTCGGTCTGGCGCTGGCGCGGGAGACGCAGGGGCTGTTGCGGGACGACCTGCGGCTGCTGGTGATGTCAGCGACGCTGGATATCGGGGGCGTGTCCCGCCTGCTCGATGGCGCGCCTGTGATCGAGGCCGAGGGGCGGATGTATCCGGTCGAGACCCGCTACCCCGGTCGCAACCCGGTCGAGCGGATCGAGGACGCCGTGGCGCGGGCCGTGGTGCAGGCGCTGGGCGAGGAGGGCGGATCGGTGCTGGTCTTCCTGCCGGGGCAGGGGGAGATCCACCGCACGGCACAGCGACTGGCGGAACGGCTGCGCGATCCGGCCGTGGATGTCGTTCCCCTGTACGGCGCGATGGACCGGGAGACGCAGGATCGGGCGATCCAGCCAACGACGGCGGGCCGGCGCAAGGTGGTGCTGGCGACCTCGGTCGCGGAGACCAGCCTGACCATCGAAGGCGTGCGGGTGGTCATCGACGGTGGCTTGTCGCGCGTGCCGAGGTTTGAACCCTCCAGCGGCCTGACCCGGCTGGCGACGGTCCGGGTCAGCCGGTCCTCAGCGGAACAGAGGCGCGGCCGGGCGGGGCGGACGGAGCCGGGGGTCTGCTACCGGCTGTGGGACGAGGCGGCGACGCGCGGCCTGGTCCCGCACCAGCGGCCGGAGATCCTCGAGGCGGACCTGACGGGCTTTGCGCTTGATCTGGCACGCTGGGGCGCACGGTCGACGGAGTCGCTGGCCCTGCTGGATCAGCCGCCGGCGGGTGCCTTTGCCGAGGCGCGCAGGGTGCTGGCGCGGCTGGGAGCGCTGGATGAGGCGGGGGCGCTGACGGCGCACGGGCGGCGGATGACCCGGATCCCGCTGCCGCCGCGGCTGGCGCATATGGTGGCGGTGGCCAGCGACGCCGGGGATGCGGCGCTGGGCGCGCGGATCGCCGCCGTGCTGAGCGAGCCGGGGCTCGGCGGCAATGATGTTGATCTGCGGGAACGGCTGCGCGGCCTGGAACGCGACCGCTCGCCGAGGGCGCGGGATGCGATCAGACTGGCCGAACGCTGGGCGCGGGCGGCCGGGGGCGGGCAGGGGGGCGAGGCCGATGCCGGCGCGCTTCTGGCGGAGGCCTTTCCCGAGCGGGTGGCCAAGGCGCGGGGCAAGCCGGGCGAGGTTCTGCTGGCGTCGGGGCGCGGGGCCTTCCTCGATCCGACCGATGCCCTGGCGCGCGAGACCTGGCTGGCGGTGGCGGAACTGGGCGGCGGCGATGCGCGGGACCGTATCCGGCTGGCGGTTCCGGTCGAGCCGGCGACGCTGGAGGCGCGGATCGAGGTCGAGGACCGGCTGACGCGTGAGCCTTCGGGGCGGATGACGCTGCGCCGCATCCGTCGCATCGGCGCCATTGTGGTCGATGAGAAGATCGTCGGGGCACCGGACCGGGCGTCGGTCACGGCGGCCTTGCGAACCGAGGTCGAACGGGATGGGCTGGCCGGCCTGCGGTGGGGCGAACGGGCGTCGGGCCTGCGGGCGCGGCTGGCGTTCCTGGCCACGCTGGAGGATGGCTGGCCGGATGTGTCGGAGGCCGGACTGATCGCGTCCCGCGAGGCCTGGTTGTGGCCGTTGCTGGAGACGGTGCAGGGGCTGGAGAAGATCGATGACAGTGCGCTGGAGGCGGGGCTGCGGGCCCTCGTGCCGTGGGATCGACAGCGCGCGCTCGACGACCTGGCCCCGGCGCGGCTGGCGACGCCGCTCGGCTCGGCGGCCATCGACTACGCCGCCGTGGGTGGGCCGCGGGTGGATATCCGGGTGCAGGAGCTGTTCGGGATGACGGTGCATCCGACGGTCGGCGGCGGGCGCGTGCCGCTGACACTGGCCCTGCTGTCGCCGGCGCGGCGGCCGGTGCAGGTGACGAAGGATCTGCCGGGCTTCTGGGCCGGGAGCTGGGCGGCGGTGCGCAGCGAAATGCGTGGCCGCTATCCGCGGCATCCCTGGCCAGAGGACCCCACCAGGGCCGAGGCGACCAGCCGGGCCAAACCGCGCGGGACCTGAAGGTATCGACGTCGCTTGCCTTTTGTGCCCAACGCGCCTAGAAGCCCGCCCACTTCACACGCAGGCGTGGCGCCGGCGGGGAGAAATCCCGTCTGCTCCGTTCCGAGGGCCCCGGTCTTTCCAGGAAGAATGGGCCTTTACCCGTCTGCGGCGGATCAATCGGATAAAGGACTACACCATGGCTCTGCCAGAATTCTCCATGCGTTCGCTGCTCGAAGCCGGCGCCCACTTCGGCCACCAGACGCACCGGTGGAACCCGAAGATGGAGCGCTACATCTTCGGCTCGCGCTCGAACATCCATATCATCGACCTGTCGCAGTCGATCCCGCTGCTGCACCAGGCCCTGGTCGCCGTGCGCGACGTCGCTGCCAAGGGCGGTCGCGTCCTGTTCGTCGGCACCAAGCGCCAGGCGGCGGATCCGGTGGCTGAAGCCGCCAAGCGCTGCGCCCAGTACTATATGAACAACCGCTGGCTCGGCGGCACCCTGACCAACTGGCGCACCGTGTCGGGCTCGATCGCCCGCCTGCGCGAGCTGGAAAGCCTGCTGGACGGCGGTGGCGACGGCCGGGTCAAGAAGGAACTGCTGAACCTGCAGCGCGAGCGCGACAAGCTCGAGCTCAGCCTCGGCGGCATCAAGGACATGGGTTCGATCCCGGACATCATCTTCGTGATCGACACCAACAAGGAAGCGATCGCGATCCTCGAAGCCCGCAAGCTGAACATCCCGATCATCGCCATCCTCGACACCAACTCGGACCCGGACGGCATCACCTATCCGATCCCGGGCAATGATGACGCCGCCCGCGCCATCCAGACCTACTGCGACCTGATCGCCGACGCCGTTCTCGACGGTCTGGCCGCCGGCCAGTCGGCCGCCGGTGTCGACCTGGGCGCCGCGGTCAACCCGGACGAGCCGATGCTGCGCGAGGCCAAGGCCCCGAAGGCGGCCAAGGTTGAAGCCGAAGTGGCTCCCGCCGAGGCTGAAGCCGTGGCCGAGGAAATGATCGCCGCCGCCGAGCCGGCGGTCGCCGACGAAGCCGCCCAGGCCGCGACCTCGGAAGCCAACGACGCCGTCGAAACCGAGGAAGCCGCGGTCTAAGCGACCCCGCCTTTCTATCGACGGCGAAACTGACATACGGCCGGGCTAAACGCCCGGCCGTTCCCGCATACGTACCAAGGAGACTACCCATGGCCGAGATCACAGCCGCCCTCGTGATGGAACTGCGCGCCAAGTCCGGCGTCGGCATGATGGACTGCAAGAAGGCGCTCCAGGAAACCGACGGCGACATCAACGCCGCGATCGACTGGCTGCGCGCCAAGGGCCTGTCCAAGGCCGCCAAGAAGGCCGACCGCGTCGCTGCCGAAGGCCTGGTCGCCGTCGCCTCGAAGGAAGTCGGTGCCGGTGAAGTCGGTGCCGCTATCGAGTTCAACGCCGAGACTGATTTCGTCGCCCGCAACGACCTGTTCCAGAACGCCGCCAAGTCGTTCGCCCAGCTGGGCCTCGAGCACGCCACGCTCGAAGGCCTGCACGGCGCCGAACTGGAATCCGGCAAGACGGTCCAGGACGAAGTGACCCAGCTGATCGCCACCGTCGGCGAGAACATGCAGCTGCGTCGCGCTGTCCGCCTGTCGGTCGATGAAGGCGTCGTCGCCTCCTATGTCCACAACGCCGTCTCGCCGGGCCTCGGCCGTATCGGCGTGCTGGTCGCCCTGCACGGCGGCGGCGACAAGACCGCCCTGCGCGAACTGGGCCGCAAGATCGCCATGCACGTGGCCGCCACGGCTCCGCTGTCGCTGAACACGGACGATCTGGATCCGGCCGCGATCGAGAAGGAACGTCAGGTCCTGACCGAAAAGGCCAAGGAAGAAGGCAAGCCGGAGGCCATGATCGCCAAGATCGTGGAAGGCCAGATCAACAAGTTCCAGAAGGACGTCGTGCTGATCAAACAGCCGTTCGTCATGAACCCCGACGTGACCATCGAACAGCTGGTCGCTGACGCGGGCAAGGAACTGGGCGCGCCCGGTCTGCACCTGGCCGGCTTCGTCCGCCTCGCCCTCGGTGAAGGCGTCGAGAAGGTCGAGGGTCCGGACTTCGCCACCGAAGTCGCCCAGATGAGCGGCGCCCAGTAAGGCCTCGCTCGAACCACAGACTGACGAAGGGCCGGCGGGAAATCGCCGGCCCTTTTTCGTTGGGCGTTTGCGGATCGCGGCGTCCCGGGTCAAATGCGGGTCGATCGATTCAAGGGGTCCGTTCATGAAGCGTCTGCTCGTCGCCGTTTCCGCGCTCGCCGTCCTCGTTTCCGCACCGGTCGCCGCCCAGGAGGTGGATCGGGTCGCGATCAACGGCATCATCGACCAGGGACTGAACCACAGCGAGGTAATGCGGACCGCCGCCTGGCTGACCGACCGGATCGGCGGGCGGATGACCAACTCGCCCCAGATGCGTCAGGCCGAGCAATGGACCGCCCAGCAGTTCCGCGACTGGGGGCTGTCGAACGTCCGCGCCGATCCCTTCGACTTCGGCCGGGGCTGGTCGATCGTCCGTTCCAGCGCCCGCATGACCGCGCCGCGCCCGCTGGACCTGCGCGCCATTCCCATTGCCTGGACGCCGGGCACCAACGGGGTGATCAGCGGCGAGGTGGTCGTGGCCCCGATGACGACGGCCGCCGATTTCGCCAGATGGCGCGGCAAACTGGCCGGCAAGATGGTGCTGATCTCGCGTCCCACGGCAGGCTCCGAGCCGACTGAAGCGCCGTTCCGCCGGCTGACGGACGAGGACCTGCGCAACGCCAACACCTACAATATCCCGAACATCAACGCGCCGTCGGTCGAGAGCCTCCGCGGACCGGATTTCGCGCGGCAACTGGATGCCTTTCTGCAGGAGGAGGGTGCCCTGGCCTGGGTGCGGATGTCCCAGCGGGACGGGGGCCTGCTGCACGGGACCGGCTCGGGCTACCGGATGGATGACCAGCGGCGCACGCCGGGCATGGAACTGGCCGCCGAGGACTATCGCCGACTGGCCCGTCTGGCGCTGACGGAGGACGCGAAGCCGACGCTCGAACTGATGAGCGAGGTCCGCTTCCACGAGGAAGACACCAACGCCTACAACATCCTGGCCGATATCCCCGGCACCAGCCGCTCGGGCGAATATGTCATGGCCGGCGCTCACCTCGACAGCTGGGTCGCCTCGGACGGGGCGGTCGACAACGCCGCCGGAAGCGCCGTGGTCATGGAGGCCGCGCGTATCCTGAAGGCGCTGGGCGTGCGCCCCAAGCGCACCATCCGCTTCGCCCTGTGGAGCGGGGAAGAGCAGGGGCTGTGGGGTTCGCTGGCCTATGTCGACCGCTATCTGGCCACCCGCGCCCCACTGGGCGATCCGCAGCTGGACGCCCTGCCGAACGGCCGCACCTGGCGTCAGCGCTGGCCGATCCAGCCGCGCGACGGCCACGGTGATCTGGTCGCCTATTTCAACCTCGACAACGGCTCGGGCAAGATCCGCGGCATCAATGCCGAGGGCAATGTCGCGGCGGCCCCGATCTTCCAGGAATGGCTGGAGCCGTTCCACGCCATGGGCGCGACGACGGTGTCGATGCGCACCTCGGGCAGCACCGACCATGTCTATATGCAGACGGTCGGCGTCCCCGGTTTCCAGTTCATCCAGGACCCGCTCGACTACGGATCGCGGCTGCACCACACCTCGATCGACAGCTATGACCACATGCGCGCCGAGGACCTGAGGCAGGCCGCGGTCATCCTGGCCGCCTTCCTGCTGAACGCCGCCAACAGCGACGAGCCCCTGCCACGCATGCCGGTCCCGACGCGGCCGACGCCGACGGATCCGTTCCCGCTGCAGTAAGGTGGAGAAGTCGTCGCGGCGCGACAATCACGACGCCTTCTCCCCACTGCCGACACGGGCTAAAGCAACCCCATGATCGGGAGACTGAACCACGTCGGCGTCGCCACGCCGTCCATCGAGGCCAGCGTCGCGATGTATCGCGACATGCTCGGGGCGACCAGGGCGCATGCGCCGTTCGACCTGCCGGCGCAGGGGGTGCGGGTCTGCTTCGTCGACCTGCCCAACAGCCAGATCGAACTGATCGAGCCGCTGGGCGACGACAGCCCGATCCACGGCTTTCTGGCGAAGAACCCGAAGGGCGGGCAGCACCACGTCTGTTTCGAGGTCGAGGACATCCTGGCGGCGCGCGATGCGCTCCGGGCCAGGGGGGCGACGATCCTCGGCACGGGCGAGCCGCGCATCGGGGCCCACGGCACGCCGATCATCTTCGTCCATCCGAAGGACATGGGCGGGGTGCTGGTCGAACTGATGGAAACGCCAAAGGCCAATCACGAGAGTGGAGCGCACTGATGCCGATCGGTTGGGTGACGATGCTGGGCGTCTACATCATCTGCTGGTGGACGGTGCTGTTCGCCGTCCTGCCGCTGGGGACGTCCCAGGAGCGGCACGAAGTTCCGACGGACGGGGGCCAATGGGGTGCGCCCGAAAAGCCGGATCTGAAGCGCAAATTCATCACCACCACCTGGGTTTCGGCCCTGGTCTGGCTGCTGGTGATGGTGCTGGTCTACATCGGCTGGATGCCGTTGCCGGACCTGGCCCCGCCGGTTCCGTGAGGCCGGGATGACCGACCGGCTGTTTCTGCTCAATCCCGGCTGGACCGACGACCAGGGCGGGCCGTGGTACTGCCCGGCCGGGGCGGTCGTCGAGGGCGTGCTGGCGTTCCATCCGGCCCTGCGGGACCAGTTGCAGATCACCTACCTCGATCACCCGCGTCCGCGGCCGCCGGTCATTGATCTGGTCGGCGAGGATCACCAGAGCTGTCCGATCCTGGTGCTGG
>CAZFQC010000111.1:0-7768 GCA_964520795.1 uncultured Brevundimonas sp.
AGATCAGCTTGCTCATCACCAGCGCCGTGTCGGCCATCCGCGTCGCGAAGCCCCATTCGTTGTCGTACCAGGTGAGCACCCGCGCCAGCTTGCCGTCGACGACCTGGGTCTGGGGCAGGGCGGCGGTGGAGGAGGCGGCGATGTGGTTCAGGTCGGTGGAGACCAGGGCCTCGTCGGTGGTCGCCAGGACGCCCTTCATCGGGCCGTCGGCGGCGGCCTGGATGGCGGCGTTGATCTCGTCCACCGTGACCTCGCGGCCGGCGACGACCTTCAGGTCGACAACCGAGACGTTCGGGGTCGGGACGCGGATCGAGGAGCCGTCCAGCTTGCCCTTCAGGGCCGGCAGGACGAGGCCGAGGGCCTTGGCAGCGCCGGTCGAGGTCGGGATCATGGACAGGGCGGCGGCGCGGCCGCGGTAGAGGTCCTTGTGCATCGTATCCAGCGTCGGCTGGTCGCCGGTGTAGGCGTGGATGGTGGTCATATAGCCGCGCTCGATGCCGAACAGGTCGTGCAGGACCTTGGCCACCGGGGCCAGGGCGTTTGTGGTGCACGAGCCGTTGGAGACGATGATATCGTCGGCGGTCAGGGTCTCATGGTTGACCTTGAAGACGATGGTCTTGTCGGCGCCATCGCAGGGGGCCGAGACCAGCACGCGTTTGGCGCCGGCGGTCAGGTGGGCCGAGGCCTTTTCCTTCGTCGTGAACAGGCCGGTGCATTCGAAGGCGATGTCGACGTTCAGCTCCTTGTGCGGGAGCTTCGACGGATCGCGCTCGGCCGTAACCTTGATCTTGCCGAGGCCGACGTCGATCCAGTCCGCGCCGGTCTCGACCGTGCCAGGGAACCGGCCGTGCACGGAGTCATAGCGCAGCAGATGGGCATTGGTCTCGACCGGGCCCAGATCGTTGATCGCCACCACCTCGATGTCGCGACGGCCGTGCTCGACGATGGAGCGCAGGACGAGGCGGCCGATGCGGCCGAAACCATTGATGGCGACGCGGACGGTCATGGGGCGGTCTCCGGAGAAGCGGTGTCAGGGTTGGCGCTTCAATGAAGCCGACGGGCGCGGCGATCAACCCCGCGCCCGTAACAAGACGTGATGGACTGTAACGACGGCCGTCAGTCGGTGCGGCGAGCGCGGGGGCCGGGACCCCCGAGGCCGACCGAGTCGAGGATCGTGACCCGGCCCGTATCGTCGCGGCCGAACTGAACCCGCCGCGAGGGGTCGCCGACGACGGTGAACAGGTCCGGGCCGAGAGGGGCCAGTACGACCGGCGGACGGCGGCCACGCAGGAGGTGCAGGGTTTCGCCGGCCACCGCCACCGTCTGGTCGCCATAGGCGCCGGCGTAGGCGGAAAGGTCACCCGCGGCGGGCGCAGCGTTCATGGCTTCCAGCGCCCAGATCGCGTCGGTGCGGCCGCTGTCCCTGGCGACGATGCCTTCCAGTGCAAGGGCGTGGGCCCGGGTCAGGGCCTGGTCCCACGGCACAGCCACGTCCGGGATGACGCCGGTCCCCTCCCAATTGCCGCCGGTGTTCGGGTTTCTCGGCGAACCCTGGGAAATGAAGATGGAATAGCCCCAGCCGACCGTGACCATACTGCCGGGATTGGCTGCGCCACCCGAGGCCTCGCCGACGATGGTCGCCCGCCGCGCCCCCTGCAGGGTGTAGGGCAAGGCCTCGCCGGCAGAGCCGGTCCGGGCGCTGATCAGGACAAAGACCGGGACCTCCAGCCGCGGATCCGGATGGAAGACCTCGGGAGCCTCGCTGCGGCTTCCGGACCGGGTGTGGAAAACATTGTAGATGGGCGCGTCGGCCGGGGTGAAGGCGCTGGTCAGATAGCCGACCATCGAGGGAGCGCCGCCGCCGTTGTCGCGCAGGTCGAAGATCACGGCGTCCGTATCGGACACGAAATCCAGCGCCGCATCCGCGGCCCTGCGCGCGGGATCGGCCGGATTGCTGAAGTTGATGTTGGAGAACTGCCGCAGGTCGATATAGCCGATGTTGCCCGGCAGGATCTCGACCTTGCGGAAGCCGAAATGGCCGCGAACTTCGGCCGGATTGGGTCCGCGCGGCGGGCCGCCGGCTCCGGGTGCTCCCAGGGGCGCGGGCGGCCGCAGATTGACGGGGACCGAAGGCGCGGCGGGGTCGAAGTCGACATTGAAATGGGCATCGAGCGGCCGCAGCCGGCGGCTCAGGGTTGCGGCCAGGTCCCGTCCGTCGGTGAGGGCGTCGAACGTCCCGGCCTCGCTTTCGGCCTCGAGGTCCGCGGCGATGCGGGCGCCGACGGCTGGATCGAAATAGAGGCTGCGGATCCGGGCCGCCACGGCGACGACGACCCGGCGCGGCGTCGGCTGTTCGGCTGCGCCTGCGACAGGTCCCGCTGTCGGGGCCGCCTGGGCGTGAACCAGGGCGGGCGCGGCCGCGAGCAGGGCGGCGGCGATGATCAGGGCGCGCATCAGGGCGTCTCCGTCTGTGGTGAGAGTGGCAGTTCGAGACGGGCCAGCAGCCCGCCCTGGCTCTGGTTGGTCAGGGTCACGTCGCCGCCGTGGGCGCGGGCGGCCTGACGCGCGACGGTGAGGCCGAGGCCGGCCCCGCCGGTCTCGCGGCTGCGCGAGCGTTCGGCGCGGTGGAAGGGTTCGAACACGGCCTCCAGTTCGCCGTCGGGCAGGCCGGGGCCGTCGTCCTCGACGGTGACCACCGCCCGTCCGTCCTGGGCGAAGGCCTTCACCCGCGCCGCGCCGCCGTATTTGACGGCGTTGGCGATCAGATTGGCGAGCGCCCGACGCAGGGCAGCGGGATCGGCCTCGACCGACAGTTGGCCACCGCCGTCGAAGGTCACGGCCCCGCCGGTCTCGGAGAAGCCGCCCGCGCAATCGGCGGCCAGGGCGTCCAGATCGAAGGTCTCGCGGCGGTCGGGCGTCGCCTCGCCCCGCACATAGGCCATGGCCTGGCCGATCAGGGTGTCCATCTCCTCGATATCGGCGGCCATACGGTCGCGCACGGCGTCAGGGGCCTGTTCGGCGCGGAAGCGCAGGCGCGTCAGGGGCGTGCGCAGGTCGTGGGCGATGGCGGCGACGGTCTGGGTGCGGCGGCGCATATGGTCGCGCAGGGAGGCCTGCATGTCGTTGAAGGCGTGGATGGCCGTGCGCACCTCGCTGGGGCCGGACGGGGTCAGGGGCTCGGCCTCGGGATCCGCGCCCAGTCGTTCGGCGGCATCAGCGAACACCCGGATCGGCCGGGTCAGACGCCGGGCCATCCACCAGACCAGGGGCGCCAGCAGCAGCATGGAGATGGTCAGGGCCAGCAGGATCCGCTGCTGCCACGGCGACAGCAGGCCGCGCGGCGGCTCGACTGTGGCCCAGCGCCCGTCCGGCTGGCGTACCGAGGCCGAGAAGGGTGCAAAGGTCAGGCGGTCCGCCCGGACGGTAAACTGATGGGTCTCACGGTCGATGACGAAGGTCCCGTTCTCCGGGCCGCCCGGGCCACCCGGGCCGACATGACGCATGCGCAGTTGCGCCTCGAGGTCGGCGCCGCGACGGACGATCACGGTTTCGTCGGATCCGGCGGGCGAAACGGCGATCACAACGGGAGGCGGTGGAGGGTTCGCCGCACGCGCTGCTTCCCGAGCACCGGCTGCCGGGCGGCCTTCGGGGTGGACAAGGACGAAATCCATCCGTTGTTGTGACGGCCCGTCTCCGTCGACTTCGGGCGCGGGTCGGCGACGGGAGCCGTGATCGACCGTGACCCGGACCGCGTCCGGCTCCACGCCGAGACGCTGGGCCAGACCGGCGCGGATCGCGAGGGCCATGGGATCCATCTGGAGGTCGAGCTCGGGCCCCGGCGGCCGGTCGACGATGCGGCGACGCAGGGCGCGGCCGTCGGCGGTTTCGGCGGGTTCGCCCCGAAGGGCGTCCGCCGCCGCGCCGATGCTGAATCCGGCGGGTCGTGGCTCCGGGGCGAGGACCACCACGCCGAAAGCGACGGCCTGGGACATGATCACCGCCAGCGCCGCGAGCGCCGCCACCTGGACCAGAACCGGAAAGGAGGAGGGCCGCCTCACGCCGCGCCCCGGATCGAACCGTTCTGTCGCTCAACCCGGACGTCGAACATATAGCCCTCGCCGCGCAAGGTCTGGATCATCTCCAGACCCGAGCCGTCGTCCAGCTTCTTGCGCAGCCGGCTGATCTGCACATCCATGGCGCGGTCGAACACATCGGCGTCGGCGCCCCGGGCCCGTTCCAGCAGCTGGTCACGCGTCAGGACCCGGCCCGGCCGTTCGGCGAAGGCGCGCAGCAGGGCGAACTCCCCCGCGGACAGGGCCACGGCGCGGCCGTCCGGCCGGGTCAGTTCGCGCCGCAACAGGTCAAGACGCCAGCCGGCAAAGCCCAGGGCCGGGCCCTCGGCCGCCGTCTCCTCACGCGGGCGGCGCAGCACGGCACGCACGCGGGCCAGCAGTTCGCGGGGGTTGCAGGGCTTCGCCAGATAGTCGTCGGCCCCCAGCTCCAGGCCGATGATCCGGTCGGTGTCCTCGCCCATGGCCGAGAGCATGACGATCGGCGGCCCCTTGCCGGCCAGGCGCCGGCACACCGACAACCCGTCCTCGCCCGGCATCATCAGGTCCAGCACGATCAGGTCCGGCGCCTGGTGTGCCACGGCACGATCCATCTCGGCGGCGGAGGCGGCACCTACGGCGTCGTAGCCGTGCAGGATCAGATAGTCGCACAGCACCTCACGGATGCCGGGATCGTCGTCGACGACGAGAATACGGGGGCTGACGTCAACTGACATGGGACCATTGTGCCGAACCACACGCTCGCCGTCATTTCAGCTTTGAAACAATCGACGCAGCCGTTGAAACACTCCGGCAAGCGGGCCGTGGTCAAACAGGGGCCGCACAACAACGGGAGCCCATCGCTCATGCTGACCCTGATCGCCCTTTCCGCCGCCCTGTTGCAGCAGACGCCGGCGCCGCCTGCCCCGCCCGAGGTCCACACCCGCGTCATGGTCATGGGCGCCGACGGTCCCGGCGGACTCGACAAGGACGGCGACGGCCAGATCACGCGCGAAGAGTTCACCGCGCCCCTGAACGACCACTTCGCCCGCATGGACGCCAACAGCGACGGCCGCCTCTCGACCGAGGAACTGACCGCCGGACACGGTGCCATGGGCGGTGAAGAGCATGACATCCGGATCATGCGTGGACCGGGCGGTCCCGGCCAGCATGAGATCCACGTCATCGGCGGGCCGGGAGGTCCTGGAGGCCCGGGTGTGCGGCATTTCGAAATGCGCCGGGCGCATCCCGGCGGGGCTGCCGGGGCCCATGCGGAACATGCCGGCGGCGGAGAGGGTCGTACCATGGTCTTCGTCGGCGGCCCGACCGGTCCGGGTGGCGAGCGCGAGATCGTCATCCACGGCGGTCCCGGCGATCTTGCCATGATGGGCGGGCCCCATGGCGAGGGCGGTCCCGGCGAGCGGATCGAGATCCGGCGCATGGCCGGTCCGGGCGGCGAGAACGACCTGGACGCCGACAATGACGGAAAGATCAGCGAGGCCGAGTTCAGCGCGCCGCTTCGGGAGGCTTTCGCCCGCATGGACGCCGATCACTCGGGCTTCATCGAAGAGGGTGAGCGCGGAGCCGGCGGCCGGAACGAGGTCTTCGTCCACCGTATCGAGACACGGTCGGGCGGCGAGGACTGATCCGTCTGCGACTTCGTGATTTGAAAGCCGGCCAAGGCGCCCTCTAATGGCGTCATGAGCTTCGGCCCTCTGTTCAGGACACTGACGGCAACTGCGGCGATGGGCCTTGCGCTCATCGCCACTCCGGCAATTGCGGCCGATCCCGACGCGGCCGCCGCCGCTCGCCCGACTGTTGCCTCCGGGGTGGCGAGCCCTGAACGGGCCCGTATGAACCAGCGGGTCTTCGACCGGGTCTGGAGCGAGGTCCGCAGCCAGTACTACGACCCCGGCCTGCATGGCGTGGACTGGAACGCGGCGCGGCGAACCTGGCGCCCGGTCGCCCTGACGGCGCCGGACGACCGGACGCTCTACCGGGCGCTGAGCGATATGCTCGACCTGCTTGATGACGATCATGCAGGTGCCTCGCCGCCGGCCGTCGCCCGCCGCCAGGACACCCTGCGCCAGCGCCGCGCGGCGATTGGCGTGTCCTTGCGGGCCGAGCCGTCGGGCGATTCCTGGCTGATCGAACAGGTCCGGCCCGGATCGCCGGCGGCCGAGGCCGGCGTGGCGGTGGGCTGGCGGCTGATCACCGGCGACGGCGCCCTGTGGACCCCGGAACAGGATATCGCCGAGGGCCGGTCCGTGACCCTGTCGCTGGTCGATGGCGAGGGCGTCGCCCGGCCCCTGACCCTGATCCCCCGCATGATGGAGCCGAGCCCGGCCTTCGTCGCGGATCGCTCACGGCCCGGGGTTCTGGTGCTGACCGTTGACGGCTTTGAACAGGGGCTGGGCCGCTGGATGGGCGCGCAACTGGCCGGTCTGCCGCCGGAAACCGACGTCGTCATCGACCTGCGCGGCAATCCGGGCGGTCGGCTGGCTGAGGCCGATGCCGTCTTGAGCTGTTTCCTGCCGCGCGACCGGCTGTGGGCGGCCCGCACCGGCCGCTCGGGACGCCGGGTAGAGCTCCGGACCGCAGGCGGCTGTGGCGATCTGGTCCAGCCCGTCGGGAATGAGGTGGCGGTTCTGGTCGACGCCAACAGCCGCAGCGCCGCGGAACTGACGCCCGCCGCCCTGCAGGAGGCGCGGCGCGCCGTGGTGGTCGGGGCGCCGACAGCGGGGGCGGTGCTGATTTCACAGGAGTCGCGCTTGCCCGATGGCGGTCGTTTGAGCCTCAGCCGGGCCGATTTCGTCACCTCGGGCGGGGTGCGTCTGGAGAAGCGCGGCGTGACCCCTGATGTGGTCGCCCCCCTGACGCTGGAGGATCGCCGCGCCGGACGCGACCCGGGGTTGGAGGCGGCGGTGGCCGCCCTGGCCGGACCGCGCGAGGTGCCGATGGCGGTTCAGCCCGCCCCCGTGCTCTGACCACCCTGGAGATCCGGACCTGGAGACCCAGGCAGTTTCCGTCGCGATAGAAGATCGAGGTCATCCAGCCAGTCGCGTTGATCGGGCCGCATCTCCTCGACCCAGGCGGGGTGATGCTCAACGGCGGTGACATGCCGGGCGCGGGCGGCCCAGCCCGGCGGACCCTCTAGCCCGGAACCACCCGGACCCTGGACGCCGCCTCGCGCGCCCGTTCGCGGGCCTGCTCCACCGTGTCGCCGCGCGCCGTGGCCACGCCCATGCGGCGGCGGACAAAGCTCTCGGGCTTGCCGAACAGGCGCAGGTCGGCGGTCGGGACGGACAGGGCCTCGGCCACGCCCTCATAGGCGACCCCCACCGCATCCATTCCGCCATAGATGACCGCGCTGGCCCCGACGTCGCGCTGGCTGACGTCGACCGGCAGGCCGAGGATGGCGCGGGCGTGCAGGGCGAACTCACTCATGGTCTGGGTCGCGAGGGTCACCAGACCGGTGTCGTGGGGGCGCGGCGACACCTCCGAGAACCAGACCTGGTCCCCCTTCACGAACAGCTCGACCCCGAAGACACCGAGTCCGCCCAGCGCATCCGTGACCTTGCGGGCGATGTCCTGCGCCGAGGCGAGGGCGGCGGGCGTCATGGCCTGCGGCTGCCAGCTCTCGACATAGTCGCCCTTGACCTGACGGTGGCCGATGGGGGCGCAGAAGTCGGTGCGGACCGCGCCGTCCCGCATCGAGC
>CAZFQC010000112.1:0-1325 GCA_964520795.1 uncultured Brevundimonas sp.
GTCTGCAGATCGACCGCCGCCAGTTTCCAGTCGAACAGGCCGCGCCGCTCGAGGATCAGGGCGAGGTGGTCGTCCGGCTGGTCGCGGTCGGTCAGGGTAACGGCGAACGCATTGAGGCTGCGATAGCCCCAGGCCTGATGGATGTCGTCGCCATCGGCCTCGTCCCCGGCCGGTTCCCGCGCGGGGCGGCGTGTGGGATCGGGCGCCTCGGCCGTGGTGACCATGTGGGCGACCACCCGGGGTGTGACCACCGCATCGACCGCGCCGGACAGGATCATCGGGGCCAGCATCATGCCGAGGCCGCCGAGGCCGCTGTCGGCGACGCGGGGGTCACGGCTCATCCGCGCCATCAGTTCGGCATTGAGTTCGGCCTTCAGGCTTTCGCGCAAGGACGGAAAGTCGACCAGCTTCTCGATCTTCGCCTCATCTCCGGCCTTCGCCGCGCGGATCAGGGCCTGTGCCGCCAGCACGGGGGCGGCGGCCCAGGCGATCCCGAACAGGACCAGGGCCCCCGCAGCGACGCCGACGATCAGTGACTTTTTCATACGACCCTCTGGCGTCGTAACGCCTCCCCACCGCTACGGTTGCCCGAGTCGCGCGGGGTCGCCAAGAGGCGCCCTCAACCGCCCCTACGGCCGCTCGCGCCGAGAACCGGTTCGGCGGGACGATCAGCGACCGGCGCGACGCCCTCAGGCAGTCCGACATGGACCAGCTTCCATTCAAACGGACCCTTGCGCTCGAAGGTGAAGATCGTCTCGGACCCGCCCTCGTCCGCGACGCTCATCCGGGCGCGGTTCATGCCCCAGTAGACCGGCTTCGGCAGGGGGCCTCCGGTGTTGGTGTTGTCCGGCGACGGCAGGCCGCCGTCGACGCGCTGCGAGGCGTAGCGTCCCTCGCCCCGGGTCAGGGCGGCGATGGCGGCGGGCGTCAGATAGGCGTCGACATCCGGCGTGCGGGGCGCGGTCGCCTGTTCGATCTGGCGGCGCACGGCGCCGATGGGGTCTTCCAGGAAGGTCGGGGCGGGGGCGGTCGCCGCCGGATTGCCGTCCAGCTGGGGTTTGAGGGACTGCCGCACGGCCGGATAGTCGATCAGCCGCGTCAGGCCGGCGACGTCGCTGGCCTCGGCGGCCGACCGGATGCCGAAAAAGGCCACGGCCGGCGCGATGAAGAAGGCGAAGACCGCCATCAACACGGCGAACAGGATGAGCCTGCCGATCAGGCCGCCGCCGCTCCGCCGCTTCTGGTTCCGGGCCCAGACCGGCTGATGGGGCTCGTCGGATGGCGCGTTCAAGACCGTCTTCCCTCGTGACGGAACATCAATGCAC
>CAZFQC010000112.1:1425-7738 GCA_964520795.1 uncultured Brevundimonas sp.
CTTCATCGCAACGGTCAGGTTCTCGGCCACCTTGTCGAGGAAGCCCTCGGTGGTCAGCCAGCCCTGCTGGTCGCCGACCAGGAGCGCCAGGTCCTTGGTCATGAAGCCGGCCTCGACCGTCTCGACCACGACCCGTTCCAGGGTCTCGGCGAAGGTCGCCAGTTCCGCGTTGTCGTCCAGCTTGGCGCGGTGCGAGAAGCCGCGGGTCCAGGCGTAGATCGAGGCGATGGAGTTGGTCGAGGTCGCCTCGCCCTTCTGGTGCTGGCGGTAGTGGCGGGTGACGGTGCCGTGGGCCGCTTCCGATTCCAGGATCTTGCCGTCCGGCGTCATCAGCACCGAGGTCATCAGGCCCAGCGAGCCGAAGCCCTGCGCCACGACGTCGGACTGGACGTCGCCGTCGTAGTTCTTGCAGGCCCAGACGAAACCGCCCGACCATTTGATGGCCGCGGCCACCATGTCGTCGATCAGACGATGCTCATAGGTCAGGCCGGCCGCCTTGAACTGGTCGGCGAATTCCTTGTCGAACACGTCCTGGAAGATGTCCTTGAAGCGGCCGTCATAGGCTTTCAGGATCGTGTTCTTGGTCGACAGATAGACCGGGAAATTGCGGCCCAGGCCGAAGGCGAAGCTGGCGCGGGCGAACTCGGTGATCGAGTCATCGAGGTTGTACATCCCCATGGCCACGCCGGCCGACGGGAACTGGAACACCTCATGCTCGATGACCTGACCATCGTCGCCGGTGAAGGTCATCATCAGCTTGCCGGGCCCGGGGATCAGGAAGTCGGTGGCCTTGTACTGGTCGCCGAAGGCGTGACGACCGACCACGATGGGCTGGGTCCAGCCGGGCACCAGACGCGGCACGTTGGAGCAGATGATCGGCTCGCGGAAGACCACGCCGCCGAGGATGTTGCGGATCGTGCCGTTGGGCGACTTCCACATCTTCTTCAGGCCGAACTCGGCCACACGGGCCTCGTCGGGGGTGATGGTGGCGCATTTCACGCCGACGCCATGCTTCTGGATCGCATGGGCCGCATCCACCGTGACCTTGTCGTCGGTGGCGTCGCGGTTCTCCATCGACAGGTCATAGTAGTCGAGTTCGACGTCCAGGAAGGGGTGGACCAGCTTGTCCTTGATCCACTGCCAGATGATGCGGGTCATCTCGTCGCCGTCGATGTCCACGATGGGATTGGCGACCTTGATCCTGGTCATACGGGTTCGCGCCTCTGATTGGGAATGGGGAGTGTGGCGGGCGGTATAGCGGGGCATACGGGCCGGTGCAAAGGGCGACCGTCAGCCGAGGATCAACCTCAGAAAGGCCGCATCCGACCAGTCCGAGCCGCCGCCGGCCAGCCGGGCCAGAATTCCGTCCGCCTGACGCACGACGACCAGATCGCGGTCCGGGATCAGATACAGCCGCTGGTCGCCGGCACCGGCCGCCATGCTCACCGCCGGCAGGCCCGCGAGCGCGGCGGCCGAGGAATCGATCGGTGAACGGGGACCGGGCGGGACCAGACCCGGACGCAACAGCCACCAGGTCAGGCCGTAACCGGGGTTGGCCGGAGTCGGACGGAAACAGTCGGCCAGGGCCTGCGCATCGACGATCGCCCGACCCTCGACGCGGCAACCGCCCTGCACGAAGGCACCGAACCGGGCCCAGTTGCGGGCGTCGAACCGGGCACCCGACGGCATGTTCGGCTGACCGGCCTGCCGCCGCCAGGGCCCGTGGGCCACCCCGGCCGGCCGCAGCAGGCGCTCTTCCATGAAGGCCAGAACGTCGTCGGATCGCCCCGCGGCCGCCAGTTTGCGCCGGACGATCTCGCCGAACACCTGAAAGGGCGCGGGGCCGTAGCGGAACACGCCCGGCGGCCCCGCGAAGGGCTGGGCGACAGAGGCGGCGTAGGTCGAGGGTCGCCCGATCGAACCGCCGCCGACGCCGGACGACAGGCTCAGAAGGGTACGGATCGTGGCCGCGCGCCGGGCCGGATCGTCACGCCATTCGGTCAGGGTGTCTGCACAGGCCTCGTCCAGGGCCAGCAAGCCGTCCTGCACCATGGCGGCGGCCAGAACGCCGCAGAAGCTCTTGGTTCCACTGGCCAGTTCGTGGGTGTCGCCGGCGCCCGACCGGGGGTAGTCCTCGAACAACGCCTGCCCGCCCTGCATCACAAGCAAGGACACGCCCCGCCTTTGGGCAGAGTAGGCGGCCGCGGCGGCATAGTCGGCAGTCCGGGCCCTGAGGCCTGAGGGGGCGACGGCCAGCGCACCCGCTCCGCCAAGGACACCGCGTCTGTCGATCTGCATGGCCCGCTCCTCCGATGGTTCGAGACTGAAACGGTAAAACCCCGGCGCGTCCGTCGCCAGACACGACTCGATCCGGACCCGGGAGAAGGAGCCCCGGGTCCGGGTCACGGCCCTTGCGGCGCCGACAGTCAACGGTGGGAGAAGGGTGGTCTCCCGCAGCAGACCGGATTCAGTTCAGGGTCGGGCGCGTCGTCAGCGACTCCAGGGCGTCACGATCCGCGACGGCGTGCGCAGACGCTTGCGCGTCCGGCTGCGGCGCCAGTCGTTCAGAACCGAAACCCAACCCCATGCGGGTTCCTTATGCGTGTGGTGCATCTCTTCCATCTCGGCCTCCTCTGGTTCGCCATTGGTGATAATGACAGGATGGACTTGACAGGCGGTGCCAGCAAACCAGATTGTGGCGCTCTCACATAAGGTTTGCTTATGGCCGATCCTCTCTCCGGCATCCCCCTCGCCTCCATCCGGGTGTTCGAGGCCGCCGCCCGTCTGAAGAGCTTCACCCGCGCCGCCGAGGAACTGGGCATGACCCAGGCCGCGGTCAGCTGGCAGATCAAGGCGCTCGAGGGCCGGCTCGGCCAGAGCCTGTTCCGCCGACTGCCGCGCGAGGTACAGCCGACCGAGGGCGGCGAGCGGCTGTCCCGCGCCGCGACCGAGGCCATGACCCTGTTGCGCCGGGCCGTCAGCGACCTGACCGAGGCGGACGAGCACATCCTGTCCATCACCACCCTGGCCTCGCTCGCGGCCCAGTGGCTGGCACCGCGACTGGGCGGGTTCCAGGTCGCCAACCCGGGTCTGGCGGTGCGGCTGGACACCAATCCCAACCTGCTCGACATCTCCCGCGAAGGGTTTGACGTCGGCATCCGCTCCGGCTCGGGCGACTGGCCGGGCATGGAGAGCCAGCTGCTGATGCCCAGCGTCTTCACCCCCGTCTGCAGCCCCGCCATGGCCGAACGGCTGAAATTGACCGAACCCGCCGATCTGCTGGATGCGCCGCGCATCGGTATGGAGAAGGAATGGGCCGCCTGGTTCGCCGCCGCGGGCGTCAGCGGCGGGACCCAGCCCATGAGCCGGCTGACCGCCGACTATCAGGTGCTGGAAGTCGCCGCCGCCCTCGGCGACCAGGGCGTCGCCCTCGCCTCGCCCATCCTGTTCGCGCGCGAGCTCCGCAACGGCTTGCTGGTGCGGCCCTTCGCCCAGACAGTGTCATTCCACACCGGCTACTATCTGGTCTGGCCCGAGGGCCGGCGGCGGTCGACCAAGATCGCCCGCTTCCGCGACTGGCTGGCGGCCCAGGCCGATGCCGATCCGACGATCGTGGCCGCGCGGGCGATCAGGCCCGCATGAGACCTTCCAGCACCGCCAGCGGCACGGAGCCGTTCAGCAGCACCCGGTCGTGGAAGGCCTTCAGGTCGAAGCCGGGACGCGCCTCTGCCTCGGCGCGTAGCCGGGCGATCACCGTCTGGCCCAGCTTGTAGGAACAGGCCTGGCCGATCGAGACGCAATAGCGGTCGATCTCCTTCTCCGCCGACTCCGGTGGCTCGCCGCATTCCTCGATCATGTAGCGGATGGCCTGGTCGCGGCTCCAGCGCTTGTGGTGCAGGCCGGTGTCGACCACCAGCCGGACGGCGCGGAACAGATAGGACTGCAGATACCCGACCCGGCCCAGGGGATTGCCGGCATAGACATCGAGGTCGTCCGCCGCGACCCGCTCGGCGTACAGGGCCCAACCCTCGTTGAAGGCCGAGTTGCCGGCGACGCGGCGATAGATCGGCAGGCTGCCGGCCTCGCGCGCGACGGTGATCTGGAAATGGTGGCCCGGCGAGGCCTCGTGATAGGTCAGGGTCGGCAGGCCCCATTTGGGCCAGTTCGCCGTGTTCGACAGGTTGATGTAATAGGCGCCCGGCCGCGTCCCATCCAGCGAGGCGGCCTGGTAATAGCCGCCCGGCGCGCCCAGCTCGATCGACGGCGGCACGCGGCGGATTTCGACCTTCGCACCCGGCAGGGTGTTGAACACCCGCGGCAGCATCGGCTCCAGCTCGGCCATCTGCCGGTTCAGCGATTCAATCAGCTCGACCTTGGCCTCGTCGTTGTTGGCCCAGAGGTGCTGCGGGTCCTCACTCAGGGTCTTGATCCGCTCGCCTACCGAACCCTCGCCCATGCCCATGCCCTTGAGGATCGTATCGATCTCGGCCTGGATGGACGCGACCTGTTGCAGGCCGATGTCGTGGATGTCCTGGGCGCTGTAGTCGGTGGTGGTGAAGGCCCGCAGCGCCAGGGCATAGACCCTGTCGCCCTGCGGCAGCTTCCAGGCCCCGGCGTCGGCGGTCGCGTTCGGCCGCTGGGCCTCGAACACCGCGATCTGACGTCCGAGAGCCGGCCTGACCTCGCCCTCGATGATGGCGGCGGCGCGGGCACCCCAGTCTCCGACGATCCCCTTCTCGCCCGTCTTGCGGACAAGTGCCTGGACCATGGCCATGTCAGCGGCGGCCGTATCGCGCAGGGTCCGCAGCTGGATCAGGGTCTTGTCCATCAGGAAGGACGGCAACATCACCCCGAGACGGCCGTCGGCGGCGATCCGCTCGCTCTCCTGGTCCAGCAGCGTCGCAAAGGCCGACAGTCGTGACAGGAAGGCTTCGGCGTCCGCTCCGGTATCGACCCGGTGCTGGTTGGCCATGAAGTCCGGGACCGAGAAATAGGCACCCGACCGCTGGGTCACGACATAGGGACCGATGCCCCCTCCATAGGGGATGTCCGCCGCCAGGGCCGCGCCTTCGGCGGTGAAGCGATAGACCGCCAGCGACACCTTGGCCTGATCCGACAGACCCTCATCGGACACCGTCCGGATCTCGGCCCACCGCGCGCGGGCGCGGACCCGGTCGGCCTCGGCGTCAGCCAGACCGGCCTGCCGCAGCTTGCCGGACAAATGGGCGCGGTCGCCGCGGTCGAGGCCGAGGTTGGTCGCATATTCCGGCGACTGGTCGACATTCTCCTCGAACCAGCGCGTCAGCATCGCGTCGAGCCGGGCATCGGCCGGCGACATCGGCGATGCTGGGGTCTGCGCGACGGCAGGCAGGGCCGCCACCAGACCAAACCCGGCGGAGGACAGCAGCAGGCGGCGACGGTCGATCATGCTCGGACTCCGGATTCGGTCAGGCCATCGCCGCGCGGACGCGCCGCTCGAGGATGGTCAGGGGAATGTTGCCGCCGTCGATCACCGCGGCGTGGAAACGTTTCAGGTCGAAACCGGGCCGGTCCTTCAGACTGCCGCGCAGGGCGGTGATGAAGGTCTCGCCGATCTTGTAGCTACAGGCCTGCCCAGGCGAGACGCAGTAGCGTTCGACCTCGGCCTCGTTCGGATCGCCAACGTTCTCGGTGAAATACCGGATAGCCCGCTCGCGGCTCCAGTCCTGGGCGTGCAAGCCGGTGTCGACGACCAGACGGCAGGCGCGGAACAGGAAGCTCTCCAGATAGCCGATGCGGCCAAAGGGATCGCCGTCATAGACGCCCAGCTCATCGGCCAGTCGCTCGGAATAGAGCCCCCAGCCCTCGCCGTAGGCCGAAAAGCCGCCGACCCGCCGGTAGATCGGCAGTTCACCGGCCTCGCGCGCCAGGGCGCCCTGGAACAGATGGCCGGGGGCTGCCTCGTGATAGGTCAGGGTCTTCAGGGTCCAGCGCGGCCACTCCGCCGTGTCGCGCAGGTTGATGTAGTAGATGCCCGGTCGCGCCCCATCGAGGCTGCCGCCCTGGGCATAGCCGCCGGGCGCCCCGGCCTCGATCGCCGGCGGCACGCGCCGGACCAGAAAGTCATTGCGCGGAATGCGCGGGAAGACCTCGGGCATGCGGGCCCGGATGGCGGCCATCTCGGCGTTGACGAAGGCCAGCAACTCCTCGCGCCCGGCGTCGGTATCGGCAAAGCGGAAGCGCGGCTCGGTGCGCAGTCCGGCCAGCCGTTCTGCGACCGTCCCCTGCGTATAGCCCTCGCCCTTCAGCAGGCCGTCGATCTGGCCCTGCAGGT
>CAZFQC010000113.1:0-7703 GCA_964520795.1 uncultured Brevundimonas sp.
ACCGTGCGCCTGACTGACGACCCGGCTGCTGTCACCGAGGCCGAACGCCTGATCCTGCCCGGCGTCGGCGCGGCGGCCTGGGCCATGGCACGTCTGTCCGCGCTCGGTCTCGTGGAGCCCATCCGCGCCTTCCCCCGCCCCCTGCTCGGCGTCTGCCTCGGCCAGCAGCTTCTGTTCGAGACCAGCGAGGAGGGCCAACCTGTCCCTCTGCTGGGCCTGATCCCCGGTGCGGTCCGCCGTCTCGAGCCTGGCCCGGGACTGACCGTGCCGCACATGGGCTGGTCGCGCCTGACGGCCGACCGGGCCGATCCCCTGCTCGAAGGGGTCGAAGACGGCGCCTGGGCCTATTTCGTCCACGGCTTCGTCTGTCCGGACGGCCCCGCCACCCTTGCCCGCGCCGACTATGGCGGCCCGGTCCCGGCCGTAGTGCGCAGCGCCAACCGCTGGGGCTGCCAGTTCCACCCCGAACGCTCGGCCGCCGCCGGCGCCCGCATCCTGCGCAATTTTCTGGAGCTGTCCGCGTGATCGTCTATCCCGCCATCGATTTGAAAGACGGGATCTGCGTGCGGCTGATGCACGGCCGGTTCGACGCCGTCACCCGCTACGACGACCAGCCCGCCGCCCGCCTCGCCGCCTTCGCGGCGGCCGGAGCGACCTGGGCCCACATCGTCGATCTCGACGGCGCCGAGGCCGGCCGCGCGGTCCAGCACGCCCTGATCGGCGACCTCGCCCGATCCATCGACATCCGCATCCAGTCCGGCGGCGGCGTCCGCTCTGCCGACGACGTCGCCGCCCTGATCGACGCCGGCGTCGCGCGCGTGGTGGTCGGTTCTCTCGCTGTGTCGCAGCCGGAGACCGTGGCCGACTGGCTGCGCCGCTTCGGCCCCGACCGCATCACCCTGGCCATCGACGTCAAGGCCGACGGAGACCGCTGGGTCCCGGCCCTCAAGGGCTGGACCGAGGCGGCCGGGATCGACCTCTGGACCGCGCTGGACCGCTATCCGCCCAACCTTGCCCGACACCTGCTGGTCACCGACGTCGGCCGCGACGGCGCCCTGACCGGGCCCAATCTCGACCTGCTCGGCGAGATCATCCGCCGCCGTCCCGATCTGAAGGTCCAGGCCTCGGGTGGCGTGGCGACCGTCGCCGACCTGACCGCCGCCGCCGCCCTCGGCTGCGACGGCGCCATCGTCGGCCGCGCCCTCTATGAGAACCGCTTTACGCTCGAGGAAGCCCTCGCCGCATGACTGCCCGCCGCATCATCCCCTGTCTCGACGTCAAGGACGGCCGGGTGGTCAAGGGCGTCCGTTTCCAGGGTCACACGGACATGGGCGACGCTGCCGATCTGGCCGCCCGCTATCGCGATGAGGGCGCCGACGAACTGGTCTTCTACGACATCACCGCCAGCCCCCAGGGCCGCACCCTCGACTACGGCTGGGTCCGCGACATCGCCCGCCTGCTCGACATCCCGTTCAGCGTCGCCGGCGGCATCCGCAGTGTCGATCAGGCCGCGCGCTGCCTCGACCACGGCGCCGACAAGGTCTCGATCAACTCGCCCGCCCTCGAACGCCCCGACCTGATCGGCGAAATGGCGGAGCGGCTGGGCGGCCAGTGTGTCGTCGTCGGGGTCGACTCGAAGCGATCCGGCGATGACTGGCTGGTACATCAGTACACCGGCGATCCGACCGCCAGCCGCGGTGCCGGCCGCCGCACCATGGACTGGATCGTCGAGGCCCAGGCCCTGGGTGCCGGCGAAATTGTCCTCAACTGCATGGACGAGGACGGCGTCCGCCGCGGCTATGACCTCGCCCAGCTCGCCGCCGCCCGCGCCCGTCTGACCATCCCGCTGGTCGCCTCGGGCGGCGCCGGGGCGGCGTCGCATTTTCGCGACGTCTTCGAACAGGCCGATGTCTCCGGTGCCCTCGCCGCCAGCGTCTTCCACACCGGGGCCCTGGCCATTCCCGATCTCAAGGCGTTCCTGGATCAGGCAGGACAGGAGATTAGATTGTGATCGATCCCGGCCAACTCGACTTCGACAAGTCCGGCGGCCTCGTCCCCGTCGTGGTCCAGGACGCCGCCACCCTGCAGGTCCTGACCCTGGCCTGGATGGATCGCGCCGCCCTCGACGAGACGATCGCCTCCGGTGAGGCCACCTTCTTCTCGCGCTCGCGCGGCGGGCGCTGGCGCAAGGGCGAGACTTCGGGCGACCGGCTGTATGTGGTCTCGATCACGCCGGACTGCGACAGCGACTCGCTCGTTCTCAAGGTCCGACCCGTGGGCAACGCCTGCCACCTGAACCGCATCAGTTGTTTTGGTGAGGAGGACGCACCGGGCCTCGGCCGCCTGGCCCGGCTTGAAGCCACCATCGCCGAACGCGCGGCCGCCGATCCTGCCGAAAGCTGGACCGCCCGCCTGCTCGCCGAGGGCGTCAAGCGCGTCGCCCAGAAGGTCGGTGAGGAAGGTGTCGAGACGGCCCTCGCCGGCGTCGCAGGTCCGGATTCAGAACTGGCAGCGGAGGCCGCGGATCTGGTCTATCACCTGATGGTTCTGCTTCGTGCGCGTCACATGGTGTTTCAGGACGTCCTTGACGTCTTGGCGCAACGCGCGGAAGCGGCCAGACACAAGCTCGGTCCAGCCGGGACCTGAAGGAAGGAGAGCGTATGGCGGCCCTGGTGCTGTTCGGCGGCGGCGGCGACCTCGCCATGCGGATGCTGCTGCCTTCGCTCTATTTCCTCGAGTACGACGGCCTTCTGCCCGACGGGTTGAAGATCATCGGTGCCGCACGCTCCGAGGAGAGCCGCGACGAATACGTCGCCAAGGTCCGCGCCGCCGTCGAGGGCAAGGCGAAGGCCGACGACGCCTGGACGGATGAGGCCTGGGCCCGGCTCGACGCCCGGCTCGACTACCTGCCCGTCGACGCCACCGACCCCGCCAGCCTGAAGCCGCTCAAGGACAAGGTCGGCGACGGCGGCGTGACCAGTTTCCTCGCCGTCTCGCCGTCGCTCTATGGCCGCATCGTCACAGCCCTCAAGGCCGCCGGCCTGGCCGAGGCCACTGACCGGGTGGTGCTGGAAAAGCCCGTCGGCCGCGACCTGCAGTCCTTCCTCGAGATCGACGACGCCGTCGCCCACGCCTTCTCCGAGGACCAGGTCTTCCGCATCGATCACTACCTCGGCAAGGAGACGGTCCAGAACCTGATCGCCCTGCGTTTCGGCAACACCATTTTCGAACCGCTGTGGAACAGCCTGTCGATCGACCACGTCCAGATCACTGTCGGCGAGACGGTCGGCGTCGGCGACCGCTGGCCCTATTACGACGAATACGGTGCACTGCGGGACATGCTGCAGAACCACATGCTCCAGTTGCTCTGCCTCGTGGCCATGGAACCGCCCAGCGACCTCGACCCGGACTCGGTCCGCAACGAGAAGGTCAAGGTCATCCGTTCGCTTCGTCCGATCACAAAGGATGAGGCCGAGCGGGTCACCGTGCGCGGCCAGTATGTCGCCGGCATGAGCGAGGGCAAGCCGGCCAAACCCTACAGCGAGGAGCGCGGACAGGCCTCCGATACCGAGACCTTCGTCGCCATCCGCGTCGATATCGACAACTGGCGCTGGGCGGGCACCCCCTTCTTCCTGCGCACCGGCAAGCGCCTGGCCGAGAAGCGGACCGAGATCGTCATCCAGTTCAAGCCGGTGCCCCATTCCATCTTCGACCATGGCGAGCGCGGTCACATCGAGGCCAATCGCCTGATCATCGAACTCCAGCCCGAGGAAGACATCGCCCTGTCGGTGATGAACAAGAAGCCGGGCCTGGACCAGCGCATGCGGCTTCAGCCCATCCAGATGTCCCTCTCCTGGGGCCAGGGCGACAAGGACGCCAGGCCGCCGCGCCGTCGCATCGCCTACGAGCGCCTGCTGCTTGACGCTCTTGCCGGCGACTCCACCCTGTTCGTCCGCCGCGACGAGGCGGAACAGGCCTGGAAATGGGTCGATGAGGTATCCGACGCCTGGCGTGGAGCCGCCTTCAAACCCCGCGAGTACGCCGCCGGGACCTGGGGTCCGGCTGCGGCCGATCTGCTCCTGGAGCGCGGTGGCCGCGCGTGGAACACAGGCCATGGGTAAGGCCGCGCCCGCCATCGAGACCTTCCCCGACAGCGCCGCCTGGGCGGACGCCTGCGCCGCTCGCCTGACCGATGCGATCGCCACAGCCCTGGCCGACAGCGGCAAGGCTGTCTTCGCCGGATCCGGCGGCTCGACCCCCGCACCGATCTATCGCCGCATGGCCGGGGCCGATCTCGACTGGTCCCGCGTCGCCGTCACCCTGATCGATGAACGCTACGTCCCCGAACCTTCGCCCGAGTCCAATGCGGCCCTTCTGAAACAGACCCTGCTGACCGGAGCCGCCGCGGCGGCCCGCTTCGTGCCCCTGTTCCATCCCGCCGTGACCGTCGACCGCGCCGCCGCCCTTGCGGCCCGTGCGCTGGCCGCCGAGGGCGGCAAATTGGACGCCGTCCTTCTCGGCATGGGTGAGGATGGCCATATCTGTTCCATGTTTCCCGAAAGTCCGACGCTGAAGACCCTGCTCGCCCCGACCCTGAAACCGACGGTCCTGGGCGTGCCGCACGGCCGCGACGGTGCCGCTCCGACCCTGGAGCGGCTGAGCATCAACCTGCCGTATCTGATGAACGCCCGCCGCGTGGTCCTGGCTATCACCGGCACCGCCAAGCGCGCGGTGTTCGCGCGCGAGGCCTTGGGCGACCCGACGACCCAGCCCATCGCTGCCCTCATCGCCGCCGGCGTTCCGCTCGACGTTCTGTGGACGGAGAAAGCCTGATGCCGACCCTGAACCCGGTGGTCGCCGAGGTCACCGCCCGCATCGTCGAACGCTCGAAGGCGACCCGGGCCGACTATCTGCGCCGCATGGACGCCGCCGGCTCCGCCGACGTCGGCCGGGCCAAGCTCAGCTGCGCCAACTGGGCCCACGCCTTCGCCGGTGCTCCGGTGAAGGACAAGCTGACCGCCATGTCCGGGACCCAGCCCAATGTCGGCGTGGTCACCGCCTACAATGACATGCTGTCGGCGCATCAGCCGTTCGAACGCTTCCCGCAGATCATCCGCGACGCCGTGCGCGAGGTGAACGCCACCGCCCAGGTCGCCGGCGCCACCCCCGCCATGTGCGACGGCGTCACCCAAGGGCGTCCCGGCATGGACCTGTCGCTGTTCAGCCGCGACGTCATCGCCATGTCGACCGCCGTGGCCCTGACCCACGACGCCTTCGATTCCGTGGTCTGCCTCGGCGTCTGCGACAAGATCGTGCCCGGACTGTTCATGGGGTCCCTGGCCTTCGGCCACCTGCCCGTGGTCTTCGCACCCGCCGGCCCCATGCCCTCGGGCATTCCCAATTTCGAAAAGGCCCGCGTCCGTGCCGAGTACGCCCAGGGCAAGGTCGACCGCTCGACCCTGCTGGAGAGCGAGATCGGCTCCTACCATTCGCCGGGCACATGCACCTTCTACGGCACCGCCAACTCCAACCAGATGATGATGGAGCTCGGCGGCCTGCACCTGCCCTCGACCGCCTTCGTCCACCCGGAGACCGGCCTGCGCGACGCCCTGACGGCGGCGGCGGCGAAACGCGCCGTTGAACTGGCCCGCACGGGTCAGGGCCGGATGGCCGACGTCATTTCCGAGAAGTCGGTCGTCAACATGATCGTCGCCCTGCTGGCGACCGGCGGCTCGACCAATCACGCCATCCATCTGGTTGCCATGGCCCGCGCCGCCGGGGTCCTGATCGACTGGACCGACATGGACCAGCTGTCCTCGGTCACCCCCCTGCTGGCCCGCGTCTATCCGAACGGCTCTGCTGATGTGAACGCCTTCCAGGCCGCCGGCGGCGTCGCCTTCGTCGCCCGCGAACTGGCCGGCGCCGGCTGTATCCATTCCGACGTCGTCACCGTCATGGGCGAGGGCATCCACCACTATTTCCAGGAGCCGATGCTGATCGACGGCGAACTGGTCTGGAAGGATGGCGTCACGGAAAGTCTTGATACGGACATTCTCCGCCCCGCCTCTGATCCTTTCGATCGCGAGGGCGGCCTGCGCCTCGTCCAGGGCGACCTCGGCCGGGCGGTGATCAAGATCTCGGCCGTCAAGCCGGAGAACCGCATCGTCGAGGCCCCCGCCGCCGTGTTCGAAACCCAGGAAGACGCCCTCCAGGCCTTCAAGGACGGCAAGCTGAACCGTGACGTCGTCGTGGTCCTCCGGTTCCAGGGCCCCCGAGCCAATGGCATGCCGGAACTTCACAGCCTGTCCCCGGCCCTGTCCGTGCTCCAGGACAAGGGCTTCAGGGTCGCCTTCGTCACCGACGGCCGCATGTCCGGTGCCTCTGGGAAGACGCCCGCCGCCATCCACGTCTCGCCCGAAGCCCTGGCCGGCGGCCCGCTGGCCCATGTGCGCGACGGCGACATCATCCGTCTCGACGCCGAGGCCGGGGTCCTGACCACCGTCGGTGTCCCCGACCTGGCCGCCCGCCCTGCCGCGGTCCGCACGTCCGCCCACGCTACCGGCGCGGCCTGGGGCTATGGCCGCGAACTGTTCGGTGCCTTCCGGCAGGCGGTTGGGACGGCAGAGGCCGGTGCCTCTGTCTGCTTCGCCTCACCCGCCGGCGAACCATCACAGGCGGATGCGCCGCCGGACGCCAATTTCGTGGACCGCACGGTCGACGCCTGATGCAGAGGACGCCCCGATGACCGTGGCCTGGGACCGGACCCTTCTCGTCGGCGACGTCGGCGGAACCAATGCCCGATTTGCGCTGGCCCACATGGTCGAGGGTCGGCCGGTGCTTGAGCGCCACAAGAGTTTCCCGGCGTCGGAGCATCCGACCTTCCTCGGCGGCGTGAAGGCCTTCATCGACAGCTGCGATATCAAGCCGACGGGCGGAGTCCTGGCCGTGGCCGGCCCGGTCACGAACGGCGAGATCGACCTGACAAATTCGCCCTGGCGGGTGTCGGAGGCCGAGCTCGCCACCCTTGGCCTGAACCCCGTCCGGCTGATCAATGATTTCGAAACCCTGGCCTGGGGCGCGCCCGAGGTGGAGGCCGACCAACTGGCCTCGCTTGGCGGCCCGGATGAGGGAGCCCCGCACGCCGCCATTGCCGTCCTGGGCCCCGGGACCGGCTTTGGAGTCTCGGCCCTTGCGCGCGACCTGGGTGGGAATGCCGTGGCCATGCCCTCCGAAGGCGGTCACGCCTGTTTCGCGCCCGGCGACGCCGTCGAGGACGAGATCCTGCGTATCCTGCGCCGCCGCTATGAGCGCGTCTCGATCGAGCGGCTGATCTGCGGCCCCGGCCTGCTCAACATGCACCGCGCCCTGGCCGAGATCGACGGACGTGTAAGCCACATCGACGACCCGGCCCAGATCACCGCCGAGGCGCTGGAGAATCCGAACAGCCACTGCGGTGCCACCCTGGCCCGGTTCTGCGCCATCCTCGGCGCCGTCGCCGGCGACATCGCCCTGACCACCGGGGCGCGCGGCGGGGTCTATATCGCCGGGGGCATCGCGCCGCGCATCCTGCCCTTCCTCAAGGCCAGCCCCTTCCGCGAACGGTTCGAGCGCAAGGGCCGGTTCCAGGACTATATGGCGGCCATCCCGACCTGGGTCATCCTGCACAAACACGCCGCCCTTCTGGGCGCGGCGCGGGTCGCCTT
>CAZFQC010000114.1:0-2414 GCA_964520795.1 uncultured Brevundimonas sp.
GAGCCGCCATAGCTGATGAAGGGCAGGGTCATCCCCTTGGTCGGGATCAGGTTCAGGTTCACCGCGATATTGATGCAGGCCTGCAGGCCGATCAGCATGAACAGGCCCGCCGCCGCCGTCTGGTCGAACGGGTCAGTCAGCTTCATCGCCCGGCGCATGCCGCGCACGACGATGAAGGCGTACAGCGCGATCATGGCCAGCGACAGGACGAGGCCGAACTCCTCCGCCCCCACCGAATAGATGAAGTCGGTGTGCAGGTCGGGCACCGAGCGCTTCATCACCCCCTCGCCGACCCCGCGTCCGACCAGACCCCCGGCGCGGATGGCCTCGGAGGCGCGGTCGATCTGGTGGGTGTCGGTGGTCTCGGGCGACAGGAAGCGGCTGAGGCGATCGCGCATGTGGCTGAAGGCGAAATACAGGCCCACGACCCCGGCCGCGCCCGCCGCCGCCAGCGCCGCGACCCATTTCAGCGGCACCCCGGCCATGAAGAAGACGGCCATGAAGGTGGTGGTGATCAGCAGGGTCTGGCCGATATCGGGCTGGATCAGCAGCAGGCCGACGGTCAGGGCCCAGGCCCCGAAGGCGATCGAGACGCCGGGCACCCCCTGCCCCTTCTGCGCCTCGGAGAACATCCAGGCGGCGAAGACGATCAGGCCGGGCTTGGCGAATTCGGACGGCTGCAGGCTGAACGGCCCGAGGTTGATCCAGCGCGCCGCCCCCTTCACCTCGTCGCCGATGAACGGCAGGGCCATCATGGTGAGGATGGCCCCCAGCAGCGCCAGCAGGGCGATCCGGCGCACGCCGCGCGGCGACAGCAGGGAGGTGATCAGCATGGCGCCCGTCCCGCCCGACGCCCAGACGATCATCCGCCACGAATAGTGGAACGGGTCCGAGATCGATTCATCGGCCAGGATGGCGGCCGGGCTGGAGGCGAAGCTCAGCGCCACGCCCAGGCCGATCAGGGTCAGGGCCGCGGCCAGCAGGCCCCGGTCGACCGTCCAGAACCATTTGGCGATGGGGCTCTGGTCGTTGCGCGAAAAGGCGGGGCTGTAGTTGTGCGCGGTCATGGTTCGCTAACCATGCCCTGAAGGGGTAGCGCCGAGGTTAAGGACGGCGGCGCGGAACGCCTCTCCCCGCGCCTCGAAGTCGGGATACTGGTCGAAACTGGCGGCGGCGGGACTGAGCAGCACCACCTCTTCGCGGCCGGTGGCGGCGGCGGCCTCGGCCGCGGCCTTTACGGCCGAGGCCATGTCGCCGCTGATCCGGTGCGGCGTCTCGCCCAGCCGCGCCGCGAACGGCCCCGCCGCCTCGCCGATCAGGAAGGCCTCGACCACGCGCGGGAACAGGTCCTCCAGATCGTCGATTCCGCCCGCCTTGGCCCGCCCGCCGGCGATCCAGAAGCTGCGCTCATAGGACGACAGCGCCTGCCGCGCGGCGTCGGCATTGGTGGCCTTGGAGTCGTTGATGAAGCGGACCTTGCCGAGGGTGGCGACGTGCTCCATCCGGTGGGCGAGGCCGGGGAAGGTCATCAGACCCTCGACGGCGGCCTCATGCGGGACGCCCAAGGCGCGGGCGGCGGTATAGGCGAAGGCGGCGTTCTGGGCGTTGTGACGGCCGGGGAGTGAGCGGGCTTCTCGAAAGTCTACCGCAACCCCGTCGACGGTCATGCGTCCCGGGGCCGCCGCTACGCTTCCTGCCTCCCTCGCGGGGGAAGGGACGCCTGTGGTGACCTCGACTGAGGGCCGCCCCCTGGCCTTGATGTCGGCGAGGATCTTTCGCCCCCAGTCCTCGTCCACCCCGACCAGCGCCAGACCCGCATGGGCGAACAACCGGGCCTTCGCCGCGACATACCCCTCCATCCCGCCGTGCCGGTCCAGATGGTCCGGACTGACATTCGTCAGGATCGCCACATCCGGCGCGAAGCTCGTCGTCAGGTCCAGCTGATAGCTCGATACCTCGATCACATAGACCCCGACCTCGGCCGGCGCAGGCAGGGCGAGCACGCCGATGCCGATGTTGCCGCCGACGGCAACCTTCAGCCCGGCCTGTTTCAGCACCCAGCCGATCAGGGCGGTGGTGGTCGACTTCCCGTTCGTGCCGGTAATGGCGATGACCTTCGGCCGCACCGTCCCGGGCGTCCGGCCCATGGCGCGGGCGAACAGTTCGATGTCTCCGATGATCTCGACCGAAGCCGCCTTCGCCTTGTCGACGGTCCAGTGCGGTTTCGGATGGGTCAGGGGCGCACCGGGAGACAGGACCAGGGCGGCGAATTGCGACCAGTCGGCCCGGCTCAGGTCCTCGACAGCGAAGCCCTCGGCCTCGGCCTGCATCCGCCCCGAGACACCATCGTCCCACAGGATGGGGATGGCACCCCCGGCGTGCAGCGCACGGGCCGCCGTAATCCCTGACCGTCC
>CAZFQC010000114.1:2514-5897 GCA_964520795.1 uncultured Brevundimonas sp.
GTCGACTCCGGCCAGCCCATCTTCTCGAAATGATGGTGGATCGGGGCCATCAGGAAGATGCGCTTCTTCGTGGCCTTGAAATAGGCGACCTGGATCATGACCGAGGCGGCCTCGATGACGAACAGGCCGCCGACGATGCCGAGCACCAGCTCATGTTTGGTGGCCACGGCGATGGCACCCAGGGCGCCGCCGAGGGCCAGCGAACCGGTGTCGCCCATGAAGATCTTGGCCGGCGGGGCGTTGTACCAGAGGAAGCCCGTGCCCCCGCCGATGATGGCCGCGCAGAAGATGGCCAGCTCGCCCGAGCCCGGCACATGGTGGACGCCCAGATAGTCCGAGAAGATGAAGTTGCCGACGAGGTAGCTGATGATGCCGAAGGCCGCCGCCGCCATCATCACCGGCACAATGGCCAGACCGTCGAGGCCGTCGGTCAGGTTCACCGCATTGGAGAAGCCGACCATGGTGAAGGCCGCGAACACCACATAGAACCAGCCGACATTGAGCAGGACGGCCTTGAAGAAGGGGAAGGCGATCGAGGTCTCGAGGTTGGGCGTGGTCGGCGAGGCCGTCATCCACAGCACCGTCAGCACGCCCGCAATGACCGAGACCACCACCTGGGCCAGCAGCTTCTGTTTCGAGGTCAGGCCGGCCGAGGTCTGTTTCGACACCTTGGCGTAGTCGTCGATGAAGCCCAGCAGGCCGAAGGCCGCCGTCACGCCGGAGACGATCCAGATATAGGGGTTGGTCAGATCGCCCCACAGGAGGACCGCCACGCCGATGCCCGCCAGGATCATCAGTCCGCCCATGGTCGGGGTGCCGACCTTGGACAGGTGGGTGACCGGGCCATCGGAGCGGATCGGCTGCCCCTTGCCCTGTTTGACCCGCATCCAGGCGATGAAGCGGCTGCCCATGGCGACCGCGACAAACATGGCCGTGGCCATGGCCAGCGCCACCCGCACCGTCTGGTACTGGACCAGATTGAGCAGGGGATAGTCCTGGGCGATGTCGGCGTAGTGCAGATAGAGCAGGTAAAACATCAGGCGGCCCCTCCCGAGCCTTCTCCCAGCGCGGCGAGGGCCTTGGCCACCAGCGACGCCTTCGATCCGTTCGATCCCTTGACCATGACGATATCGCCCTTGCCGACCAGCATGGCGGCCTCGGCGGCCAGCTCGGCGGCGGTCGCGCGCCACAGGCCCTGACGCGAGCCGGGCAGGTCGTCATAGAGCCGCTTCATCTCCGGTCCAGCGGCATGGACGAGGTCGAGGCCCGCCGCGTCGATCGGCCCGGACAGGCCTTCGTGCAGCGCCTCGGACTGGTCGCCCAGCTCCAGCATGTCGGTCAGGACCACCACCCGGCGGCCGCCGGTCGCGGGCAGCGGCCGGGCGCCGAGGCTGCGGAAGCCGGCGGCCATGGACAGCGGATTGGCGTTGTAGCTCTCGTCGATCAGGGTGAAGGCACCGCCCGGCGCGTTCACCGTCAGGGTCTGCCCGCGGCCCGCCAGCGGCTGGAACTCCGACAGGGCCGCCAGGGAGGTGTCGAGCGGCACATCGAGGGCGTCCAGCATCAGCAGGACGCACAGGCTGTTCAGGCCCCAGTGGAAGCCCGACTGGGCCAGCTGGAAATCGATCGTCCGACCGAACAGTTCGGCCCGGACGCGCGCACCCGTGTCGTGCGGCTGGAAATCGATCAGGCGCGCGTCGCAACCGGTCGCCGAGCCGAAGGTCGCGATCCGCGCCCCGGCGCGCCGCGCGCCGGCGTCCAGCACGGCGGCAAACGCCACGTCGGCGTTGAATACGGCGACCCCGTTTTCGGCCAGACCCTCGAAGATCGCAGCCTTTTCCGCCGCCACCCCGGCCTCGCCGTCGGCGAAGGCCTCGATATGCACCGGTCCGACCGTGGTGACGCAGGCCGCGTGGGGCCGCACCATTTTCGACAGGGGCGCGATCTCGCCCGGCGCGTTCATGCCGATTTCGAACACGGCCCGCTCGGTGGTGGACGGCATCCGCGACAGGGTCAGGGGCACGCCGATATGGTTGTTGTAGCTCTTGATCGACGCATGCGACGGACCCGCCAGATCCAGTCCGGCCTTGATCGCCTGGGTCACACTGGTCTTGCCGACCGAGCCGGTGACCGCGCCGCGGCGCGCCGGGGTCCGGTCCCGGGCCGCCATGCCGAGCGCCTCGAGCGCGCGCAGGGTGTCGCCGACGACCACCGAAGGCCCGCCCTCGACCGGATGTTCCGTGATCGCGCCCGCCGCACCGGCAGCGAAGGCGGCGGCGGCGAAGTCATGGCCGTCCCGCGCGCCCTTCAGCGCCAGGAACAGGTCGCCCGCAACGATCTCGCGGCTGTTGTAGGTGATGCCGGTCGTCTCAAAGGCTGCGCCGGACAGGGTCCCCCCCGTGGCGGCGACGATCTCGGCAGAGGTCCAGAGCGGTGTGTCAGGCATGGAGGCGGAGGGCTTCGGCGGCTTCGGTGGCGTCGTCGAACGGGTGGGTGACCCCGCCGACGATCTGACCCTGCTCATGCCCTTTTCCGGCGATGACCACCACATCTCCCTCGCCCATCATTTCGATCGCCTCGCGAATGGCGGCGCGGCGGTCGCCGATTTCCCGCGCGGCGGGACAGCCGGTACGCACGGCCTTGCGGATGGCCGCGGGGTCTTCCGAGCGGGGATTGTCGTCCGTGACGATGGCCACATCGGCCAGTCGCCCGGCGATGGCCCCCATCATCGGGCGTTTGGCCCGGTCCCGGTCGCCGCCGGCACCGAACACCACGATCAGCCGGCCCGTCGCATGCGGCCGCAGCGCCTTCAGCACCGTCTCCAGCCCGTCCGGCGTATGGGCGTAGTCGACATAGACCTCGCCGCGCCCGCTGCCCGGAATGCGCTGCAGCCGGCCCTGCGCTCCGGTGATCTTCTCCAGCCCGGCCAGCACCCGCTCGGGCGTTTCGCCGGCGGCGATACACAGGCCCGCGGCGACGAGGGCGTTCGAGGCCTGGAAGGCCCCGGCCAGAGGCAGCAGCACCTCGTGCAGGGTGCCCCGCACATCAATGGTCAGGCGCTGGCCCTCGGGCGTGGCCTGGCGGGCGATCAGCGACAGGTCCCGGCCCCGCTCGCCCACGCACATGACGCCCAGTCCGGACATGATCGAGGCGGCGGCGAAGCTGGAATAGGCGTCGCTGTCGGCGTTCAGCACCGCCGTCCGGCCCCGCGGCAACAGGGTCTCGAACAGCCGCAGCTTGGCGGCGCGATAGGCGGCCATGTCGCCGTGATAGTCGAGATGGTCCTGGCTCAGATTGGTGAAGGCCGCGGCCTGCAGGGTCACCCCGTCCAGCCGGCGCTGGTCGATGCCGTGCGACGAGGCCTCGAGCGCCAGATGGGTGAC
>CAZFQC010000114.1:5997-7659 GCA_964520795.1 uncultured Brevundimonas sp.
GCCAGACGCGCGTCGGTATCGGACGGGGCCAGCACGGCGGCGGCGCCCTGCGACAGGGCCTGGGGAATGAAGGCGCGGCCGTCGGCGGCGCTGCCCGGCAGGGCCACGAACAGCGACCCCGGCGCGACCTTGCGGCTGTCCGAGGTGACGCCGGTGATCATCGGATCGGAGGCCACGTCGCGACGCAGCAGTTCCGACAGTTTGATCGGGGCAGGCCGGGTCGCGCTCATCGCCCGTCGCCTTCCAGATCCTCGAAGGCCGGGATGCGATCGCCGACGGCGGTCCGGTAGGGATCGGCCCGACGCTCGACGCCGAGGAAGGGGGCGATCCGGTCAGCGATCCGGCCCACCGCCGGGGCGGCGACGAACCCGCCGGTGCGCGGATAGGTCTGGGGCTCGTCGATCAGCACCAGGATCTGGTAGCGGCGGGCGTTGACCGGGCCGTCGGCGGGGAAGACGCCCGCGAAGGTGCCGACCGCATGAGCGGTATTGTAGCGGCCGTTGACCGACTTGTTGGCCGAGCCGGTCTTGCCGCCGACGCGCAGCCCCGGCGCCTCGGCCCGACCACCCGAGCCGCGCACGACGTTGCGGCGCATCAGGTCGAGCATGGTCAGGGAGGTCTCGGGCGAGACGATCTGGCGGCCCCGTACGTCGGGACGGCCGCCCTTGCGCAGGGTGAGGGGAATGAACCGCCCGCCGTTGGTCAGGGCCCCCATGGCCGCTGCCATCTGCATCGGCGTGATCGAGATGCCGTAGCCGAACGACAGCGAGGCGAGGGTCGAGTCCGACCATTCGCGCGGCACGATCGGCGCTTCCGACGGAATCTCGAACGGTGCCCGCGACAGCATGCCGAAGCGGTTGAAATAGTCGCGCATGACGCGCGGGCCCATTTCGGTCGACAGGCGCGAGGTGCCGATATTGGAGGAGTGCAGATAGACCTCCTCCAGCGTCATCACCTTGTTCTGGGCGTGGAAGTCGGTGATGCGGCGATTGCCGATCTGCAGCGCCTCGGAGGCGTCCAGCAGGGTGTTCATGTCGGCCCGGCCGGTGTCGATGGCGGCGGCGACGGTGAAGGTCTTGAACACCGACCCCATCTCATAGGTCGCTGCGGTGGCGAGGTTGCGCGAGTTGGAGGCCGGCCAGCTGGCCATGCCGAGAACCTCGCCGGTCTGGACATCGGTGATGATGCCGACGGCCCCCTTGGCCTGGGTGGCCTCGGCGGCGGCGGCCAGTTCATTTTCCAGCACGCCCTGGACACGCAGGTCTATGGAGATCTGGAAGGTCTCACCGCGCGCGCCCGCCGCCCGGATTTCGTCGTTGAAGGCGCGTTCCGCGGCGGACAGGCCGACGCCGCCGGTGTCGACATTACCGACCACATGGCGCGCGGACTCGCCCAGCGGATGGATGCGCACGTCCTCGGGCTCAAAGCTGACGCCGCCCAGGGCGAGATTGTGGATGGCCACCTTCTCCCGCGGGGTCAGTCGATTGACCACCAGCAGACGGCGATCGCCGTACAGGGCCGCATTGAGCCGGGTCCGGGACACGCGCGGCAGGGCGCGGCGGATCTGCGTCGCCGCCGCCCGCCGGTCCCAGACCTGGGCCGGATCGATATAGAGGCCGTAGTGGGTGATGTTGGTGGCCAGCAGGGCCCCGTTGCGGTCGA
>CAZFQC010000115.1:0-7636 GCA_964520795.1 uncultured Brevundimonas sp.
ACGACGCCGTCCTCGACGGAATGTTCCGCGGTCAGAACGGCCGCGTCTTCCAGCGGAACATCAACCCGGCGGCCCTGTCGGCGGAAATGATCGATCAGCTTGTAGCGGGCGATCGCATAGGCCCAGGCGGTGAAGGCCATCGAGCGGTCATAGGTCGCCCGCTTGGCGTGAATGGCGATCAGACAGTCCTGCACGAGGTCCTCGGCATCCGCTTCCAAGCCGACCAGGCGGCGCTTGAAATAGGGGGTCAGGGCACCCCGCAGCTGTGTGAGCAACACGCGCCAGGCCACGGGGTCTCCTTCGAGACCACGCAGCATCAGGCGTTTCAGCTCGGCTTCCCTGTCCACCACGCCCCTCCATTCGCGCGGAACCCTCCGGAGGTTACATCGCGCCCGCCGTCGGCTCGGGAAATATTTTCCAGCCCGGTCCGTAACCTGGGTCGTGACGCCGTCGAACCCTCTGCTGCAAGGCCGCTCCGCCCCGGGCCGGCCGCATCAGGAGACGACCCATGAAGACCCAGACCAAGATCATCGTCGGCGCCGGCGCCCTGCTCGCACTCGGGGCGACCGCCGCCTCGGCGCAGAACCACCCCACCGCGGCGCAGGAAAACACGATGGAGAAATGCTACGGCGTCGCTCGCGCCGGCCAGAATGACTGTGCCGCCGGCCCCGGCACCAGCTGCGCCGGAACCTCGACCCGCGACTACCAGGGCAATGCCTGGAAGCTGGTCGCCAAGGGCACCTGCACCACCATCCGCACGCCCCGGGGCAACGGCTCGCTGAGCCCGATCGCCAACCGCTGATGACCGTCTTTCCGACCGCCGGGCTGGGCCTCAAGCCGCAGCATTATGTTGAAGCCGAGGCCTGTCCGGCGGCCGGACCCCAACGCGGCCTGTGGTTCGAGGTTCACCCCGAGAACTATATGGTGGCGGGCGGCCCCCGGCTCGGCTGGCTGGAGCGGATCCGCGCCGCCCACCCGCTGTCCCTGCATGGGGTCGGCCTGTCCCTGGCCGGCGACGAGCGGCCCGACCTGACCCACCTGTCCCGCTTTCGCGACCTGATCGAACGCTTCGATCCGTTTGTGGTGTCCGAGCATCTGGCCTGGTCCCGCCGGGGAAACGTCTATCATCCCGATCTCCTGCCGGTTCCGCGCAGCCGTGAGATGCTGACCCTGATCTGCGAGCACATTGACGAGGCGCAGCTTGCCCTCGGGCGTCGCCTGCTGATCGAGAACCCGGCTGCCTACCTGCCGCTGTCGGGCCATGACTGGGAGGAGGTCGACTTTCTGGTCGAGATCGCCCGCCGCACCGGTTGCGGTCTTCTGGTGGACGTCAACAATGTCTACGTCAGCGCCGCCAACATGGGCCTGTCGGCCGAGGACTGGCTGGACCGCGTTCCCGCGGCCGTGGTCGGCGAGATCCATCTGGCCGGCCATCGGCCGGATCCGGTCTGGGGCGAGGCCCTGCTGATCGACAGTCATGATGCCCCGGTCAGCGAGGTCGTCTGGGGTCTTTATCGTCGGCTGCTGGACCGGATCGGTCCGCGGCCCACCCTGATCGAGCGCGACGGGCAGGTGCCGGCCTTCCACGAGCTACTGACCGAACAGGCCCGCGCCAGCCGCGCCCTGACGGCCATGGGGGCCGTTGCGTGACCCGCTTTCACCATGCCTTTTCCCTCGCCCTGGAGGGTGGCTTTGACGCCCTGTGGCCGCATCTGGGCCCGGATGACCGGACGCTGGGTGCCATCGCCGTCTATCGCAACACCTCGATCAAGGGCCGGGTGGATGCGCTGGAAGCCAATTTTCCCAGCGTATCCCAACTGGTCGGGACCGAGTGGTTCCGCGCCGCTGCCCGGGAGTTCGTCGAGGCCGAGCCCGGCAACGATCCCGTCCTGGCGGCCTTTGGCGCGGGCTTCGCCGACTGGCTGGCTGCGTTCGAGCCGGCGCTGGACATGCCTTATCTGCCGCCGGTTGCCCGCCTCGACCGGGCCTGGACCGAAGCACACCTGGCCGCGGACGCTGAACCGCTCGCGGCACCGCAGGCGGCCGCCGCCGGTCTGGCGCTGACGGCGATGCCCGCGCGCCTGCATCCCTCGGTCCGCCTGTTCTGGTTCGACTGGACCGCGCCCTCGCTCTGGCTGGCGCACCGGTTCCCGTCCGTCCGGGCCGACCTGTCCTGGCGTCCGGAGCCCGAAGGCCTGCTGATCCATCGCCCGGGCGCCGAGGTGCGCGCCCGACGCCTGTCGCGGGCCGAGTGGATCTTTCTCGACGCCTGCCGCAAGGGCCGCCCGTTCGGCCTGGCGGCCATTGCCGCCCGATCGGCCCGCCCCAGGGCGGACATCTCCGCCCTTTTTGCCGACCTCATCGCCCTCGGAGTCTTCGATTCCGCCAGCCTTCGGAGCCCTCGCCCATGATCTTCATCGCCCGCATCCACCAGCGCATCTCGGCCGCCATCCCGGACTGGCCCCTGGCCTTGCTGCTGCGTTTCGCCGTCGCGATCCCGTTCTTCCTGTCCGGCCGGACCAAGGTCGAGGGGCTGCTCACGATCTCGCCGTCCACCCGGTATCTGTTCGCCGAGGAGTACCGCGTGCCGCTGCTTCCCCCTGATCTCGCCGCCGTCCTCGCCACCTATGCCGAGCACGCCCTGCCGGTTCTGCTGGTCCTCGGCCTGTTCACGCGCCCCGCCGCCTTCGGCCTGCTGGCCATGACCCTCGTCATCCAGCTGTTCGTGATCCCCGGCGGCTGGCCGACCCATCTGCTCTGGGCGGGGCCACTTGTGTACCTGATCGCGCGTGGACCCGGTGCCGCCAGCGTGGACCGTTTGCTGAAGGTCGACTGAGTCGCCCAGTTCAAAGGTGCGGGGCCGGCCGTCGCCAGGCCACCATGCGCACGGTCGAGACCTGCACGGCTTCGCCATGCTGGTTACGGGTCTCGCTGCGGGTGCGGATCATGCCGCGGTCAGGGCGGGAACGGGACGGCGTGATCTCCAGGATCTCGACGGTGAGGGTCAGGGTGTCGTCCGGACGGGTCGGGCGGGGCCAGGTGGTCTCGCCGCCGGCGCCGATCAGGCCGCCGGCCAGGGGAAAGCACTGCACCAGCATGCGCATGGTCAGGGCGGCAGTGTGCCAGCCGCTGGCGGCGAGGCCCCCGAACAGGGTGTCGCGGGCGGCGACCTCGTCGAGGTGGAAGGGCTGGGGGTCGAACTCGGCGGCGAAGGCCTTGATCCGGTCGGCGGTGATGATGACCGGGTCGCTGACGAAGGTCTGACCGATGTGGAGGTCCTCGAGATACAGGGGCGTGGGCATGGAGGGGTCAGGCCGTGCTGGCCGCGACCATCGGCTCCATGATCTGGGCCGCGACCGACAGGCCGGCCCCGAGCATCAGGATCGCCGCAGCCGCGATCAGCAGGGGCCGCGCCAGACCCTGCTCCGGGCTGAGCGGCCGGATCAGCATGAGGACCAGCAGGCCGAGCAGGGCCAGCACGCCGGGCAGGTCCATGCCGACGCCGAGGAAGACAGTGTGGGCCTGTCCGAGGATCCAGGCGGCGCCGAGAACGGCCGCGACGGCGGTCGGGGCCAGAGAACCAGGGCGGGTCAGGCCGGGGTCGAGGACGGCGGCGAGGGCGGCCGCGGCGGCAGCCAGCAGGCCGGTCCAGATGAACAGGAAGGCGGCCTCCGGTGCGAAGGCCTGCGCCGCTGTCCCGAGGATCAGGATCAGGCCGATCAGGCCGGTCCAGCCGCCCCAGGTCGAGCGGGCGGCGAGGCCGGGGAACAGCGACAGGCCGGCGGCGATGACGGCGGCGCCGATGACGATGACGTTCACGCCACCCAGGATCACGGCGACGACGGCCGCCACGGCGATGGCTCCGGCGACGATCCGGCGGTCGATGCGCGTCCGTCCGCCGAACAGGGCGAGGGCGACGGCCATCACGGTCAGGGCGGCACCGGCCTCCATCCACGGCAGCCGGGCCAGCAGGGTGTAATAGGCGTCGGCGCTTTCGGCGCGGCCTGACATTGGCCCGGCCAGCAGGCGCACGATCTGGGTCAGAACCAGGCCGGTCGAGAGGAACCACAGGCCGTCGACCGCGCCGCGTCCGGCGTCGGCGAAGGTCAGGCCGGCGTGCGAGCGCGCGCGCCAGAAAGCGAGGCCGAGCCCGAGGAAGGCGAGGCCCAGCAGCGCCCATCCCATCACCGGCGGATGGCCGATGACGACGCGGCCGAACAGGTCCGCGTAGACGATGTTGGCTGTAGCGGCGGGCAGGGCCGGCGCGCGCAGCAGGGCGTCGGCCGTCTCCAGCGCCTGGGAGCCGATATGCTGGACGCTGCCCTTGTCGAGCGCGTCGGGCGTCGCAACGGGCGCGTGATACTGTTCCGGGCGGCCAATGAAGGCGAGGTTGATGCCCTGGACGCCGCGGTCCTTCGGAATGGTGAAGTCGGTGCCGTTGGGCATGGCTTCATAGACAAACACCGCCAGGGAGTTGGACGAGACGCCGCCGGTCGCCCGGGCACCGGCGCGGGCGAACAGGCCGATGGTTTCGGCGTTGCCGATCCCGGTTTCAAACATCATGGCCCGGCCGCCGCCGCCGCGGGCTTCCAGATTGACCACCGCCCCGATGCGGTCGCGCAGGGGATGGCCGCCCCAGAAGGCGCGGGCGCCGTCGAGGTTCAACTCCTCGCCGTCGGTCAGAATGACGACCAGGGTCCGGTCGGCCGGACCGCGGGCCCGGATGGCGCGGACGGCCTCGAGGATGGCCGCCACGCCCGCCGTGTCGTCCGCGGCCCCGGCCGAGCCGGGCACGGTGTCATAGTGGGCCATCAGGGCGACGGCCGGCAGGCGGGGGTCGCGCCCGGGCAGGACGCCGACCAGATTGGTCAGTTCAATCCCGTCCGCCGAACCACCCTCGCGCTCGAGCCGTTGCACCGCCCGGGGCGACAGGGCCCCGGCCTGGGTCGAGGTCTGCAGGCCCAGGCTCGCCATCCGCTGCAACAGCAGGGCGCCGACCCGCGCATGGTCGGCCGAGCCGACCGGATGAGGCCGCTGGGCGATCGCGCGGACATCGGCCATGGCGCGTTCGGCGGAGAAGGTCGTGGCCGGGGCACCCGCCCCGACGGGTCCCGGGACCTGAAGGGTGAACACGGCAATCAGCAGCGCGAGCGCCAGGGTCCCGACCAGCCAGAACAACCGCATGATTCATCCTCCCCGATGATGAGGCAGGCTAGCGGGCCGGGGGGCGTTCGTCATCCTTTCGCCGGGACGCCCATCGGGTCAGCCCGGGCGAGAAGGCGACCGTCGCCGTAGGCACCGCCCAACCGGCCTGTTCGCGCCCACTCCAGCACGGCCTCGAAGTAGCCGGGGGCGTAGCCGAGCGGTATGCGGCCGCCGTCCGGGCCGGTCTCGAACCGGACGATGCCATGATCGGTGTCCGGAAACTCCAGCAGGGTGATAGGCCGTCCCCGGGCAGAAAGGTCGATCAGCCGCTGTCGCGTCGCGTCAGGCGGTGCCACCGTGTCATCTTCTGCCTGGATCCAGAGCATCGGCGTATCCAGGACGCCCAACACCGTCAGTGGGTCATAGTCCCACGATGGTCCGTGCTCGAGTTGGGGGGCCATGGCCATGATCTGGTCGTTGGGTGTGTCGAGCAGCAGGCCGGTGAACTCGCCCTTGATGTCGGCGAACCAGGGTTCGGCGCGGTAGCGGGCCCGAACGGCCTCAAGACCTTCGAAGCCGACGGCACCGTGCGAGGCGACAAAGGCACCGGTGACGTCCGTGATTTCCCGCGCCCGCTCCAGAACCGAGGCGCCCCAACCCCTGGCTTCGAGATCCTGAACCACCTGATCGCTGTCCTCGGACAGAGGGCCATAGGCCAGGCCGAAGCCGACAATGACGAAATCGACGGGTGTCCATGTGGCGGCGAGCGGCGCGACCCAGCCGCCCTGGCTGGCACCATGCAGGCCAACCCGGCTGGCCCGGGTGCCGGCCAGTCGACGCGCCTCCACGACCGCCGCCGCGGCGTCCGCGGCGAGGATGTAGAAATCCTGGGTGTATCGGCCTTCTGATTCGCCTGAGCCCCGCTTGGCATAGACGAAGACGCCGACCCCGGAGGCCGGGGCGAACCGCTGGAAGGCGTTGAAGTCGAGGGCGTTCGACCCTTCCGATCCGTGCACCTCGACCATGACGGGGACAGGACCGTCGCCGGGCGGCAGGATCAGCCGTCCTTGAAGCCGGGTCCCGCCCTGGCCGACGAAGGTCGTATCCTGCACATCCAGTGTCAGGCGGGGGCCTGTCTGCCCCTCGAAGACGATCCGGCCGTCGTCGCAAGCGCCCAACTGCGGCTGCGGTCCTTCGATGCGACCGGTCGATCCCGGGGTGCTGACCCAGCGCCCTTCATTGTCGGGTGCCATCCGGGCGGTCGATCCATCCAGACGCAGCCATTGGAGGCCCTCGTTCTCAAGCGGGGCGACATCCACCCAGCTGCCATCGCCCAACCGGTAGATGCCGACATGGCAGGACATGGTCGGGTCGGGACGGACATCGACGTCGGCCCCCGGAAGCTGGGCCATGGCAGGCAGGGCGATGACGGATGCGGCGACGGCGAGAGAGGCGGCGAGCCAGGGGTGCGACACAGGTTTTCCGATCCAGCAGGATTGCGATTCGCCCAACGCCATTGCCGGTGACGCGATGGCTCGCTAGGCCCGACTTCGCGAATGGCGCCAGGATTGCGCGAGCGGGACGATATGGTCGGCAGGTCGAAGGAAAGAGGCAGGAGGCCGCCGCTTCCGCGGTGGGCGATTGATCTCTCTTTGCTGTCCGCGGTCGGCCTGTTGATGGGGTTTCTCGGGCCCTTCGATTCGGACAGCACGCCAGTCGCGGTGCGTTATGCCTACTGGATGATCTGCGTCGTCGGCGGCGGGCTGATAGGGGTCGGGGCGGACGAATTGCTTCGTCGAATCGTGATGAGGCCGTGGACGCGGATGGCGGCGGTCTCGGTGCTGATGACCCCTGCGGTGACCCTGCTGGTGCTGATCACACAGCATCTTCTTGTGGACCAGCCGATCACCTGGCAGGCCTACCGGTGGCTGCTGTGGCAGGTATGGCCGATCATGCTGGCGGTGATGGCGATCCGGGCCCTGGTCTGGAGGCGCGCGGCTGTCGTCGTCGAGACGCGGACCGTCATCGCCCCGCCGCTACCCGAAGCCGAGGCGGCCTTCAGGCGGCGGCTGTCGGCGAAACGCCGTGAGGCGCGGCTGATCGCGATTGAGGCCCATGACCACTATCTGAAGGTCCATACCGACGCCGGCGCGGAGCTCATCACGCTCCGGTTCGCCGATGCGCTGGACGAATTGGCCCGGGCGCACGGCTGGCGGGTTCATCGCTCCTGGTGGGTGGCGGCCGACGCTGTGGAAGGTTTGCAGTGGCGGCGTGGCACAGGCGAAATACGACTTGCCGGCGGACTGACGGCACCGGTGAGCCGGACCTATCGACCGGTACTGAAAGAGGCCGGCTGGTTGTAGTCCCGGGAGGGAATCCTCTCGTGGGCCTTCAGCCCCCGCGCACCTTGGCAGATCGATCCGGCTGCGCCGCGCCGCCCTACGCCACCCGCCTCAGCGCGGCGGGGGATTTGACGAACAGGCCCTTGCGG
>CAZFQC010000116.1:0-7628 GCA_964520795.1 uncultured Brevundimonas sp.
GAAATGCGGCGTGCCTTTGCGGGCACCGTGGGTTCGAATCCCACCCTCTCCGCCATTCGCCCTTCCTGCGAGCCGTCCAACGGTTTGACCCCTTGCGGCGACGAGGAGTCCCATGCGCCACTGTGATGTCGCCGTCATCGGCCTGGGTCTGATCGGCGCCGCGGCCCTTGAGGCCCTGCTGCGCCGGGGCGTCGACGCCGTCGGCTTCGATCCCCTCGGTCCCGGCGCCGACCGGGGCTCATCGCACGGCTCGTGCCGGGTGTTCCGACGCTTCAATTTCGAGAACCCCAACTACACCGGGCTCAGCGACGACGCCCTGGCCGGGTGGGAGCGGCTGGCGCGCGAGAGCGGCCGGCAGATTCTCATCCCCTGCCCCGTGCTGGAGGCCGGGCCGGCGGGTTCGGCGATGGTCAGGGCCTCACGTCAGGCGGCGCTCGACCAGGGCTTCGACGCCCCCCTGCTGACCGGCCGGGAGGTCAATGCCCGCTTTCCCGCCTTCGGCCTGCCCGACAGCTGGGACGCGGTCGTTCAGGACGGCGGGGCCATACTGCTGGCCGAGGTCGCGTTGGAGACCCTTCGGGCGCGGGCCCGGGCGGCGGGGCGGATCGAGCCGTATACCGTCGTCGGCCTCGAACAACATTCTGGTTATGTCATCGTCCGGACGGCGAATGAGACCTTCAGAGCCGACCGGGTCATTCTCGCAGCCGGCCCCTGGATGACGCGGTTCCTGCCCGAACTGGCACCGCTGATCGAGGTGACCCGTCAGACCGTCGGCTGGTTCAGGTCCGCGCGGCCCGAGACCGTGCAACCCGGTGCCTTCCCGCTGTTCATCCTGGCCCGCAGCGAGGACGACATCACCTATGGTTTCCCGGATTTCGAGGGCCGCGGGGTCAAGGCGGCGCCCCACAACCACGGCTCCGTGGCGGACGCCGACGCCTGGGGCCCGCCGGCGACCGACGATGAGCTTCGCAGGGTCAGCGAGACGCTCGCCGGTTTCATCCCGGGCGCGGCGGGGCCGATCGTCGAGCGCGACGTCTGCCTCTACACCAACACGCGGCCAGCCGACCGCCGGCCCGATGCGGGGGAGGAGTTCATCATCGATCGCTGGCCCGGGTCGCGCCTGATCGTCGGTTCCGCCTGTTCGGGCCACGGGGCCAAGTTCGCGCCCGCGATCGGGGACCGGCTCGCCCGGCTTGCGATCGAGCCTGCCTTCCTCGCGGAGCCGTTCTTCCGCCTCTCGCGGTATTCAGCCTTCCCCGACGACAGGCTGCCTTCGCCCTGAGTCTCTGTCAGGCTGACGGGCGGAGCGTCAGTCGCCCGCTACCAGACTGCGATAGGCGCGCCAGCTGGCGAGACCGAGCCAGGGGAAGACGACGACAAGGGCGAGGAATCCGGTCGCCGCCGACATCAACAGCAGGACGGTAATGATCACCGCCCAGAGCAGAAGCGGAAAGAAGTTCGCGTTCACCGCCCGCACGCTCGTCGCTATTGCCGCGAAGACACTGGCGGTCGGATTCAGCAACATGGGGGCGGAGACGACGACAAGGGCATAGGTCACAAAGGCCAGGATGCCGCCCGTCACTGATCCGGCCAACAGCATGGCGTGACCCTCGCTTGACCCCACGGCGAAGGCGAGAAGGGACTCGAAGTCCCGGTGGATCTGATAGGTCGAGAGGCCGTAGACGATCTGGGCGACCCGCCCCCACAGGAAATAGATCAGCACCAGCAGCAGGCTGAGATAGGCGACATCCTGGCGGAAGGCGGATCGGACAAACAGAATCTGGCCCAGGCCCGGCCGCTCTCCCATCCCGATCCGGCGACCGGCTTCGTACGGCCCCATGGCAAGCACGGGTGCGATTATGACAAAACCCGCTGTCAGGGCCATGACCGGAAACGCGCCGTTGGTGGCGTAGAGGCCATAGCAGAGCGCGAAGCTGGCAGCCGCAATAGCCAGTCCGTACAGCAGCAGGGGCACTGGCGCTCTCGTCAGATCCCGAAAGCCGCCGGCAAGCCAACCAAAGGGTGCCAGCAGACTGATCGTCCTTACCGGCGGCAGGCCCACGGTCCCTTCCATAGTCCCCTCGGTCGCATCAACGCATGATCGTGTCAGCTCAGGTTGTCCCTGATCCCTGCGACTGGCAAGCGCCCGACAACGCTGTTATCAGCCGGCGGAATAGCTCGTCTTGGTCTGGGTGAAGAACTCCACCGCCGCGAACCCCTGCTCGCGCGCGCCATAGCTTGAGGATTTCGAACCGCCGAACGGGACGTGATAGTCGACGCCGGCGGTCGGCAGATTGACCATCGTCATGCCGGCCTTCGCCCGCCGCTGGAAGTCGCGGGCGTGTTTCAGCGAGCTGGTGACGATCCCGGCCGAGAGGCCGAACTCGACGCCATTGGCGATCTCCAGCGCCTGCTCATAGTCCTTGACGCGGATGGTCGAGGCGACGGGGCCGAAGACCTCTTCATTGTTGATCCGCATGCCGGCTTCGGTATCGGCGATCAGGGTCGGCTGGACGTACCAGCCCGGCTTTTCCATCTGCAGCCGCTCGCCGCCGGTGACCACCCGGCCGCCCTCGCCGCGCGCCACCGCGATGTAGCGGTAGGAGGTCTCCATCTGATCCTCGGACACGGCCGGGCCCATCTGGGTCTGCGGGTCGAGGGCGTCGCCGACGCGCAGGGCCGCGACCCGCTCGGCCAGGGCTGCGACGAAGCGGTCGTGGATGCCGTCCTGGACGATCAGGCGGCTGGAGGCCGTGCAGCGCTGGCCGGTGGCGAAGAAGGAACCGTCGAGGGCGATCTGCACCGCCCGGTCGAGGTCGGCATCGTCCAGCACGATCAGCGGGTTCTTGCCGCCCATCTCCAGCTGGACCCGCGCCTGACGGCGAACCGCCCCGGCGGCCACGCCCGCGCCGACGCCCTGCGAGCCGGTGAAGCTGAGGCCGACCACGTCCGGATGATCGACCAGGGCCTGCCCGACCCGACCACGTCCGATGACCATGTTGAGCACGCCCTTGGGCAGGCCCGCCTCATGCAGGATGGCGATCAGGGCCTCTGCCGTGGCGGGCGTGGGCCCGGCAGGCTTCATGACCACCGTATTGCCGAACGCCAGCGCAGGGGCCGCCTTCCAGGCGGGGATGGCGATGGGGAAATTCCAGGGCGTGATCAGACCATAGACGCCGACCGCCTGCCGATAGGTCTGGATTTCCACCCCCGGCCGGACCGAGGCCAGGTTCTGGCCGTGGACCCGCAGGGCCTCGCCCGCGAAATATTTCAGCACCCGGCCGGCGCGGACCGTCTCGCCGATCCCCTCGGCCAGGGTCTTGCCCTCCTCGCGCGACAGCAGCCGGCCGAGAGTCTCGCGCCGCTCCATCACCAGCGTCCCGGCGCGGTCGAGCACGTCGGAGCGGACTTCCGGCGAAGCCTCTGACCAGCCGGTGAAGGCCGCCCTGGCCGCCGCCACCGCCGCATTGACCTCGGCCTCGCCGCCGTCGGGGGTGCGGGCGACGACCTCGCGGGTGTCCGACGGATTGAGGCTTTCGCCCGGCCGGTCTGCGGAGACCCGCTCGCCGTTGATCCAGTGGGACAGTTCGATCGTGTCGGTCATGTCGCGTCCTTGACGTGGTCCGGTCGATCTAGCAACCGGCGCGGCCTTGCGACAGACCTCAAGGCGAACAGACGCCACGAAGTCTGCGATAAGCTGGTCCCGTGGAACGAGTCGGAGCCCCTTCATGAGCGCAGCGCAGACCGGGACGACGGCGGGCTGGCGCTTCTGGATCGACCGGGGCGGCACCTTCACCGACATCGTCGCCCGGGCCCCGGACGGCTCGCTGCAGACCTGTAAACTGTTGTCGGACAATCCCGAGCAATATGCCGATGCGGCGGTCGAGGGCGTGCGGCGGATCCTCGGGATCGCGACCGGCCCCCTCCCCGCCGGCCTCGTCGACGAGGTTCGGATGGGCACCACGGTGGCGACCAATGCCCTGCTGGAGCGCAAGGGCGAGCCCGTCGTCCTGGTGATCACCCGCGGCTTCGGCGACGCCCTTCGCATCGGCTGGCAGAGCCGGCCCGACCTGTTCGCCCGCCACATCGTGCTCAATGACCAGCTCCATGGTCCGGTGATCGAGATCGATGAGCGGATGCGGGCCGACGGGACCCTCGACCGTGCCCTGGATGAGGCGCAGGCCCGCACGGACCTGCAGGCAGCGCGGGCCGCCGGTTTCCGGGCGGTCGCCATCGCCCTTGCGCACGGCTGGCGCTTTGACGACCACGAGCGACGGCTGGCGACGATCGCCCGCGAGATCGGTTTCGAACAGATCTCGGTCAGTCATGAGGTCGGGGCTCTGATCAAGCTGATCGGGCGCGGCGACACGACGGTGGCGGATGCCTATCTCTCGCCGATCCTCCGGGCCTATGTCGACAGGGTCGGCGAGGACCTCGGACCCGGAACGCCGCTGCTCTTCATGCAATCGAGCGGCGGACTGACAGCCGCCGGCGCGTTCCGCGGCAAGGACGCCATCCTCTCGGGGCCCGCCGGCGGCGTGGTCGGCATGGCCGGGACGGCCCAGGCGGCGGGCTTCGACCGGGTGATCGGTTTCGACATGGGCGGGACCTCAACCGACGTCTGCCACTTCGCCGGCGACCATGAACGGACCTCCGAAGCCGTGGTCGCGGGGGTGCGACTGCGCGCGCCGATGCTGAGCATCCATACGGTGGCGGCCGGTGGCGGTTCGATCTGCCGCTTTGACGGCTCGCGGCTGCGTGTGGGGCCGGAGTCCGCCGGCGCTGTACCGGGGCCGGCCGCCTATCGCCGGGGCGGACCGCTGACGGTGACCGACTGCAACGTCATGCTGGGCAAGCTGCGGCCCGATCAGTTCCCGGCGGTGTTCGGCCCGAACGGCGATCAGCCACTCGACGCCTTCGCGGTGACATCGAAATTCGAGGCGCTGGCCGTCGAGGTCCAGCGCGCCACCGGACGCGAGGTGACGCCGGAATCGCTGGCCGAGGGCTTTGTCACCATCGCCGTCCAGAACATGGCCGAGGCGATCAAGTCGGTCTCTATCCAGCGCGGCTATGACGTCACCCGCTATGTACTGAACTGCTTCGGCGGGGCGGGCGGCCAGCACGCCTGTCTGGTCGCCGACGCCCTCGGCATGACCCGCATCATGCTGCACCCGTTCGCGGGCGTGCTGTCGGCCTGGGGCATGGGCCTGGCCGAGGTTCGCTCCATCCGGCAGGCGACAGTGGCCGCCCCGCTGGACGCCGCGGGCGACGCTGCCCTGGCCGATCGTGTCGCGGCTCTCAAACGTCAGGCGCGCGGCGACCTGATTGCCCAGGGCTTCACGGATGCAGCGCTGACCACCCTGGTGCGGGCCGAGATCAAGTTTGCAGGGTCCGACACCCCGCTGGTCGTTCCCTTCGGTCCTGCCGGGGAGATGCGCGCCGCCTTCGAGGCCCTGCACCGGCTCCGGTTCGGCTTCTTCGCCGAGGACAAGGCCCTGCTGGTCGAGGCCCTGGAGGCCGAGGCGGTCGCCGTCTCCGGCCAGACCCCATCGACGCTCGTGGGCGGCGCATCGGGCCTGGGTCCGGTCGCCATCGCGCGCATACCGGTTCGAATGGCAGGCACCGGCCAGGAAGCGCCGGTCTATCGCCGCGCCGACTTCGGTCCGGGGGCGACCGTCGACGGCCCCGCGATTATTCTGGAGGATACCGGAACCACGGTCGTCGAGCCGGGCTGGCGCGCCTCGGCTGACGTTTCGCTGAACCTGATCCTCGAGCGCACCGTCCCCCTGCCCGCGCGCACAGCCATGGGTACGGCGGTCGATCCAATCATGCTGGAGGTGTTCAACAGCCGCTTCATGGCCTGCGCCGAACAGATGGGCGAAGCGCTGCGGGCGACGGCCTATTCGGTCAACATCAAGGAGCGGCTCGACTTCTCCTGCGCCATCTTCGATGCAACCGGCGCGCTGATCGCCAATGCCCCGCACATCCCGGTCCACCTCGGCTCCATGGGCGAGAGCATCCGCACTGTCATCGCCTCACGAGGGTCGCGCGCGGACGGTCGGGGCATGAAGCGCGGCGACGTCTATATGCTCAACGCCCCCTACAATGGCGGCACCCATCTGCCGGACATCACGGTGATCATGCCGGTCTTCCTCGAGGCCGACGACGCGCCGGCCTTCTTCGTCGCGGCGCGCGGCCATCACGCCGATGTCGGCGGGATCACCCCGGGATCGATGCCGCCCGCTTCTCGCACGGTCGAGGAGGAAGGGGTTCTGATCGACGACTTCCTGCTGATCGATGCAGGCCGACTCCGGGACGCGGAGACAAGGGCCCTGTTCGCCTCGGGCCGCTGGCCGTCACGCAACGTCGACCAGAACATGGCCGACCTGAAGGCCCAGGTCGCCTCCTGCGCCCGTGGCGGCGACGCGCTGGCCGGCATGGTCGCCGAGTTCGGACGCCCGGTCGTCGCCGCCTATATGGGGCACGTCCAGGACAATGCTGAAGAAGCCGTGCGCCGCGCCATCGCGGCCCTCAAGCCGGGGGCATTCGCCCTTGAGATGGACGACGGCGCCGTCATCCGGGTGCGGATCGAGGTCGACGCGGAGGCCCGCAGCGCCGTTGTCGACTTCACCGGCACGAGCGACCAGTTGCCGAACAACTTCAACGCCCCGCTTTCGATCGCGCGGGCCGCGACCCTGTACGTCTTCCGCACCCTGGTGGAGGACGCCATCCCGCTGAACGAGGGCTGTCTGAAGCCGATCCGGCTGATCGTTCCCGAGGGGTCGATGCTGAACCCGCGCTATCCGGCGGCGGTCGTGGCCGGCAACGTCGAGACCAGTCAGGCCGTCGTCGACTGCCTTTACGGGGCCCTCGGCGTGCTCGCGGCCAGTCAGGGGACGATGAACAATTTCACCTTCGGCGACGAGACGCGCCAGTACTACGAGACCATCGCCGGCGGCTCGGGCGCCGGACCCGGCTTCGACGGAACCGCGGCGGTCCAGACCCATATGACCAACAGCCGGCTGACCGATCCGGAGGTGCTGGAGACGCGCTTCCCCGTGCTGCTGGAGGAATTCTCCATTCGGCGCGGCTCGGGCGGGGACGGTGCCAACCGGGGCGGCGACGGCGCGGTCCGCCGGGTGCGGTTCCTTGAACCCCTGACCGCGGCGATCCTGTCCAATCACCGGCGGACGGCCCCGTTCGGACTGGCCGGCGGCGAAAGCGGGGCTGTCGGGGTCAACCGGGTCGAGCGGGCGGACGGCACCGTCGAGTTACTGGGAGCGACCGCCGAGGTCGGGATGGGCGAGGGCGACGTCTTTGTCATCGAAACTCCGGGCGGCGGCGGTTTCGGCGCGAAAAGGGCTTCCTGAGCCGGACGATCGGCGCAACCATCGCCCGAGGGGGAGAATCCGATGCTGGTGCTTCTGGGAATAGCCGTCGTGGTCGCGGGCTTCGTCGCCCGCATCAATCCGCTGCTGGTCATATTGATCGCCGCCATCGTCACCGGCGTGACGGCCGCGGTGGCACCCGGCGTCGACATCCGGGCCCTGGCGCAGGCGGGGGTGGATACGCTGGTCGCCTTCGGGGACGCCTTCAACGACAACCGCTATTTCCACATCACCTGGCTG
>CAZFQC010000117.1:0-7628 GCA_964520795.1 uncultured Brevundimonas sp.
CCCGCGACCAGGCCGTCAACGCCCGCGCCTCGGGCGAGACCCTGGACCGGTTCGCAACACCCGACGAGGCCGGGCGGGCGCTGCTGATGCGGGCCGGGGAGGCCGGCGGCCTGACCGCGCGCGGCTGGACCCGGACCCTGCGGCTGGCCCGTACCATCGCCGATCTGGACGGCTGCGACGGCGTCCTGCGCCGCCACATCGCCGAGGCCCTCGTCTATCGTCGCTCGACGGTCGGGGCGCAGGGCGATTTCGAGCGTCAGGCGGGTGCGCGGCCGGAGACCCGCGCCTTCTGAGTCCGGCCCGGCCTTAACCGGGCCGATTGAGCCGGTCTTAAGGGATTGCCGGTCAGGATGTCGACGGAGGAGATCGGCATGACGCGGCGGGCGAAGACGGATGCGGGGGCGGCGGTTCCGGAACAGCAGTTCCTGCGCCTGATGAGCCACGAAATGCGCACGCCGCTCAACGGCGTCATCGGCATGCTGGGCCTGTTGTCGCGGACCCGGCTGGACGGGGCCCAGCGCGCCTATGCCGAGGCAGCGCGATCCTCGGCCGAACATCTGCTCGGTCTGGTCAATGACCTGCTCGACTACGCCCGGCTCGAGGCCGGCAAGCTGGAGTTCGACCACGCCCCCGTCGATCTGGAGGCGCTGGTCCGCGGCGTCGCCGAACTGCTCAGCCCGCGCGCCCATGAAAAGGGCCTGGAAATCGCCTGGTCCGTGGCCCCGGAGGCCGTCGACATCCTCGGTGACGAGGGCCGGCTGCGGCAGGTCCTGTTCAACCTGGCGGGCAATGCCGTCAAATTCACCGAGACGGGCGGCGTCCGCATCGCCGTCGAACGGACCGGCGGTTCAGACACGGCACCCCGGCTCGCCTTCATCATCGACGATACCGGCCCCGGTGTCCCGGCCGAGGCGCGGGCCCGGATCTTCGAGGAGTTCGGCCACGTCGACGCCTCGGACGCCAGCCGCTTCGGCGGCGCGGGTCTGGGACTGGCGGTGGTCTCAAGGCTGGCCGCCGCCATGCAGGGGTTTGTCACCGTGTCGGACCGGCCCGACGGGCCCGGCGCGCGCTTTCTGTTCGAGGCTTCCTTCGAGGCGGCACCCGACGCGGCCCGCGGCACCCCCTTGTCGGGACATGCCGTGGCGGTGGTCAGTCCCGACCCCTTCGTCCACGCCGCCGCCGTGGACCAGATCGAGGCCTCCGGTGGAACGGTCCAGCCGGATGCCGCCATCGTCCTGATCGACCACGCCGCCCGCGAGAGTGCCCACGGCCTGGTCCGACGGCCGCCGGAAGGCAAGGCCATCGTCCTGCTCAAGCCGGCCGAGCGCGAGCTGATCGCCCGTTATCGCGGGGCCGGCTTCCACGGCTATCTGATAAAGCCCCTGCGCCGCGCCTCCCTGGCCGAGCGGGTGCTGGCGGCCTCGGGCAGGGGCCCCGCCCATCATCCCGGCGCACCGCCGGGCCCGCTCGCCGAGGATGACCGGGTCGCACCGGCCCGGTTCTCGGGCACGCGGGTGCTGCTGGTCGAGGACAATCCGGTCGGTGCCCTGCTGGCCGCCACCCTGCTGCGCCGCGAGGGCTGCGCCGTCGAAACCGCCGCCAGCGGCGACGAGGCGGTCGCCGCCATGAAGCGGGCCCGCTACGACCTGGTCTTCATGGACATGCGCATGCCCGGCATGGACGGCCCGAGCGCCGCCCGCGCCATCCGCGCCCGGGGCGACCGCACGCCGATCGTCGCCCTGACCGCCAACGCCTTCGCCGAGGACCGTAAGGCCTGTCTCGAGGCCGGCATGGACGACCATCTGGTCAAGCCGCTGGAGCTCGAATCCCTGCGCGCCGCACTCGCCCGCTGGACGAACCGCACGGACCGCGCCAAGGTCGCCGCCGGATAGGGACGCGGGGGCGTCGCCTGCGAGGGACGCCACAGATGACCGACAGCTCCACGGAGGCCGCGCCGCGCAAGGCGACGACGAAGGACGTGATCAAGGCGCTGGGCAAGGGCCGTGTCCTGATCACCCTGCTGCTGGGCTTCGGCTCGGGCCTGCCCTTCCTGCTGACCGGCGCGACGCTCAGCCTCTGGTTGGGGGAGGGCGACGTCACCCTGTCGGCCATCGGCTTCATCTCATGGGTCGGCCTGGCCTATTCCTTCAAATTCGTCTGGGCCCCGGTCGTCGACCGGTTCGACGTTCCGATCCTTGGCCGGTTCGGCCGGAGGCGCGGCTGGATGCTGTTGTCCCAGTTCCTCGTGGGTGCAGCCCTCATCGCCATGGCGATCATCGGTCCGGAGGGCGGGCTGACCGCACTCGGCGCCGCCGCCCTGGTCACCGCCTTCGCCTCCGCGACCCAGGACATCGTGGTCGACGCCTGGAGGATCGAGACCGCCGAGAACGACGAGGACCTCGGGCTGCTGACCTCGGCCTATCAGCTGGGCTACCGGTTCGCCATGCTGGCGGGCAATGCCCTGATCCTGTTCTTCGCGACCTGGTTCGGCTGGAACGGTGCCTATTTCATCTGGGGCGCGGCCATGTCGATCGCCATCATCGCCACCCTGTTCGCAAGGGAGCCGCTGGACCGGATGGCCATCGCCCGGGCCACGGGCGGCGCGGCACCATGGACCCTGCGCGGCATGTACGACGCCGTGGTCGGCCCGTTCATCCAGTTCCTGAAGACGCACAAGACCGCCGCCCTGCTGATGCTGGCGGCGATCAGCCTCTACCGGCTGCCGGACTTCGTTATGGGGCCGATGGTCGGCCCGTTCTACCTCGACCTGGGCCTGACCAAGGAGGCCATCGGTGCCATGCGCCTGAGTTTTGGTCTGGCAGGCTCGATCACCGGCATCGCCGCCGGCGGGATATGCGCGCTCAGATTCGGCTTCGGCCGGACGCTGCTGCTCGGGGCCCTGATCGGTCCGATGTCGAACCTCGGCTACACCCTGATGGCCATGGCCGGCCTCTCGACACCGATGTTCGCGGGCGTCCTGTTCGTCGAGAATTTCAGCGAGGGTTTGGCCGGGGCGGCGCTCGTCGCCTACATGTCCAGCCTCACGGGGATCGGCTATACGGCGACCCAGTACGCCCTGCTGAGCTCCTTCTATGCCCTGCTCGGAAAGTTCCTGAAGGGCTTCTCGGGGGTCGTCGTCGATGGCCTGCAGCAGGGGCACGAACTCATGGTCGCCTATGCCATGTTCTTCGCAGGAACGGCGGCGGTCGGTATTCCCGCGGTCTTCCTTTGCTGGCTGCTCGATCGCCGGAACCGCAGGCTGAAGGCGGCGATCGGGGCGACCTGACCGCTAGCCCTCCGCAACCGCCCCTTCGTCATAGGCCGCAAAGGTCGCGGCGGTGATGATCTCGCTGACCGAGGCCCCGAGGCTGACGATCTGGACGGACTTCTCCAGCCCGACCAGCAGGGGTCCGATCACGTGCGCCCCGCCCAGCGACTGGACCAGACGCGTCGAGATCGAGGCCGAGTGGATGGCCGGCATGACCAGGACATTGGCGTGGCCGGTCAGGCGCATGAAGGGATAGGCACCCCGCGCGTCGGGATCGAGTGCCAGTTCGGGCGGCATCTCGCCCTCGTATTCGAAATCGACGCCGCGCTGGTCGAGGATGCGGATGGCCTCGCGGACCTTTTCGCCGCGGTCGCCCGGAGGGTTGCCGAAGGTCGAATAGCTGAGGAAGGCGACGCGCGGCGTCTTGCCCAGTTTGCGGACCGTCTCGGCGGCCTGGATCGCGATCTCGGCCAGTTCCTCGGCGTTGGGCAGTTCGTGGATCGAGGTGTCGGCGACGAACAGGGTGCGGCCCTTGGCCAGCAGGATCGACATGCCGATCATGCGGTTCTTGACGTCCAGGACCCGGCGGACTTCTTTCAGCACCATGTTGAAATTGCGGGTCACGCCGGTGACCATGGCGTCGGCCTGGCCGCGGGCGACCATGGCCGCGCCGAAATAGTTGCGGTCCTGGTTGATCATCCGCTGGACGTCGCGGCGCAGATAACCCCGGCGCTGCAGGCGGGCGTAGAGCCAGTCTGTGTATTCGACGTTGTGCTCACTGACCCGGGCGTTGACGATCTCGATGCCCATCTCGTCGAAGTTGAGACCGGCCTCGGCGGCGTTCTGGCGGATCAGATCCTCACGGCCCAGCAGGACGGGCGTGCCCAGTTCGGCCTGTTTGAAGCCCCAGGCGGCGCGGATGACGGCGGTCTCCTCGCCCTCGGCGAACACCACCCGCTTGTTGGGGGCGGCGCGCACGGCACCGGAGATGTTCTGCATCAGGGCAGCGGACGGATCGAGCCGCGAGCGCAGTTCGGTCCGGTAGGCCTCCATGTCCTCGATCGGCTTGCGCGCCACGCCGGTATCCATCGCCGCCTGGGCGACGAAGGGCGGAATGTACCAGATCAGGCGCGGGTCGAACGGCGAGGGGATGATGTAGTCGGGGCCGAATTTCAGCTTGCGGCCGCGATAGGCCATGGCGACCTCGTCCGGCACGTCCTCGCGGGCGAGAGCAGCCAGGGCCTGGGCGCAGGCGACCTTCATCTCGTGATTGACCCGCCGGGCCCGCACGTCCAGCGCGCCGCGGAAGATGTAGGGGAAGCCCAGGACGTTGTTGACCTGGTTCACATAGTCCGACCGGCCCGTGGCCATGATGGCGTCCGACCGGACCGAGGCCACATCCTCGGGCGTTATCTCCGGATCCGGATTGGCCATGGCGAAGATGATCGGATTGGGAGCCATGGAGGCCACCATCTCCTTGGTGATCGCGCCCTTGGCCGACAGGCCCAGAACCACGTCAGCGCCGACCATGGCCTCGGCCAGGGTCCGGTGCGGCGTGTCGGTGGCGTGGGCGGCCTTCCACTGGTCCATCCCGCTGGGCCGGCCCTTGTAGACCACGCCGTCGCGGTCGACGATGACGGTGTTCTCGGCGCGGACGCCGACGGCCTTCATCAGGCCGATCGACGACAGGCCCGCGGCACCGGCGCCGGCCAGAACGACCTTGATGTCCTCCAGCTTCTTGCCGGTGATGTGGCAGGCGTTGATCAGGCCGGCGGTCGAGATGATGGCCGTGCCGTGCTGGTCGTCATGGAAGACGGGGATGTCGAGCAGATCCTGCAGCTCGCTCTCGATGACGAAACACTCCGGGGACTTGATGTCCTCCAGATTGATGCCGCCCCAGGTGTCGCCGATGTTCTTGACGACGGTGATGAACTCGTCCGGGTCGGTGGCCTTGACCTCGACGTCGAAGCTGTCGACGTCGGCGAAGCGTTTGAACAGGACGGACTTGCCCTCCATCACCGGCTTGGACGCCATGTGGCCGAGGTTGCCGAGGCCCAGGATGGCCGTGCCGTTGGAGATGACGGCGACCAGATTGCCCTTGGACGTATAGTCATAGGCCTTGTCGACGTCGGCGGCGATGGCCAGCACGGGGATGGCCACACCCGGCGAATAGGCCAGCGACAGGTCGCGCTGGGTCGCCATCGGCTTGGTCGGCGCCATGGAAATCTTGCCCGGCGTCGGACTGCGGTGGAACTCCAGCGCGTCTTCGTCGGAGAAGGTCTGTTTGTCTGTGAGATCGGCCATGCCTGTTCCTAAGCCGCAGGACGGGCGGGGACAACAGCCGAGGCGGCGTCAGATCGCCAGCGTGCCCGTCCGCTCGACCTCGACCGGCCCGGTCATGAAGACGTGGTCGGTGGTCTCGTCCCATTCGATGTGCAAATGGCCGCCGTCGACCTCGATCGTGGCGGCGCGTCCGGTCAGGCCGCGACGCGATGCGGCGACCAGGGCGGCGCAGGCGCCGGTGCCGCAGGCCCGCGTCAGGCCGGCACCGCGCTCCCAGACCCGCAGGCGGATCTGGTCGGGGGCGATGACATGGGCGAAACCGACATTGACCCCCTCCGGGAAGCGAGGGTGGTGTTCGATCAGCGAGCCCGTCCCGCGCACGAAGGCGTCGTCGGGCGCATGGTCCATGAAGAAGACGACGTGCGGATTGCCCATGGAGACGGCACCGGGCGTGTGCAGGACCGGGGCGTCGATCGGGCCGACCTGCAGCTCGATCCCGCGGGTGTCCATGGCCTCGTCGAGCGGAATCTGTTCCCAGTCCAGCCGCGGCCCCCCCATGTCGACGGTGATCCGGCCGTCAGCCGCCCGCCGCGCCGTGGTCGGGCCGCCCAGGGTGTCGATCGTCACCTGGTCCTTGCCGGTCGACTGCAGCAGCATCCAGCCGACGCAGCGCAGGGCGTTGCCGCAGGTCTCGACCACACCGCCGTCGGCGTTCCAGACCCGCATGAAGGTGTCGGCGGTATTTGACGGCTCCAGCGCGATCAACTGGTCGCAGCCCTCGCCGGTCTTCCGGTCGGCGATGGCGCGCGCCTGGTCCGCCGTCGGGGCGAACGGCGTCTGAAGCGCATTGACGACGACGAAGTCGTTGCCGGCGCCGTTCATCTTGACGAAGGGGCGGGTCATAATGGCCGCATATAGCGGTTGCCGGTTCCTTGCGCGAGCCAGCCGCGTTATCGCGGGGCCATGAGCCGAACCAGGTCCGCGCCCGACCCCGACCACCCCGCCCCGGCGGCCCCGAGGGCCGAGGGTCTGCGGATCCGCGCGAGAATGCGTTACCTGTACCACGGTCTGTCGCCCGCGGCGGTGCGGTTCCGGCTGGCGATCATCGTCGTGGATTTCGCCATCATCGGCTTTTTCCTCGCCGGTCCCATCCTGCGCGAGGCCGGCTGGGCCTTCTATGTGGTCGACTATCTGGTCGCGACCTTCCTCGCCGCCGACCTCGCCGGCCGCGCCCTGGCCCACACCGACATCCGCGACTGGCTGAAAAAGCCCGCGACCTGGGTCGACCTATTCATCCTCGCGACCCTGCTGGTGCCGGTCTATAATTTCGGCTTCCTGCGGATGTTGCGTCTGTGGACCCTGCTGAGCTCGGACTTCTTCTGGAGCACGGTGGGCCGGAAATATGACGACACCCGCGTGGAGGAGGTGACCCGGGCCCTGGCCGCCCTGGTGACCTTCGTCTTCGTGGCCACCGGCTTCGTCTACGCCACCTTCCGCCACGACCATCCCGACCTGCGCGGCTATCTGGACGCCCTGTATTTTACCGTCGCCACCCTGACGACGACCGGCTTCGGCGACATCACCCTGCCGGGCAATTGGGGGCGGCTGCTGTCCATCGTCATCATGCTGACCGGCATCACCCTGTTCCTGCGGCTGGCCCAGACGATCTTCAAGCCGCACAAGGTCCGGTTTCCCTGCCCGACCTGCGGCCTGCAGAAGCATGATCCGGACGCCGTGCACTGCAAGGCGTGCGGGATGGTGCTGTGTATTCCGGATGAGGGGGCGTGAGGGGAGTGGCCAGTGGCTAGTGGCTAGTGGCTGGCCACCGCTTGCGAAGCCGCGCAGTCCGAGCCGCCCTTCCGCCGCCAGCGAAGCGGCAATCACTAGCCACCAGTCACTAGCCACTGGCCACTCCTCAAGATGACAAAGCCGTAACTTCCCCCCGCCCGGCTTGCCGCAACCCGACCCGCCGCTAAGGTGCCGCCCGACCATTGCCGGGGACCTGACCAGATGATCCGCACTGCCGCGCTCGCCGCGCTTCTCGCTTCCACCGCCCTTTGCACGAGCGCCATGGCCC
>CAZFQC010000118.1:0-7540 GCA_964520795.1 uncultured Brevundimonas sp.
CGGCCGTCAGGGCGCGGTGGAACGCCCGGCAATGCCGGTCGGTCCAGTCCATCATCGGGGCCACGGACAGCCTACGATCTTGATTTTTCAGCATTATTAGAATAAGATCAAAAAGTTAGAAGGCGGCGTGTGCACTCAAATTTACGACGTGTTGCGACGTTTTTTCCGGGTTTTCGACACCTCAGTGCACATAGAGCGCACACGAAATGGCGACGTATTCGAAGCTCCCGTCAGGATCGTGGCGGGCTCAGGTCAGAAGGAAGGGGCGCTATATAAGCGAGACCTTCCTCAAACGCGATGACGCGCGGAAGTGGGCCACCGAAGCCGAGGGTCGAATCGATCGCGGCGAAACCCCCACCCCGGCTCGAGCCGCCAAGCTGCGCACCTTCGGGGAACTCATCGACCTCCACATCGCGGACATGAAGTCTGTCGGGAAGGCGCCGAGGCGGTCGAAGGCCGCGACCTTAAAGATGCTGAAGACGCGGCTTGGAAAGAAGAAAATCGCCCAGTTGGATCGGCAGATGTTCATCGATTTCGGCCGTGAACGCGCTTCAGAAGGCGCGGGCCCGATGACGCTGAGCATCGACATCGGGGCGATCAAGCTCGTGATGTCCCACGCCGCTGCCGTGCATGGATTGTCTGTCTCGGTTGAACCCGTCGATATGGCCCGGTTCGCACTGAAGCGTCTTGGCCTGGTGGGCAAAGGCGCCGAACGTGATCGTCGGCCGACAGAGGATGAGATCGAACGGCTCGTCGCCCACTTCGAAGCCAATTCCCGCCAGGTCATTCCGATGGGTCAGGTCATCCGCTTCGCGATCGCGACGGCGATGCGCCAGGAGGAGATATTCCGTGTGGTCTGGGACGACTTTGTCGTCCGGACCAAAATGCTCACGATCCGCGATCGAAAGGACCCTCGGGAGAAGCGCGGCAACGATCAGAGAATCCCGCTCTTGTCGGTCTCCGGCTACGATCCGGTCGCGCTGATCGAGGCGCAGCGCGGCTCACGAAACAACGCTGACGCCCGCATCTTTCCCTTCAATCACCGCTCTGCCGGCACAGCCTTCACGCGGGCGTGCAAGGATCTCGGCATCGTCGATCTGCACTTCCACGACCTCCGCCACGAGGGGACGAGCCGGCTATTCGAAGCAGGCTTCCAAATCCCGCAAGTCGCGTTGGTCACGGGGCACAAAGATTGGAAAATGCTCCGTCGCTACACCCATCTTCGCCCAGAGAGTCTCCATCTCGCAGCAGCAGCTATTGCGGCGTAGCGGTCGAGGAGTCCTCATTGCGCCAGAAGCCGCCCTTTCATCGCTTCCAGGCACACGCCATTCAAGCGACCGGGCGCGCGGAGACCGACTCATTGCCTATTGGCTGGCCACGGCTATCCGCGCGGACAGGCTCTCTTCAGCCGAGGCGTATTGCCCGAACACAGCCCAGGCTCCACCATCGCGTCCGACGCGTGAGAATGAATCGACCTAGGTCGACGGCTCCGCCTGACGATGGAGGGCCTAGTGTATCTAGAGAAACTCACGCTCAAGAATTTCCGCTCTTTCGAGGAAGCAGAGATTCCGTTCTGCGAGGATCTGACGATCCTGGTCGGGGAAAACAACGGCGGTAAGAGCAACGCGATCGATGCGATCCGGCTTCTGACCCAGCCGCTTGGCGGTCGGCGGGAGATCTACTGCGAGACCACGGACATACGGTTCGGTAGCCCAAACCGGATCTTCGAGCTCAGCGCTGCCTTCACCGACCTGAACCCCGGTCAGAAGGGCCGGCTGATCACCGCCGCGACCGACGCGGCTATCACAGGCTGTGTCTTCGGCGTGAAGTACGACGAGACCACAGGGCGCTTCCCGGTCCGTCCCCAGCTCTGGGCCGGCAGTCAGCGGGGAAACCCTGAAGCCGGCTGCCACGACAGCGTTCGGCACGTCTACCTACCGCCATTGCGCGACGCCAAACGCGCGCTGGCGTCTGGAAATCCCACGCGGATCTACGCCCTGCTCAATCATTTCCTGGAGGGTGGCGCGCCCGAAGAGGTTGCGAAGGCCTTACGACGGGGCGCTGATGCCGAAATCCTGACGAAGGTGGGTGGTGCGGTTGAGGTTGGGCTCTCGGCCCTGACCGCCGGGGTCCGTCGTCAAGCGGCGTCTCTCGGCTTTGCCAATGACGAGAAGCTGATCGACATCGCCCGAGACCTCCGGTTCAAGCTGGCCGACCATGGAATCGAGCCGGAAGACCTTCGCTACTCCGGTCACGGCTACGCCAACCTCCTCTACATAGCCACGATCGCGGTCGAGCTGGAGAAGGTGAACGACGCCGACCTGACCCTCTTCCTTGTCGAGGAGCCCGAGGCGCATCTGCACCCACAGCTGCAGGCGGCGGTCCTGAGCTTCCTGGACGAACAGGCGACCAAGTCGCGGCTTCCCAAGGAAGGCCATCAGGGACCTGCGGGCGAACTGCAGATCATCGTCGCCACCCACTCGCCCAACCTCTCGGCTTGGGTCGAGAGCCGCAAGCTGGTGTTCTTCCGGTCTCACCTACCCGCCGCGCCGGATCCAGATGCGGTGCCTGCAGACGAGCCGCCGGTCGAGCCCCTGGCCGGCGTTCCTGCCGAGATCATGCCGGAGATCGAACCAAACCCGGTGATCGCGGCCGGCCGTCCGCGGCGCGTGACCCGGTGCATTCCCCTCGCAGCCTTGGCCCTCACGGACATAGAGCGGCGCAAGATCGACCGCTATCTCGACGTGACAAAGTCGGCGTTCCTTTTCGGCGGTCGCGTCTTGCTGGTGGAAGGCATCGCCGAGGCCTTATTGCTGCCGGTCATCGCCAAGAAACTCGTCCTCAAGGACGACGTCGAAAAGCTGCGCTTGTTTCGATCCTCCGTGTTCGTGCCCATCGACGGCGTTGACTTCGAGCCCTACGCCAAGCTGCTCCTGACCGCCTATGACGACGTGCGGATCGCCGACCGCCTGGTCGTTCTGACCGATGGCGATGGCGGCGAGGTCGCGGCGGGCGAAGAGACGCCCGGCGGCGGCCGTAAGCGGCGGCTGACCGCGGTGGCCAAGGGGCTTGGCGCCGAGGACCTTTTGGACGTTATCGTCAACGACTACTCGCTGGAGAGCGAGCTTGTCCTAGCCGGCAACGCCGACCTGACGAAGACGGCCTACCTCACGCTTCACCCCAACTCCGAAGCCAAATGGGACGCCGCCGCCGCCCAGGTCGGCGCTGCGCAGGCAGTCGCGGTTCAGAAGCTGTTCGAGACGACGCGGAAGGGGGATTTCGCCCAAGTGCTGGCCGACGCAATCAACCAAGACGGTGCCTTCACCGTCCCGGGCTACCTGAAGCGGGCCATTGAGGCCCTCGTCGTGTGAGCGCCCAGCCCTTCACGCCAACCGACCAACAAAAGCTGATCATCGCCCACAGCGGGTCAGCCTTCGTGACCGCCTGTCCGGGCGCGGGCAAGACCCGGGTCATGGTCGAGCGGGCGCGTCAGGGGCTTTCGGGGCCCGGCACCGGCCGGGGTGTCGCCTTCCTCTCCTTCACTTTGGCGGCGGTGTCGGAGCTGGAGGACCGGCTGCGGCGCGAAGGGCTGATCGACACGCCACCGTTTCCCCACTTTATCGGCACCTTCGACTCTTTCCTGTGGCAACTGCTCATCGCCCCGTTCGGCGTGGAGGGCTGCGCGGAGAAGCCGCGCCTGATCCCCGATAAGGACGCCAGAGACATCCAGCCCTATCCGGCCGCCCAAGTACTGAAGCTCGAGTGTTTCGACCGGGCCACCGGAATGGCGATCGAGTCCAAGCTAAAGCGAGCCAACTTCCGCGGCAGTGTGAAGGCGCATGAAACAGCGGCGCGTAGCCTGCGCCAAAGACTGCTTGAGCGGGGCGAGCTGGATTTTGCCGATGCGCGGGACTTCGCCCTGGCGCGCCTGCGGGATCCGGCCTGCGGCGCGGTCCTCGCCCCGGCCCTAGCCGGCCGCTTCCAGGAGCTTGTGGTCGACGAAGCGCAGGATTGCAACCCGGTCGACCTCGAGATCATCGCCTGGTTCCGAAAGGCCGGCACGCCGGTGAAGGTCATCTGCGACCCCAATCAGGCGATCTATGGGTTTCGCGGCGGCGTGACTCGGGAGTTGGCGGCTTTTGCGGCGACGTTCACCGACGAGGAGCGCATGCCGATGTCAGGCAATTTCCGCTCGAGCCGACATATCGCTCGGGCGATCGTCGCCCTGCGGCCGCCCGCGCAAAGGGCGCTGATCGACGAGGCGCTCGGCGAACACCGCGACGAGCCCACCCAAGTGCAGATCCTGTCCTACACCGCCAAAGGCGGCGTGCCAGCGGCGATCGGGGTCAAGTTCCGCGAGCTGACCGACGGGCTGGGTCTCGCGCCAGAGGCTTGTCCGGTGGTGGCCGCGACCCGGAGAACCGGCGCCAACGCGCTGGGTCACCCGCCCGACGATGGGGTCCACGATCTCAGCTACCGGCTCGCCGTCGCCGTCAACGAGTTCCACTTCTCCTTCGAGCTCGGCGGCCGGAAGGAGGCGTTGGAGGCGATCCATCGCATCATGCTGCAGGTAGAAGGACGGCTGGGCGTCAAGACCTACCATCAGCACCTCACCGAAGCCGGGACCGAGGTTTTCGACTGGCGGCCCGTCGCGTTGGCTGTGGCTGACGCCTTGAAGTTCTCTTCTGACCGCTACGCCACTGCGCAGGCTTGGCTTGAGGAAGCTAGGCGCCTGCTCAGTCCGCTGCTTCCTGCCAATGGCGGGACCATCAAGCAAAAGCTGAAGTGGAACGACGGGCTGATGCAGGCCCTCTCAGCCAATCCGCCGAGCGGCCATCCGGCCCGCACCATTCACAGCGTCAAGGGGATGGAGTTTCCGGCGGTATGCGTCGTGATGACGACGGCGACGGCCAAGGGCATTCTCGACTCACTGACCGCTGGCGACCCGGCCAAGGACAACGAGGACGCCCGGAAAATCTATGTCGGTGCCTCGCGCGCGGAGCGGCTGCTGGTGATCGCCTTGCCCCGCACCCAGGCCGAGCGCCTTCGCTCGCTCATGGCCGATGTTGGCGCCGGCGTCGTCGTCACCCAGATCTGATCCATGCCGGCCAGCCACTCCGAGTCCTACCTGCTTCAACTCGCCGAGCGGACCTTCCTAAAGCCCTGGGCTATTCCCGGCGCGGCCTACAAGGCGGGCAAGGAAATCTCGGACCTCGTCATCCCGTTCGGCGACGACGTCATCATCCTCTCCGACAAGGCCTGCAACTTCGACATCGCCGCCGGGCAGGCGCTGGCCTGGTCGCGCTGGTCAACCGCAGCGGTGGAAGACAGCCTGAAGCAGCTTGGCGGCGCGATGCGCCGGCTCGAAATGCCCGAGACCCGCGTGTTCGTGGACCCGGGCGGCCGACAGCCCCTCCCCTTCCCCTTGGCGCCGCTGGGCCGCCGCCGGTACCACCTTGTCGGCGTTGCCCGGCCCGCCAAGGATCCGACCGTTCGTCCGGCCGGCTGGTCGCCGCTCGCCTACGACGATAGCGGGGACGGGACGCCGTTCGCGATCGGGCACCTCTCGACGCGAGGCCAGTTCGTTCATCTGTTCGATGGCGACGCCATCGACCTGCTGCTGAACCGCCTGGATACAGCCCCGGATTTCATCGCCTATCTGACGTCGCGCGCGGCGGCCCTCGGCGGCGGAGCCGGCTTTCGTTTCCGCGAGCCAGATCTGCTGGCGCACACCACACTGAATTGGATGGAGGGACTGGGGTATCGGATCGACGGCCCGGGTCCGGCGCGGTCGCGCGAGATCGACGGCCTCTGGGAGCGCTTCGCCGGGTCGGATCGCGACTTGGCGACGACCGAGAAGAACGGGCCCAGCCGTCTGATCGACGCCATGGTCTGCGACTTTCACCGCGAGTATTTGACGGCGCAGGCTGCGGACGGCCATCCCGATGCGCCCAATCATGAGACCGCCATGCGTTTGCTGGCCCAGGAATCGCGGTTCTCGCGTCGGATGATCGTGGGCGGGCTCCAAGACCTTTTAAACGAGCCCAATCAGACCTCGACTTGGGCCCTGACACTGGAGACGCCGTCTAGCCCCGGAGTCCGCTACATGCTGATGACATTCCCGCCGCCCAAGCCCGGCGTGGCGATCGCCGACCACGATCGCTGGTGTCTTCAGGATCTGAGCGACCACATCATCGTCGCGGCCGACCTCCTCGGCGCCGATACGATTGTGGGGCTCGGCATCCCTAACGTCGCCTGGGATGACCCGATCCGGGTCCTGCGGGTGTTTGACGCCCGGGCCCTGTCACCGGACTACCGTCGCCATGCAGCCGCCCTGCGAGCGCGCGGCGTGTTCGCTAACCCGCAGACCACCCAGACGAGGCATGTACCCTAGCCCTTCGTCGTCTGCGCGTGCAGTCTCAGTCCCATCGCACGCCCCCGTGCGGAAGGCCTCGCCATGGACCGATCCGACTACCCTGACGACTATGATGAGCCGAATGACGATCGCACTTGGGTGGAGGCCGCCACGATCGATCAAGGCCTGCTGCCAAACGCGCTTCGCAAGCTTACCCTACTCGGAGACGACCCTTTGATCCTCCCTCGTTTCAGTGGACACCCATGCTAGTTTTTCGGAGCTGGAGAGGAGTGTCTGATGAGTGTTCAACGCCGGGTGTTTCCGGAATCGTTCAAGCGGGAGGCCGTTGATCGGGTCGCCAACAGCGGGCTGAGTGCCGGCGCAGTGGCCAGGGAGCTGGGGCTGCACGAGACGGTGCTTCGTCGATGGATGACGCAGTTCGGGATGCAGGCGACGGGGGCGTCGCGGCGGTCCACAACGCAGGCGTCGTCCCCGTCGCCGTCGGATTTGGCCGCAGAGGTGGCCCGGCTAAGGCGAGAGAACGGGCAGCTGCGGATGGAGCGGGACATCCTAAAAAAAGCCGCGCTCATCTTCGGAGCGGCCTCCCGATGAAGTTCGGGTTCGTCGATGAGCATCGTCAGGTCTGGCCGGTTCGCGTGATGTGCGCGGTCCTCGGGCTGTCGACCAGCGGCTACTACGCCTGGCGGGGACGACCGGAGAGCCAGAGGTCAGTCGCCAACCGCGCCCTGACCGAGGACATCCGGCTGATCCATGCCGAGAGCAGCGGCTGCTACGGCTCGCCGCGTGTGCACGCCACGCTTCATCGGCATGGACGGCGGGTTGGTCGATCCCGCGTGGAGCGGCTGATGCGCCGCGCCGGCCTGCGCGGTCTGGCGGCCCTGCCGCGTCGCGCCAGGACGACCGACAGCCGTCATGGCCATCCGATCGCGCCCAACCGGCTCGCCCGCAACTTCGAGGCGGCGGCCCCCAATCAGATCTGGCTCGCCGATCTGACCTACATCCCGACCGGCGAGGGCTGGCTCTACCTCGCCGCCATCCTCGACATGCACACCCGCAAGATCGTCGGCTGGTCCATGCGCCATACCCTGCACACCGAGCTCGCCCTGGACGCCCTCAACATGGCCGTCGAACGCCAGCGACCCGCACCCGCCATGATCTACCACT
>CAZFQC010000119.1:0-5723 GCA_964520795.1 uncultured Brevundimonas sp.
CCCATGCACCTCACCCTCTCCCGCCTCGACAGTCCGATCGGACCGCTGGCCCTGGCCTGCGACGCGGCCGGGACCGTGCGGGGGCTGTCGTTCGGGGAGGGGCTGACCGGGGCGATGCGGCGGGAGTATCCGGGCGCAGCGCTCAGCGAGGGCGAGGCGCCGGCGGCGGTGGCGCGGGAGATCGCGGCCTATTTCGACGGCGACCGGGAGGCGCTGTCGCGCGTGAGCTGGTCGCTGGAGGGCGCGGCCGCCGGCGACGGCTTCCAGGCGCGGGTGTGGCGGGCGCTGGCGGAGGTGCCGGCGGGAGTCACCATCAGCTATGGCGAGATGGCGAAACGGGCCGGCGAGCCCGGCGCGGCCCAGGCGGCGGGGACGGCGCTGAACCGCAACCCCATCCCGCTGATCCTCGCCTGCCACCGGGTTATCGGCGCCGACGGCTCCCTGACCGGCTTCGGCGGCGGGCTGGAGCGGAAGGGGTGGCTGCTGCGGCACGAGGGGGCGTTGTTGATCTAGGCCGAATCCGCGGCCGGTACCTTCCGGAGCCCGGAAGGCGGCGCGGGATCGCACCGCGACTCCAACACTGCCGCTCCGGCTTCGGGCCAAGGGCCCGGCCGACCGGGAATCAGCCGGTCCGGCCCCGGGTCACGCGCCAACTGCGTGGATCGATGCGCGGCCGCTCGGACGTGTCGCCGGCCTGCGAGGCCTCACCTGGCAGAGCCGGCGGCTCGGCGGCAGGCGGCCGGGGCAGGTCCAGAGGCTGCGTCAGGATTGTGCCCGGCCGTACGGGTGGGGCCGTCGGGGCCGCCCCGACCGGAGGAGCGGGAGCCGGAGTCGGCAGGGATGCAATGGCGACCGATCTCGGGGACGGCGTCAGGCCGGGGTGCGGCAGTTCGCGCAGCCGCCGGTAGCCGCCCACGGTGTCCACGGTGTGGAGCGCGGGCAAACAGGCCGAGTCCGTCAGGCCGTAGAGTTCGGCCGCCACATCATAGACGCCGCGTTCGATCAACGCCCGGACGCCGAGTTGCAGGGGCTCCAGTGTGCTTCGACCACCGGAAAGATCGACGGCCACACCGCCAAGGATGTCGAATACCCCGGCGCGGATCTCTCGCCCGACGATCTGTTTCTGATAGGCGGCAATCGCCACCACCTCCTGGGAGATGGAATCAACCAGTCGGAGGTCCACCGCGACATTCATCACAAAGCGGGAGCCGCCGACTCCGGTCTTGGGGTCCTCGGGATCGATCGCCCCGACGCGCAACTCGCCGCCCGAGGATTCGATATTGTAGTTGAGTTCGGTGATGCCGCCGACAAGGTAGTAGCGCGATCCGGCGATCTGGCCGGGATGGGTCGGGCGCAGAGGTCCGGGCTCCTCCCCGACCCCCGTCGGCGCATCGGACAGGACCTGGGCCGCGGCATAGGTCCGTTCGACCTCGGCGACGGAACGGTCCGCCCGCTCGACAAGCGGAACGCCCGCACGACCGAAGGCGGTGACGGCGAACAGGGAGGCCCCCTGGGTCACCCGCCGGCCCGTCTCGAGATCCAGCTTGCCCGTGAGGTCGGCGATCTCGCCGACGGCGAGACGCGGCGCGACGAGCCGACGGCCGGCGGCGGTATCAGCCAGGCAGGTCAGGGCCGGCGTCAGCGGGGTGGCGTTGGCGGTCGCCGGCGCGCCCCCGACCGGTTCGGCATAGAGGCCGGTCGCAGGATCAAAGCCCGCCGAAGCACACCCCGACAGGATCGAGGCAGCCAGCAGGGCGGCGATCGGGGTGCGGCCGTTCACGAATTGATCTCTGCCCGTTCGAGGCAACCAGAGTAGGCCTCCGGCTCATTCATGCCAGCCAACAGTTCATAAATCCCTCGTTCCACCAGGGTGCGCACTGCGGCCTGCAAAGGCTCCACCGCCTGGACTCCGCCCGAGAGCACGCCACCGACATCGTCGGAGCCGCCGGTCAGGCCGAGGTTCATCTCGCGCCCCACCAGCTGCTTCTGGAAGGACACTGTGTCGACGACGATCTGGGAGCGACTGTCGACCATGCGCAGGTCGACGGCGACATTCATGACATAGTCCGACGCGCCTGCGCGAGCCCGCAGGCCGGTCACCGCAGCCTCGCCGATCTGGGCGTTGATGCCGGAAGACTGGATATTGTAGTTCAGCTCGGTGATTCCGCCGACGATGAAATACTCGGAGCCCGCCACCTGACCGGCGAAGATGGGGCGGAAATTTTCGGCTGACTGACCTGCCAGTTCGGGCGTGTCCGACAACAGATGCCTCTGGGCGTAGTCGAGCTCGATCTGGGAGACGGTATTGTCCAGCCGTTCGACCACCGGGGCGCCGGCGCGGGCCAGGGCCGTGATGGCGAACAGGGAGGCTCCCTGGGAGACGCGGGCCCCGGTATCAAAGTCGACCCGTCCGGTCAGATCCCCGATCCGGCCCACCGCCATGCGGGGCGTATTTAACCCGAGGTTTCGGTTGCGTTCGGCCAGGCAGGTCAGGGCGGCCGTATAGGGCGTGGCATTGCCCGTGGCATGGGGGCGGCCGCCACGAACGACGCCGTCCGGCATCGTGGCCGCGGCGGCGGCCGGCCCGGCAGCCGTCAGGCTCGCGACCGCGAGGGCGATGATCGACAGTCGGACAGAGGGACGGATCATGTCAGGTCTCCGGACACGGCCATACGGCGCATCAACGCGGCGGGTTGCTGGTGGGGGCGACGGTGCCACTGGCGGTGATGTCGCCGGTGTTCGACTGGGTCGAATTGACGATCACCGTGTTCCAGGAACCGAGGACCGAGACCGTCAGAAGATTGCCAATCGCCGTGCTCGTATTGTTGCCGGCTCCGGATGAGAAATAGTCGGCGCCGCTGGCCCCGGGATCGCCGCCGGCTGAATCCGACCCGAAATAGCTGTTGGCGTCATTCTGGATGATTCCGTTGACGATCAGCCGATTGCCGTTGCGGGCCTGGGAAGATGGCGCATAGGTGCGTCCCTCCATCTGGCGACCGTTGGCGTAGCCGGCCTCATAGGTGGCCAGGGAGCCGCCGCGGGCCGGGGCGCTCTGGGCCAGGACCGGCGAGGCCAGCAGTCCGCCGCCGAGGACCAGGATGAACCCCTTCAGGATTGACCGGAAACGTGTCATGATGCGAGACCTTTCAAGGACGGTGGTGTCGCCGCGTTGCAGCGCGACGACACCGGGAAGTCAGTGGTTTCAGAAGCCCGTGACGCTGAGGCTGTTGCCGATGGCGGCAGCCGTGGCGTTGACCGATCCGCCGACGTTGCGGACGGTGGCGTTCATGGTGGCATAGACGCCGGCCTGGTTGACCTGCTGCGAGGCCAGTTGGCCGAAGTCAGCGTCGACGCTGGCCGAGTTGCTGAGGGCAGCGGCGGTGGTGCCCACGTCACCGGCGACGTTGTTGATCGTCGCGCTCAGGGTGGCGGTGGGATCGTAAGCCGCCAGCTGGGTGTTGTTGAGAACGCCGACCCAGTCGCCTTCGATGCTGGCCGAGTTGGCAATGGCGGCCGAGGTCACGGCCACATCGCCCTGGACCGACGAGATCGAGGCCGACAGGTCTGAACGGGCGTCGCCCCAGAAGTTCTGGTAGTTATTCAGGGTCGCGAGGCTGGAGCCTTCGGCCGAGAAGGAGTTGCCGATGGCGGCCGACGTTGCGTTGACGTCACCGGTGACGTGCTCGATCGTCGTGTTGAGCTGGGCGCGGATGGTGGCGTTGTTGCGCTGGTTGTTGTTCAGGCTCTGGGCCTGGGCAGCACCGGCGGAGACGGCGAGGCCGAGGGCGATCGCCAGGATGGAGACAGTGGTTTTCATCTGAGAGTTCCTTTCAATGCCGGATGGTCGGCAATCGAGGAACCGCAATGACCGTACCAGCGGTCGGGCCCGAAGATCTTCACATTTCGCTAACCGGGAAAGCCAGGTTTCCGGGCGATTTATCGCCGTTTCAGTGAAGTTTTCGCCTCGAATCGCGGTTCTTAAGAGCTTGTGAACCCTGCTCGTCAGCACCCTGTTCAGTATGAATTAAGTCTTATATTTCACAGGCTTCATATCGAGACAGTGGAATGATCCGGATTGGGACATCCCCTGTCCCGGGATGACCGGTGAGACGGTCAGGGTTTTCGTCGCAGAGGGTTTGACCGGTCTTCGGTTCACCCGGACAGGATCAAGCCAGCCCATGCTCCCCCTCCCCGACCTGCTCCCCCTGATCGCCGCCCTGGTCGCCGCCGGGCTGGTCGGGGGGCTGGTGGCCGGGTTGTTCGGGGTCGGGGGCGGGACGGTGATTGTGCCGGCGGTCTTCTATGCCTTCGAGGTGCTGGGGGTCGGGGGTGAAGGCAATCTGCATACGGCGATCGGGACCTCGCTGCTGACCATCGTCGCGACCTCGTGGCGGTCGTTGCGGGCGCATCGGGCGCACGGGGCGGTGGATGAGGGGGTGCTGAAGACCTGGACGCCCTGGGTGGCGGCGGGGGCGCTGGTCGGGGCGGGGATCGCGGGGTTCACCTCGATGCAGGGGCTGGCCATCGTCTATGGCGTCTGCCTGCTGGTGGTGGCGGCGCAGATGGGGCTGTTGCCGGAGCGGGTGACGCTGCGGCGGGATCTGCCGACGGGCTGGGGGCGGCGGGTGACCGGGACGGTGATCGGCGGGCTGTCAGCCATGATGGGGATCGGCGGCGGCAGTTTCGGCGGGATGATGATGACCCTGTGCGGACGGCCGATCCATCAGGCGGTGGCGACGGCCTCGGGCTTCGGCCTGGCCATCGGGGCGGCAGCGACCCTGGGGTTTGTCGTGTTCGGCTGGGACGCGGGCGGGCGGCCGCCGCTGTCGCTGGGTTATGTCAATGTGCCCGGGGCGATCGTCATGGCGGTGCTGACCACGGCGGTCGCGCCCTGGGGGGCGAAGCTGGCGCATGCGCTGGACCGGGCCGTGTTGCGGCGGGCGTTCGCGGTCTGGCTGCTGGTGACGGCGGCGGCGGTGGTGGGGAAGGCTCTGTAGGGGTGATTGGTGGTTGGTGGTTGGTGATTGCTGTGGCCCGCTCCGTGGCTCCACAGCGACCATCGGTGATCGGCCCGGCAGCCACCAATCACCAACCACCAATCACCCCTAGGGTCGCAGCGTGATCTCCGCCGGCGTGGCGCTGAAGGAGGAGAGGCGGCCGAGGTAGCTCATGCCGAGCAGGCTGTACGGCAGGCCCTGTTCGACGACCAGGGCCGCGACCCGTTCGACGCGGGTGCCGGCGACGGCGACGGTGCGAAGCTCGACCGGGGCGGCGCGGACGGGCCCCGAGGCGGTGATGACCGTGCCGGAAAAGTCGCCGGGCCGGAGCCGCAGGCCGAGGCGGGCTGCGTCGGCGGGGGTCAGGACCACGACGCTGGCGCCGGTGTCGACCATCACGCGCACCGCCCGGGGCCCGTTCCGGCCGTCAATCAGGGCGTCGGCCCAGTAGTGGCCGTCGGCGGCCTTCAGCACCTGGGCGGGAGCGCCGCCGGCCGGCGCATGAACGGCGGCGGAGATGGGCGCGGGCGTGGCGGCCTGGGCCTGCCCCCGGGCGTCGGCATGGTTCAGCCACCAGACGGCGCTGAGCGACGAAGCCACGGCCAGGGCCATGACACCAAGGGAGGAGATGTCGAAACGCATACGCCGTCCGTCGTGAACTCGCCGCTTCTGCAGCCCCTGATGTGTGGCACACGGCGGTTGGGATGCGGTGAAGGGGTGTGGTTT
>CAZFQC010000119.1:5823-7341 GCA_964520795.1 uncultured Brevundimonas sp.
CCGTCGACGATACAGACCTTGACGCAGGGGGTGGCGATGCTGCGGGGCGGGCCGGTCGGTGCTGGCGGGTTAGGTGACATGAATGCGAAATATGGTCCGGTTGCGGAGTAAAACTGCTTGCAATTTTCGCGATGCGGCTTTAGATGGAGGCTGACGCGAAACGACTATGACGGTGAGATTCCCGAAAAGCACGACGTGTCTCTTTTCATCATTCACTCGAAAGGAGACGCCAGATGAAAGACAAGGACCGCAACCTGCAGCACGCCATGATGTCCTTCGCCCTGTGGGGCGGGATGCTGGTCAATACGAAGAACGGCAATGGGGCCGGCGACCGCGCGGTCAGCCACCCGTCCAACTTCGTGCCCATCAAGCTTCGCAAGCGCGACTAGCCGGGCTGGCCCTTTCGGCACCCACCACGCCACAGTCGACCCAGCCCCGGCCCGCAAGGTCCGGGGCTTTGCAATTCACCCGTCAGGGTTCGTCATTCGCCTGGCCTCGCAACCTGTGTCAGAGTAATTACTCGAGGGGTGGAGACCATGTTCAGGTTGAAGGCGACTCTCGTCGCCACGACGCTCATGCGGCCATGGCGAACCGGCTGGTCCGAGGACCGCGGGGTCGACTTTTCGCTGGCTGCGGAGCCCGCGCCGATGATCGACCCCCTGAACGGTCGCGCCGACGCCCCGACCGCCGAACGGGCCTGTTTCATTGATGAGGACCAGGTCGACGCCGGCGACGCCGTCGGGATGAGGACCTACGTCAGCACCGCCGCGGCGGCGGCCGATCCCGCCGCCGGGGACGCGCCCGAGGCCTCCCGACTGCGCGCCTGGTGGTCCGTATCCGGCAAGACCTCCGGCGCCTGACATTGCGGCCGGGCCGCGCCTGCGGCACATCGGGCGGATGACCCTGATCCGCCGAGACCGCCGCGACCATATCGAACTCTGGACCCTGGACCGGCCCGACCGGCTCAACGCCCTGCCCGACCTCGGGGACGGCGAGGCCTTTGCGGCGGCCTGCGAGGCGGTGAACGCCGACCCGTCCGTGCGCTGCGTGATCCTGACCGGGGCGGGGCGGGCCTTTTCGGCGGGCGGTGACCTGAAGGCGATGAAGGACCGGCGCGACCTGTTCGCGGGCTCGGGGGCGGACATCCGCGACAACTATCGCCGCGTGGTGCACCGGATCGTGCGCTCGCTGTACGGGCTGGAGGTGCCGCTGATCGCGGCGGTGAACGGGCCGGCCATGGGGCTGGGCTGCGACATCGCCGGGCTGGCGGACATCCGCATCGCCTCGGAGACGGCCAGCTTCGGGGTGCCGTTCCTGAAGCTGGGCATATTGCCGGGCGACGGCGGAGCCTGGCTGATGCCGCGCAACATCGGCTATGCGCGGGCCGCCGAGATGCTGTTCACCGCCCGGGTACTGGACGCGAGAACGGCGATGGACTGGGGGCTGGTCAGCCGGGTGGTCGCGCCCGAACGGTTGATGGACGAGGCCATGGAGATTGCGACGGACGTCGCCTCCCGC
>CAZFQC010000120.1:0-7279 GCA_964520795.1 uncultured Brevundimonas sp.
GCAGGATGGTGGAGCGGCGCGACCAGGTCTTGATCACGTCCTTGCGGCCCGACGTCGAGGCGGCGTCGGCCTTCTTGAGCAGATACCCGCCGACAAACGGGCCTTTCCCGGAGGAGCGGGCCATCTTTAGCGAGCCTTCTTAACGTGGCGGGTACGGATGATGAACTTGTCCGTCGCCTTGTTCTTGCGGGTGCGGGTGCCCTTGGTGTCCTTGCCCCACGGCGTAACCGGGGTACGACCACCAGAGGTCCGGCCTTCACCACCACCGTGCGGGTGGTCGATCGGGTTCATGGCGACGCCGCGAACGTGCGGACGCCAGCCCATGTGACGGACGCGGCCGGCCTTGCCGAGGTTCTGGTTCATGTGGTCGGGGTTCGAAACCGCGCCCACCGTGGCCATGCAGCCGTCCAGGACCATGCGAAGCTCGCCCGAGCCCAGACGGATCTGGGCGTAGCCGGCGTCGCGGCCGACGAGCTGGGCGTAGGCACCGGCCGAGCGGGCCAGCTGGGCGCCCTTGCCCGGCTTCATTTCGACGTTGTGGATGATGGTGCCGACCGGCACCGAGCGCAGCGGCATCGCATTGCCCGGCTTCACGTCGACCTTTTCACCGGCAACCACCGAGTCACCCGCCTTCAGGCGTTGCGGCGCGATGATGTAGGCCTTTTCGCCGTCCTCATAAACGATGAGGGCGATGAAGGCGGTCCGGTTCGGATCGTATTCCAGACGCTCGACGGTCGCCGTGGCGAACTTCCGGCGCTTGAAGTCGATCTTGCGGTACAGCGTCTTGGCGCCACCGCCGCGGAAACGGACGGCGATACGACCGCCGGCGCCCCGACCGCCCGACTTGGTCAGGCCTTCGGTCAGCGACTTCTCGGGGCGGCCCTTGTGCAGCTCCGAACGGTCGATCAGCACCAGGGCGCGACGGCCCGGCGATGTCGGATTGTAAGTCTTCAAGGCCATCTGATCAGAGCCCCGTGGTGACGTCGATCGACTGGCCTTCAGCCAGCGTCACGATCGCTTTTTTGATGTCGACCCGACGGCCCATGATGCCGCGGAAGCGCTTGGTCTTGCCCTTTTGAACCAGGGTGTTGACCTTCAGGACGTTGACCTTGAACAGGCTTTCGACCGCAGCGGCGATCTCGTCCTTGGTCGAGGTCCCGGCAACGCGGAAGACGACCTTGTTCTGCTCCGACAGGATCGTGGCCTTTTCCGTGATGATCGGAGCCAGGATGGTGTCGTAGTGTTTTGCGGTCGGATTGGCGCCAGCCATCACGCGGCCTCCTTCTTCGTCTTGGCAGCCGGTTTGGCGGCCTTGGCGGCCTCGGCTTCACGACGCGACGGGGTGTAGTCGGCGTAGGTGGCCTCGATGGCTTCAACAGCCGCCTTGGTCAGCACCAGCTTGTCCGCGCGCAGGATGTCGTAAACGTTCAGGCCGGCGTTCGGCAGGACGTTGACCATCGGGATGTTGCGGGCGGCCAGACCGAAGTTCGTGTCGACCTCCGGACCGGCGATGAACAGCGTGCGGGTCCAGCCCAGCTTGCCGAGGGTTTCGCGCAGACCGGCGGTCTTGGCGTCCTTCAGCGACAGGCTGTCGACGACGACCAGATCACCGGCGACGACCTTGGCCGACAGCGCATGACGCAGGGCCAGGGCACGAACCTTCTTGGGCAGGGAGAAGCCGTGGTCGCGAACGACCGGGCCGAAGGCGCGCGAACCACCGACGAACTGCGGGGCGCGACGCGAACCGTGACGGGCGCCGCCGGTTCCCTTCTGCTTGTACATCTTCTTGCCGGTGCGAGAGTTCTCGTTCCGGGTCTGGACCTTGTGGGTACCGGCGCGGCGCTTGGCCAGCTGCCAGTTGACGTAACGGGCCAGGATGTCGCCGCGGATGTCGGTGATGCCGAAAACGGCGTCCGACAGGTCGACGTCACCGGCGGCCTTGCCGTCGAGTTTGATGACCGAGAGTTTCATTACGCTTCACCGCCTTCGGTGGTTTCGACGGCCGGGGCCTCTTCAGCCGGCGTTTCAGCCGGTTGAGCCGCAGCAGCCGAACCGCCCCTGGACTTCACGCCACCGGGGAACGGGGCGTCGGCCGGACGGGCCTTCTTGATGGCGTCGCGAACCTTGACCCAGGTGCCTTCGTGACCGGGGACAGCGCCCTTGATCAGCAGCAGGCCACGCTCGACGTCGACGCGGAACACGGTGAGGTTCTGGGTGGTGACGACTTCCGTGCCGTAGTGGCCGGCCATCTTCTTGCCCTTGAACGTCTTGCCCGGATCCTGACGCTGACCGGTCGAACCGTGCGAACGGTGCGAGACCGAGACGCCGTGGGTCGCCCGCAGACCGCCGAAGTTCCAGCGCTTCATGGCGCCGGCGAAGCCCTTGCCGATGGTCTCGGCCTGGACGTCGACCTTCTGGCCGGCGACGAAGTGATCAGCCGAGAACTCGGAGCCCACATCCATCATGGCGTCCGCATCGATGCGGAACTCGGTGACATAGGCCTTGGGTTCCACCTCAAGCTTCGCGAAGGACTCGCGTTGGGCCTTGTTGGTGTTCTTGGCCTTCTTGGTGCCGGCACCCAGCTGCAGGGCGACGTAGCCGTCCCGCTCCTGAGTCCGCTGACCCACGACCTGACAGCCATCCAGCTGCAAGATCGTGACTGGAACATGCGCGCCGTCTTCAGCGAAGACACGCGTCATACCCAGCTTTTTGGCGATCACGCCCGTGCGCATCGGATCCCGCCTCTTTCTTATTAAATCTTGATCTCGACATCCACGCCGGCGGACAGGTCGAGCTTCATCAGCGCGTCCACAGTCTGCGGGGTGGGGTCGACGATATCGAGGACACGCTTGTGCGTGCGGATTTCAAACTGCTCGCGCGACTTCTTGTCGACGTGCGGCGAGCGGTTCACGGTGAACTTTTCGATCAGGGTCGGCAGCGGGATCGGACCGCGAACGGTCGCGCCGGTGCGCTTGGCCGTGTTGACGATTTCGCGCGTCGAAAAGTCGAGGACGCGATGATCGAAGGCCTTGAGCCTGATGCGGATGCTTTGATCCATATCGGTCGTATTTCCCAAACAGGCGAACCTGCGTCCCTGTGAACCATTTCAAAGACCGGAGTCTTCAGGCCGTAAGGCCTTCAGAGTACGCACGTCCGCAAAAACGATCGGCCCACGCAGTCTCCCGCGAAGGCCGTTGAAGTCCTGGGTCACTGCAAAGAACAGGGTCTCAGGTCGTTCCTGCGAACCGCGTCTGCATCCCAAAAACACGCGGGGTGCACAGCCGGTCCAACAAGAGTTGGCGCTTATGACGATTGAGTCCCGCTTCGTCAAGCGGCGAAACGGTGTCGGAGTGGTCTTTCGTCCAGCAGCAGACGTGAAAAAGGCCCGGAGGGTTCCACGCTCCCGGGCCTTTCCACTCGCGGCGTCTGACGGGGGATCAGCTGCCGATGCGAACGTCTCCGCCGCCGACGATGGAGCGGCTGACCGCGCCGGTGGCGCGGGCGATAATCACGTCACCGCCGCCGGCGATCGAGACATCGACGTCTCCGGCCACGCCGCCGAAATTCACATCGCCCGAGCCGGCGATGCTGATGCTCACGTCCGGGCTGGTCCCGCCGCGGACGACCACATCGCCCGACCCGGCGATCGAAACGTCCAGGGGGCCCTCGATCTGCGCCACCGCCACGTCGCCGGAGCCGCCGATGGCGACCTCCAGACCACGGGTCGCGCCGGCCGTAACAGAGCCGGATCCGCCGATGGCGACGTCGAGCGCCGAGGACGTCCCGGCCCGAATGTCACCGGACCCGCCGATGCTCAGCGACACCGGCCCCTCGGTATTGGCCACATTCCAGTAGCCGCAGCCGCTGCTGCCGAGATCGACCGAGGTGGCCCCGCGGCCGATCGAGCCGAACACGGCGCCCGAGGCGGATACTTCAACCGTACGCGGCGTGCGGATGACGATCAGCGGCGCATCCGAAATGTTGATCCGGCCATGATCCCGGACCTCGACCGAGGCACCGTCGCCGGGACGCTGGGCATTCTCGGGGCCGGAGCGGCACTCCTGGATGCTGTCGCGGCGGTTGAGGAAGCCGCGCCGACGCAGGCCGCCGTCGATGCGGACTTCATTGCCGACGCGCGTCACCTCGATGGCCGGAAGGCCGGACGCGCCCTGTTCGACCTCGACGGCGACATCGGTGCGGTCCTCGACGATGACGGCGACGCGGGCAACGGCGTGGCGGATTTCGACCTCGGGGCCGTCGCCCGGCTTGGCGAAGGCGGGCGCGGCCAGGGCGGCGACAGCGGCAACGATGGCGGATGCGATGACAGGTTTCATGACGGGGTTCCCTCTCCGGACTGTGCCCGAAAGGTGCGACCGCTCCGGCCCCGAGTCACTTTAAATCGAGGTCATGACCTCGTTGTAAGGAAAGGCCCGCCCGGGTTCAGCCGCGCAGGGCCCCTGCCCCGTCCTCGACACCGACCTCCGGTTCGAAATCCCGCTCGAAGCTGTCCAGCCGGCTCTTGAGGGCCCCGGTCCGCTTCAGCGCCAGGGAGGCGGCCCAGCGGGCGGCCAGTTCCGGCGTGGCCATGCGGTCGGTCATGCGCGGACGGGCGCCGCGACTGCGCAGCACGGCGTTGGTGAACAGGGCGCCGTTCCGCAGGCGTGAGGTCCAGGTCTGGAAATCCATCGACAGGGAGACACAGAACCGGTCGAGGTTCTCGACCCGGTGCGGCGCATAGATCGGCCAGGTCAGGGCCTGGCCGGGCTCAAGGTCGATGACTTGCGCATCGGCCTCGAAGGCGCGGACATAGGGCAGTTCCTCGGTCGTCTGACGCGACACCACCTGTTCCATGTCGACCTCGGCCAGGTGGGTCTCGTCGCCCGGATAGACGAAAATCCGCTTGCGGCCGCGCAGATGGAACAGCACCACGCCCGCGGCATCGAAATGATAGGGCACGCGCGCCTTGGGCGAGGACAGGATCAACTGCCCCGCATTCTTCACCGCCCTCAGGCCGGGATAGGCGGACTGCACCACGCCGAACTCGGCCATGGCCGCGGCCCAGAGCTCCGGCCAGCCGGTCTCGACCGAGCGCAGATTGACCCACAGCCGCCCCTGCTGGATCGCTTCCAGCAGCTTTGCCCCGTTCAGCGTGCCGCGCGCGCCGGTGCGCAGCGAGACCTGCCCCTCCTCGTCGTAGTCGTACAGATTGATGTCGAACAGTTCGGCCGGATAGCGGTCGAGAACGGCGGCAAGCGCCTCGTCGGAGGCGAAGCCCTGCTCGATCAGGCTGTGTGGATGGACCCCGGCCTCGGCGATCGGGCCGGCGTAGCGGGTGCGGGTCTGGATGTTGCTTTTCATCGGTCTCAGGCCGGTTGGCGTTGGGTGGAGGGGCGGACCTTGGCGAGCGCGGCGCCGGCGGCCTGGACGGCGCCCATCATCCGGGCGCCCGGTGTGGTCTCGCAGGCCTCGATAGCGGCCCAGCGACGACGTACGCTGGTGCGCAGGCGTTCACCGCGCCCGGCGCCGGCCAGGTTCAGCGCCCCGACGGCGGCCTGGCTCATGCTCGCGCCAAGACCGGGCCTCAGCACCACCGCCTCGCGCACCTGCTTGAAGCCGTTGCAGAAATATTTCTTGTAGTGCTCGCCCTCGAACCCGAAGTCGAAGGTGCGATAGCCGCACGCCGACGCCAGCTTCATGGTGTCCATGCTCAGCAGGATGCCGGGCGAGCAGCGCGCCAGGCTGGGCTCATAGCCCGGAAACCAGAAATGGTACTGGTCGCCCGCGTGCAGCGAATATTCCACCGCCGTCAGCCGGTCGCCGGCCCACAGGGCCGCCATGGAAGCGCCAAAACCGTCGCCGTCCTCCCTGAGCAGGGCATGCAGAAGCCCGGCGGTCCAGCCGCAGGCGAAGATGTCGTGGCGGCCGGTGCGCCGGTACTGGTCGCGCTTCAGCGCGATCAGCCAGTCCAGCATCGCCGGGTCGCGCAGGTCCCGCTCGACCCGCAGGGACCCGAGCTCGGCCTCCATGCTGCGCCGGGCCCGCTCCTTGTCCTTGAAGAATTTGCCGTAGGTCGCCCGGCGTTCGACGTACCAGCCGTCATAACCGTTATCGCCCAGCTCGACCTGCACCGTCCGGCGGTCCTCACCGAGGGCGGTCGGCCCCACCCAGGCCGTGAGGTTGAGCCGGGTGGCGCCCAGCGCTCCGGCAGCCTCTTCCAGCGACGGTGCCATGCCCGGGAAGGCGATGACGCCATGATAATCGTTCATCGGCGCGGCCAGCGGCTGCATCGCGCCGCCGCGCCGCTGGTGCGGGAAGAAGCCGACGGTCTCTCCGCCGCGGGAAAACACCGCCACGGCCGCCCGCGGGCTGACCCGGCCGGCCACCCGGGCGAACCCGGGGTGGAAATAGGGACTGGCCAGCGCAGGGTTGGCGGCCAGCATGGCGCGCCACGTCGTCCACTCCGCCTCGCCGAGCGTGTCGATCCCGACGATGTCCACCTTCAGCGAAGTCATGCAGCCGTCCCTTGGCGATCCGCCACGGACCACCCTTCCCGCCACGGTCTAACCCGGCGGCCGTTTCAGGCCGGTGAGTGTTCATGGTGAACGAAGTCTGTGCGGAGCCATCCCCCACATGGAGCGTTGCCCATGACGCCCCCCGCACCGAGGAAGACGCCATGTCCACGCCCGGCCGACCCGAAAACCGGGAAACCGAAAACGAGAACCAGCGCAGGCCCGCGCAGGACGGCACGCCGCCGCGACCCGCGACCGAGCCCGGGGGGGCCGAAGGCTCCTCCAACTCCGGCGAGACGGCCACCGATCCGGCAACCGGCAAGCCCAACGACTGATATCCGGCCGGTGCCGCGATCGTGCTGGAACAGGCGGCCCGGGTCAGGGGTTGGGACCGGACCTCAATCGTCCGGAATTTCATGTCCTTTCGCCTGATCCTCGCCTCCGCCAGCCTGCTCGCCCTCGCCGCCTGCCAGTCACCCGCTCCGCCCGGGCCGCCCCAGGCACCCGAGGCCGCCGCGCCGCAACCGCTTCTGACCGTGTCCCGGATCGAGGCCCGCCTTCCCCCGCAAGGGGGGAAGGACAGGCAAAGCAAAACCCCCGCCGGCTTGCGCGGGCGGGGGCTCTGTTATGCTTGGCTGAGGTCGCCGATTACTCGGTGATCTTGGACACGACGCCGGCGCCGACGGTGCGGCCGCCTTCGCGGATGGCGAAGCGGAGCTTCTCTTCCATGGCGATCGGGGTGATCAGCTCGACGTTCAGCTCGGCGTTGT
>CAZFQC010000121.1:0-7234 GCA_964520795.1 uncultured Brevundimonas sp.
ATCCGGCCGTGATGGGCCTGCCGCTGTTCGAGACGGTCAATCTGCTGAACGGCGCGGGCTGGCGGCCGTGAGCCTCGAGGTCTTCCTCGACGACACGCCCGGCGAGGTCCGGGGCGTGGTCGTTCGGGACGGCCGGTTCGAACATCTGCTGATCCAGCGCGAAGACGATGCGCCCGAGTACCGGCTGGGCGCGCGCTGCATTGGCCGGGTCGCCGAGGTCCAGCCCGGACTGAAGGGCGCGTTCGTCGACCTGGGACCCGTCGCGCACGGCTTTCTGCCGTTTCGCGGACAGGATCGGCTGACGGCCGGCCAGAAGGTCGAGGTCGAGGTCTCGGCCGAGCCGCGCGGGGGCAAGGGACCAACCCTGCGGCTGATCGGGGCCGGGGAGGGCGCGCCGCGCCTGCTGACGCCGGGTCCGAACGTGGCGCAGAACCTGGCCCGGCTGGCACCCGGCGTGACGCCCGTCACGGGCGTGGCCGCCATCCGGGCCGGCCAGGAAGCCGAGGAAGAGGCGGGCTTGCCCGGTGAACGATTTCCCGACACCGGCCTGGATCTGATGGTCCAGCGCACGCGCGCCCTGATCGCAGTGGATCTGGACCTCGCCCCGGCCCCGGGCGTGTCTTTCGGTGCCCCGGCGCGGACGCGGGCGAATCGCCAGGGTCTGCAGGCGGCGGCGCGCCTGATCCGGCTGAAGCGCTGGGGCGGCCTTGTGGCTGTCGATCTGATCGGCACAGGACAGGACGGTGATTCCGTCATGGCGGCCGCGAAACAGGCCTTCGGCGGCGATCCGGACGTCGTCTTCGGCCCGGTCAACCGGTTTGGCGTGCTGCAACTGGCCCTGCCGTGGCGGCTGACCCCGCTGGAAGAGGTTCTGAGCAGCCCTGACGGCCGACGTCGACCGGAACAGCGGGCGCAGGACCTCGTACGCCGCCTCAGGCTCGAACTGCTGTCGGACACCGCAAGCGCGCGGATCACAATGCGTTGCACGCCGGGCGAGGCCGCGCTGGCGGCCCCGTGGGTGGCGAAACTGGGTCCGCGGGCCCATCTGATCGCCGATCCGGCAATGGCGCCGGGCGCTTGCACCCGGGACGAGGGCTGACCATGACGACCTGCCCCACCTGTCGCCGCCAACCGGCCGACGCCAAATACAAGCCCTTCTGCTCGAAGCGTTGCGCCGACGTCGATCTGCAGCGCTGGTTCACCGGCGGCTATGTCATTCCGGAAAGCGTCGACGACGTCTCGACGGGCGACCCCAACGAAGACTGATCAGACGGCTGGACACCCCCGGACCGCTCGCCTATAGACGCCGCCTCGCGCCGCGACGTGTGCGCCTGGGTAGCTCAGTTGGTAGAGCAGCGGATTGAAAATCCGCGTGTCGGTGGTTCGAATCCGCCCCCAGGCACCATCGCCTTTTCCCGATCGGGAAACGTGGCCCGGCGGTATCATCAAAATGTCGCTTTCAGCCGGAATCTTCGGCTTCGGACCTGCTGGCTCCCTTGCGAGGGGAAAAGCACCGTCCCGCACTTGACGCTCTGGTATGGGTTCGCCAAAGGAGCTTGACCGCGTTCCTTTGCGGGCAGTTGATGGAGGCGGGGAAAACGGTTTCCCTCAGTCTGTCGGCGCCGCGCCGGAAGCCATCAGGCAACCGGAAGCGTCAGGAGGCGTTCCAAAGATCGGGGGTCGTTTTCCCCTTGTCGGCGGGCAAGAATTTCATCGAGGGCGGTCGTCGTCTGCGGCCGTTTCTTTTGGGTTCCACAAGTCAGACCAAACAGCAGGAACTGGCGAACTATGTTCGATATCAAGAAGACCAACATCCTCCTGGCCATGGCCGCCGCCGGCGTCCTTATGGCCGGCACGCCGGTTCTCGCGCAGGATGCTCCCGCCGCCGATCCGGCCGCCGCAGCCGCTCCGGCCGCTGACGCCGCCGCCCCGGCCGCTGCCGAAGCCGCCCCGGCTGCCGGTGCCGAACCCGCCCTCGTCGGTGGTGAGGCCCACGGCAAGCTGACCCCCGCCCGCATGTTCATGGACGCCGACCTGGTCGTTAAGGTCGTCATGACCGGCCTGCTCCTGGCCTCGGTCTTCTCCTGGGTGCTGCTGCTCATCAAGATGTTCGAGTTCGGCTCGCTGAACCGCAAGACCGACCAGTTCCTCGAGTCCTTCCGCCAGGCCCGCACGATCGCGGACATGCGCCGGGTGGCGACCGCGGACGAGTTCGACGGTAACCCGCTGGCCGACATGGCCGCCGCGGCAACCGACGAAATCGAACTGTCGCGTCAGGCTGGCCTCTCGGTCACCGGCGATCACGCCGACTCGGCCCTGTCCCGCGCCCAACACGCCGTTTCCGCCGTTCAGGCCGGTCTGGCCCGTCGCCTCTCCGGCGGCCAGCAGTTCCTCGCTTCGGTGGGTTCGACCGGTCCGTTCATCGGTCTGTTCGGTACCGTTTACGGGATCATGAACTCGTTCATCGGCATCGCGAACACCAACACGACCAACCTGGCCGTCGTCGCCCCCGGTATCGCCGAGGCGCTGCTGGCCACCGGTATCGGCCTGTTCGCCGCTATCCCGGCGGTTATCTTCTACAACTACTTCAACACCCGCATCTCGGCGTACGGCACCCGTTCGGACGGCTTCAGCGCCGAGCTGACCAACGCCATCTCGCGTAACCTCGACAAGGGAGCGTAAGCTCGATGGCCGCCAAACTTTCCGGCGGCGGCGGCGGCAAGTACACCGTTGAGCAGAACAGCGAGATCAATGTCACGCCCTTCGTGGACATCATGCTGGTTCTGCTCATCATCTTCATGGTGGCGGCTCCTCTTGCCGCCCCATCCGTTGAGGTGAAACTGCCGCGTGCCGTTGCTCCGCTCGCTCCCAACCCGCCCGTGCCCATCTACATTTCGATCCAGGGCAATGGTCAGGCCTTCCTCGGCGACTTTCCTGTCGAACTGGACCAGATCGGTTCGGAGCTGACGGGTCAGATCGGTCGACGCGATCCCTCCAAGGAACGCATCTTCATCCGGGCTGACAAATCCACCCGGTACGGCGACTTCATGCAGGTCATGAACTCGCTCCAGGACAACGGCTTCTACAGCGTCGCCCTGGTCGGTGAAGATACGGATCGTCAGTAGGGAATGGTGAGATCATGACAGATATTGAATATCACCGTTCCAGGTATGACGCGCCCAAGCCCAAGGGCTTGTTCGGGGTGCCTCCGGGCGTGCTGCTGGTCAGCGTTCTCGTCGTCGCCCTCCTGTTCGCCGTCCTGGCCTTCTACTTCATCAATGCGCAGTTCAAACTGCGTGAGGTGAACTACTCGGACGACGCCGTTGACGTCGAGATCATCGAGCCGATCCCGCCGCCGCCGCCGCCGCCGCCGCCGCCTCCGCCGGACACGCCCCCGCCGCCCAAGCTGCAGGTGCGTCCCCCGGCCGTCGTCCCGAACGCACCGCCGCCTCCGGTGACGCTGCCGATCGAGCCGACGAAGAAAGAGGACCGCGTCGAGTACAAGGGCCCGCCGGTCATCGTTCCCGGACCGCCCCCGCCTCCGGCTCCCCCGGCTCCGCCGCGGCCGTCGGTGATCACGCAGCCGGCCTGGTCCCGGCAGCCCGCGGGTGAGTTCCCCGAGCGCGCCATGTCTCGTGGTATCGAGGCCGGCACGGTCGTGATGACTTGCACGGCGAATCCGAACGGCAGCCTTTCGGACTGCAGCATTGTCTCGGAAGACCCGAGCGGTGCAGGGTTTGGCCAAGCGGCGCTCGCGGGCGCTCGTCGGGCCCGGCTTTCGCCCCGTACGGTGGACGGTGCCGCAACCGGCGCAAGGGTGACCTTCACGACGCGCTTCCGCGCGGCTGACTAGGGTCAAACCCGTCTGCAACGACCTGGACCCCCGGCAGGAAACTGCCGGGGGTTTTGGTTTGTCCGGCAGGGCCACGGGGCATTTTCGACCCCGTCCAGACGATTATCTTGACGGCTTGCTTGATCAGGCCCGGCCGTCCCGCTAGAACCCGCCCTCGCGTCGCCCCGTGCGGGCCTGCGCCGCCTTAGCTCAGTTGGTTAGAGCGCCGGTTTGTGGAACCGGAGGTCCTCAGTTCAAGCCTGAGAGGCGGTACCATCACTTCCCAGTGGAGGCGTTTTCCGGGATGACCGACGCGCCGCCTGCCTGGGACCCCCGCCAGTACAGCCGTTTCGAGGCCGAGCGCGATCGCGCCGCCCTGGATCTGTTGCTGCGCCTGCCCGGTGACCTGGACCCGCGGGAGATCTGGGACCTGGGCTGTGGCACCGGCCAGCATGCGGCCCTGCTCAAGCGGCGGCATCCGGGTGCCGCGGTGCACGGGCTCGATTCCAGCGCTGACATGCTGGGCCAGGCCCGATCTCTCGGGGCCGACGTGGACTGGCGGCCGGGCGATATCGCCGGCTGGAACCCCGATGCGCCGGTCGACCTGATTCTGGCCAATGCCTCCCTGCACTGGCTGCCCGACCACTCGACCCTGATCCGGCGGCTGGCCGGGACCCTGGCCCCCGGGGGCGTGCTGGCGATCCAGATGCCGATGGCCCACGAGACCCGGCACCACGCCCTGTTGCGCGCGGTGGCGGCCGAGGGGTCCTGGGCCACGTCCCTGGCGGGCGTCGAGACCATCGCGCCCCTGCTGGCCCCCGAGGTCTATTACGAGGTTCTGGCCGGGAGCTGCGATCCGGTCGACATCTGGGCGACGACCTATCTGCATGCCCTGACCGGACCCGATGCGGTGCTGGAATGGATGAAGGGCACGGCCCTGCGGCCCTTTCTGGCGGCGCTGAAAGAGCCGGCTATGCGCGCGGATTTTCTTTCCGCCCTCGGCGCGCGGCTTTGCGACGCGTTTCCGCCCCGTCCGGATGGCGTGACCCTGATGCCGTTTCCCCGGCTGTTTCTGGTAGCCCGACGTCGGTAACGGAACGCCGTCGCCGCAGGCCGGTGACGGGACCGTCCAGCTTCGCCAACGATTCCGTGGCGGCGAGATAGCCGGCAGCCACACCTGCGTCGAATCCCTTCCAGTCGCGGATATCGAGCCCGTCGGGCGTCGGCTGGATCAGGACGTCGGTGGCGGCGCGCGAGCTTTCGATGTCCGCGTCCGTGGTCAGGGTGGCCGAGCGCATCAGGATCGAGACGATGGGCGGCCCCCGTCGCCAGGCCCCGGTCACGATCAGCCGCCAGATCGACGGCGGGTGTTCGATCAGGGCCGGGTCGACGCCGCGGGCCTCGGACATGTCGACGCCTATGATCGGACCGCTGTGCATCTGGCGCATGACCTCGGTCGGCAGGTTCTTCAACACCGCGCCGTCGACCAGCACCTGGCCGTCGATGACGATGGGCGGCATCAGGCCCGGGATGGCGATGGAGGCGCGCATGGCCCGCCGCATCAGGCCGCGCCGGTGGACCTCGATCTTGCCGCTGGTCAGATTGGTCGAGACCGCGAAGAACGGCCGGACCAGATCGGCCAGGTCCATTTCGCCATAGGCCTCCAGCAGCAGGCGATCGACCTTGTGCGCCCGCGTCATGGCCAGCATGGGAAAGGCCAGGTCCGACAGGGGGTCGCTCTCGACAAAGGATTTGTGGATCCGGGCCTCCAGCTCCTCCAGCGACCAGCCCATGGCCGGACCGGCGGCGATCACCGCACCCATTGACGAGCCCCCGACGAAGTCTATCGGCACCTTCGCCTCCTGCAGGGCCCTGAGCGCGCCGATGTGCGAATAGGCCCGGGCACCGCCGCCGGACATGACCACGCCGACGGCCGAGCCGGTGATCACCCGCGCCATCCGGCCGGCGTCGGCCTGGTCGCCTTCGATGACCTGGAACCAGCGGCCCGGCTGGATCGCGTCCAACCAGACGGCGGTATTGGCGGGTTTCGCCATCCGGGGATCGCGCATCAGGATCAGGTCGGTTCGGCGCTGGGCGTCCAGCACGCCGGCGTGCGGCATGGGCCGGTTCGGCGGGGCCATGACTCCGTTGCCGACCACGAAGACCCGGTCGACCTGGCGCGCGCACAGGGCAGCCCAGGCGGGCTCTTCCATCTCCGCGACATAGAGGACGAAGTCGTGGGCGTCCTCGACCCGGCTGAACCAATCGGCCGCGGAGGCGAGGGCGGAATGGTCGATGACCTGGCAGGTGAAGCCGTCCGCTTCGATGGCTGCGGCGATCCGCTCGACAAAGGCGCGGATCGGACGGGGCCGGGCCGAGATGAAACCGAAGACGCTGGGCTCGCCGCCGCCGGACCGCCGGTCCCGCGCGCGCTGGATCATCAGCCGGGACAGTTCGACCATCAGGTCGGGTTCGGTGCGGGCCGCCTCGAAGAAGGCGTCCCGGGGCAGGGCCAGGATCTCGCAGTCGCGCAGGGCGACGACGTCGGCCGTGTGTTCCGTGCCGGCCAGCATGGCCATTTCCCCGGCGGGCTCTCCGGGCCGGATGACGCCGACGAACTGGGGCGGACGATCCTCGTCATGATCGCGGCGGAAGACGCCCAGACGGCCGCTGCGCAACAGGTACAGGGTGTCGGCGGGGTCGCCCTCGGCGAACAGGGTCTCTCCGCCGGTCAGGGCAAACCAGCTGGCGCGCGTCGTCTTGCCGCCCTCGAAGATGCGTTGCAGGGCGTCTTGCAGCCGATCGGATCGAGGCGCGGACATGCGGACAGCCTAGCCGGAGTCGGAACCGGGTGAAGAGGGGTTAGTGGCCGGGTTGGGCCGCCCCCCGGTGTCAGCGGCCGCCGCGCGTCAGGGCCCGGTATTCGACCAGACGTTCCTTGTCGCGGCGCACCTGGTCCGAGACGGCGTTGTCGACGTCCAGGGAGGCGTAGCGAACCCAGCCGTCGACACCCAGCTTGTCCTGGATCGCCGCCGTAGGCGTGCGCCAGCGGAAATAGGACAACCAGCTGACCAGGCCACCGAGGATCGCCGCCAGGCCCTGCAGGGCGCGGAAGCCCACCTCGCCGGTCTCAGGCGCGGGCTCGAACGCCAGAACCGCCAGGCCGACGATCAACACCAGCGGCGTCATGAACCGTTGGGCCCAGCGCATCCAGTAGCGCTCGCGGCGGACGCGCCACAGCTCCATCTGGACGTGCTTCTCAAGATATTCCATCCGCGCGCCCAGCCACATGGTCAGCCGGGTCAGATACATGGCGCGCTGGCCCCAGCCCTTGCCGTCCTGCTGGAACTGGGTCTCGGCCTGGTCGGCCATGGCGCGGGCGCTGGTGAACAGGTTCTGCAG